>NZ_QOLC01000012.1 GCF_003333325.1 Candidatus Ulvibacter alkanivorans | reverse complement strand
TCATTAACACATATGTTTAATAGAGTTGATGCAGGGCATGTTGATTTTGATCCTAATAAAACGAGTTTAACGGGTACTGGAGGAAAAATTGCTGCTGGAAAAGCCGGTGGTGGGAATTGGGGATATAATGGCGGTGTTGTTTGGCGTTCGCCAGAATTAGAATTGAATGATATTGGATTTTTAAGACAAGCTGATGAGCTTAAACAATATTTCAACCTCAGTTATAAAACACTGAAGCCCTTCGGCCCTATTAGACAAATAAGAGGACGCTTTGCACAACATACAACCTATGATTTTGACGGTAATTATAACCGTATGCAATACCAAATTAATGGTAATGTAATGTTTAAAAATAATTGGTGGATCGATTTTGGAGGCGCCCATAAACCGAGAATTTTTATCAATACAATTCTTAGAGGAGGACCACGTTGGCGTTTTTCTAGAGAAAACTATGTATTTTCATTTTTTGGGACTGACGAACGTAAAAATTTACGTACCAGCTGGGGCTTTGTCTATTCAGGAGCCAAGCAAAATAATTTTACTTTTCTTAATCTAGAAGGCGATGTTACCTATCAACCAACGGATGCCTTACGTGTTTCCATACAACCTCAGTTTAGTAGTAACCCCAATAAAACACAGTATGTAACCCAGCAAGATTTTAATGGCACCCCAAGATATATTCTTGTTGCTATTGATAATAAAACCTTTAGTGCGGCTTTTAGATTGAATTATACCATTAATCCTAATCTTTCTATTCAATATTATGGACAGCCTTTTATCTCTAAAGCTCGGTATAAAAATTTTAAACATGTAACCAATCCTGTTGCTTCCAATTTGTATGATCGTTTTAATCAGTTTGAAACAGATCAAGTTAGTTTAGACAGTAATTCTAATGCTTATAATATTGATGAAGATAGTGATCTGGAAATAGTATTTTCTGGCTATTCTTCAGGAAACAAACTATTTGCCATTAATGCAGATGGAACTGATGTGGATGGATTCCCTGTAGAACTAGATGAAAAAGTCAAAGCTGGCATCGCGCTTGCTGATTATAGTGGAAATGGCAGAGAAGATATTATTC
>NZ_QOLC01000089.1 GCF_003333325.1 Candidatus Ulvibacter alkanivorans | reverse complement strand
TCGTAATTTTTGCTTCGGGCAGTGGCACTAATACTCAAAATGTGATCCAATACTTTCAGCAACAACCAATTGCCGAGGTGGTTCTCGTACTCACAAACAAGAAGGATGCCCAAGTAATAGCCCGAGCCGAAAGCCTTAACACTAAAGCAGTGTACTTTTCAAAACCCGAGCTGCTCGATCCAAATGGGGTGTTGCAAGTATTAAAAGATGCACAACCCGACCTAATCGTGCTCGCAGGTTTCTTACTAAAGTTCCCTGATCATATTTTAAAAGCTTTTCCTAATAAAGTGATCAACATTCATCCTGCCTTGCTACCAAAGTATGGTGGAAAGGGGATGTACGGTAAACATGTGCATAAGGCTGTTCGTGACAATAAGGAGTCTGAAACCGGTATTACCATTCATTATGTCAACGAAGAGTACGATGAGGGTGCTATTATTTTTCAGAAAGCAGTGCCCCTTTCAGAAGAGGAAACGGTAGAAAGCATTGCCCAAAAAGTTCATAAATTGGAATACGAATACCTTCCGAAGACCATAGAACAGTTATTAAATGACCAAACGAACGATAGTAAGCTTCCGAAGCATGACTAAGAAAAAGCAAAAATACTATGTGGTGTGGTTTGGAAATCCGACGGGGATCTTTCGAACTTGGGCCGAATGTAAAAAAGCCATAGCGGGTGTACCCGGAGCCCAGTACAAATCGTTCGAGACCTTGAAAGAAGCCAAGATTGCTTATAATAAAGAATATGCTGATTATAAAGGCAAAAGCACCAAAAAGAAACGACAACTTTCCGAAGCCGAACTTCAAAAAATTGGACAACCCAACCTCTATTCTATTGCTGTAGATGCTGCTTCCAGTGGCAATCCCGGGAAAATGGAATATCGGGGTGTCGACACTCAAACCCATAAACAACTGTTTCATCAAGGTCCGTTTCAACAAGGAACTAATAATGTAGGTGAGTTTTTAGCACTGGTTCACGGAATCGCATTTTTAAAGCAACAAAAAAGTGACCGCATCCTATATAGTGATTCTCGTATCGCAATGGGATGGGTAAAAAAGAAAAAATGCAATACGAAACTGAAACGAACACAAAAGAACAAAGCGCTGTTCGATCTTATAACACGAGCAGAACAGTGGCTTAAGACCAATTCGTACGCTACCAAGGTTGTGAAATGGGAAACCAAAGCATGGGGAGAAATTCCTGCCGATTTTGGAAGGAAGTAAAGTGCCGCCGCGCATTGTTTGTTAATACAATATTGTTCCTAACAGGGTTTGTAACACCAAAAATTATGATTGGCTCGTTAGGAGTTATAACGATTAATTGCGCTATAAAAACAGGTGATTAATCCCATAATTTTGACTAAATTTGCACCTTATTTCAATTTTATTGTATGTCCAAACTCGTAATTGTAGGAACTGTTGCTTTCGATGCCATTGAAACTCCATTTGGAAAAACCGATAAGATCCTTGGTGGCGCTGCTACCTATATAGGGCTTGCAGCTTCTCAATTCAATGTAGATGGAGCTATCGTGTCGGTTGTTGGCGGTGATTTTCCTGAAGACTATATCACTATGCTTGAACATAAAGGCATGGATGTTTCGGGTTTGCAGATTGTTTCTGAAGGCAAAACATTTTTTTGGAGTGGGAAATATCACAACGATATGAATACTCGCGATACCTTGGTAACCGAATTAAATGTGCTTGCAGACTTTAACCCCAATGTGCCGTCTGAATACAGAGATGCCGAAGTCGTGATGCTAGGCAACTTGCATCCTATGGTTCAACTAAGTGTGATCGAGCAAATGGACGATGCAAAAATGATCGTCTTGGACACGATGAATTTTTGGATGGACAATGCACTGGAGGACCTAATGAAGGTGATCAAAAAAATTGACGTGATCACTATTAACGATGAAGAAGCACGGCAATTATCCGGCGAGTACTCATTGGTGAACGCAGCGCGAAAGATCATGGAGATGGGACCCGATTATGTAGTAATTAAAAAGGGAGAACACGGCGCCTTGCTGTTCCATGAAGATGAGATGTTCTTCGCACCTGCTCTGCCTTTGGCCGAAGTATTTGATCCCACAGGAGCGGGAGATACATTTGCTGGCGGATTCTCCGGCTATCTGGCAAAGACCGAAGACTACAGTTTTAAGAACATGAAAAATGCGATAATTTTTGGTTCGGCCCTAGCGTCTTTCTGTGTAGAGAAGTTTGGAACAGAACGCATGCTAAGCCTTCAAAAAAAGGAAGTACACAAACGCTTGCAGCAATTTAAGAGTTTAACACAATTCGATATAGAACTAACATAATAACACGCCCTGAACTGTCGGGGCGTTTTTGATTGATTTAATTTTTTCTGAAAAATGAGTGATGCTTTAAAACACGAATGCGGAATTGCAATGGTACGATTGCTAAAACCACTCGAATATTATAAGGAGAAATACGGCACTGCTTTTTACGGGGTAAACAAAATGTACCTCATGATGGAAAAGCAACACAACCGTGGGCAGGATGGCGCCGGATTCGCAAGCATCAAGTTGGATGTGAATCCCGGGGAACGCTATATAAGTAGGGTACGCTCGAATGCGCAACAACCTATTCAAGATATCTTTGCGCAGATCAACGATCGAATCAATTTAGAATTTAAGACACATCCTGCATTAAAAGACGATGTTGCTGCTCAAAAAAAGTACATTCCCTATATTGGCGAGTTGTTCTTAGGTCATGTTCGTTATGGTACCTTCGGAATAAATAGTGTGGAGAACGTGCATCCCTTCTTGCGTCAAAACAACTGGATGCATCGAAATCTCATTATTGCAGGAAACTTTAATATGACGAACACTACAGAGCTGTTCGACAACCTTATTAAATTGGGAATGCATCCTAAAGAGAAGGCCGATACCATTACCGTGATGGAAAAGATTGGTCATTTTTTAGATGATGCCGTTCGTAAATTGTATAAAAAGGCCAAAGGGAAAGGCATGACCAAAATCGAGGCCTCTCCTTACATCGCCGAAAAATTAAACCTCGCTAAAATCTTACGCAAATCTGCCAAGGACTGGGATGGTGGGTACGCCATGGCAGGATTGTTAGGGCATGGTGATTCTTTTGTTTTACGTGATCCCGCCGGAATACGACCCGCCTATTATTATAAAGACGATGAGGTGATTGTAATTGCTTCGGAAAGGCCTGCCATACAAACGGTATTTAATGTAGATTTTGATGCGGTGAAAGAAGTGGAGCCCGGTCATGCGATCATTATTAAAAAAGATGGAACGATGACCTCTTCGCAAATCTTGGAGCCACTTGCTCGAAAATCCTGTTCGTTTGAACGCATTTATTTTTCACGTGGAAGCGACGCAGAGATCTATCAGGAGCGCAAAAAATTAGGTCGTTTGGTAATGCCAAAAGTATTGGAAGCGATTAATCACGATACTGAAAACACCGTTTTTTCATTTATCCCAAATACTGCTGAAACATCTTTCTATGGTATGTTGGATGCCGCACAGAACGAACTGAACAAACAAAAGAACGAAGCCATCTTAAAGGAAAAAGAGACCTTGACCGATGCGCGTCTTCAACAAATACAGTCACATAAAATCCGTACCGAGAAGATCGCCATAAAGGACGTAAAGCTTCGGACGTTCATTACCGAAGACAGTAGCCGTGACGATCTTGTAGCTCATGTGTATGATGTCACCTATGGTGTCGTTAAACCAAACGACAACCTCGTTATCATAGACGACAGTATAGTTCGTGGTACAACCTTAAAGAAGAGTATATTAAAGATGTTAGACCGACTGCATCCTAAACAGATCGTAGTGGTTTCATCTGCACCGCAAATTCGTTTTCCCGACTGTTATGGGATCGATATGGCTCGTTTAGAGGATTTAGTTGCTTTTCAAGCAGCCTTGGCCTTGCACGAAGAACGTGGTACGTCTGCTGTGGTAGAAGACATTTATCATCGCTGTAAAAAGCAAGTTGAGCTACACGACAGTGAAGTTGTTAATCATGTCAAGGACCTGTATGCCCCGTTTAGTGATCAAGAGATCTCAGACAAGATTGCGGATATCATAAGTGATGAATCGATCAATGCCGATGTCAAATTAATCTTTCAATCGGTGGCCGATCTCCATAAAGCCTGTCCCAAGAACTTAGGTGATTGGTATTTTACAGGGGATTATCCAACGGCCGGAGGGAATCGCGTTGTGAATCGAGCATACATTCATTTTTATGAAGGCAACCCTGAACGTGCCTATTAAAATCTACTAAAAATCATCGTGAAAATCGCCTATTTTGTGCGGTTCATCGAATTTACAATTCACTTCGTCCAAAAGTAGGAATAATCTTGCTCCACCAGTAAGAAATCTCCTATATTTGACCCATACCATAGCATAAGTAGGTTAAGTTAATGGTAAGATTTGGGGCAAAAAAGGTAAACTTCGGTTTACCTTTTTTATTGCGCCAAATTTGGGGTGGCGAGTATTATGATTACAGTCTTATACGGAGATTTTTAACGAGCCGTTCCTACTCCTAGTACTGAGCGTTTACCCTTAAATAATTACCCAAATTCAGCAAGGCGAGGATCAATATGAATGCAGAATCACATCGAACGCTAACGAGCCGTTCCTACTCCTAGAACTGAGCGCTTACCCTTAAATAATTAACCAAATTCAGCAAGGCGAGGATCAATATGAATGCAGAATCACATCGAACGCTAACGAGCCGTTCCTACTCCTAGTACTGAGCGCTTACCTTTAAATAATTAACCAAATTCAGCAAGGCGAGGATCAGTATGAATGTAGAATCACATACAGCACCAACATGTAGTTCCAACTCTTAGAATTAAATGTGCACCCTTGCTAGATTAGCACTATTTACTTGGCGGGAACTGGTATGTTACCGTTTGCCTCAAGTTCCGACAATTAAATCAATTCTTAATCCATAAGAAAACCCTAGTATGTGTAGTATCCTATTGAAGAATAATTCATAAAGTCTATTGGTTTAATAGACTTTAGTTGATAGAAATTACATTTTAACGAATAAAAAGGCTGTTTATCTAAAAACTTAGTTTGCAAAAAAAATTATAATATATATTTGAACCATACCATAGCATAAGTAGGTTAAGTTCATGGTAGATTTGGGGCAAAAAAAGGTAGACAACTTGTTTACCTTTTTTTATGCGCCAAATTCTGGGGTGGCGAGTTATACATGGATGGTCGTTTATCTTATATATCAACGAGCCGTTCCCGTTTCTATAACGACTTGTTTTTCTGCCAATTTCATAACGTAATATCGAGGAAGCGAGTAATAAGTTGTTGGTCGTTTAACCAGAATATCATCGAGCCGCGCCCGTTTCTTTAACGACTTGTTTTTCTACTAATTTCATAACGTGTCTTCGAGAAAGCGTGTAACAAATTGACGATCGTTTTCCTAGAACCTCATCGTACTTTTATCAAGGTCGAATTATTCTGGCGGTTGAATTAGTACGATACCTTTTCCGAAGAAAAAAAGAAAGAATCACTATACCTTGAAAAAAGCCTATAAAAAAACCCCACTCTCGCGAGCAGGGTTTACTATAGATCTTAAATAAATATTATTTATTCTCTGCGTATCGTTTACCTACAGCATCCCAATCGATCACTTCAAAAAATGCATTTACATAATCGGGTCTTCTGTTTTGATAATTTAAATAGTACGCGTGTTCCCATACATCCAATCCTAAGATAGGTGTACCGCCACAGCCAACTCCGGGCATTAACGGGTTGTCTTGATTTGGCGTTGAGCATACCTCAACTTTTCCGCCGTCATGAACACACAACCAGGCCCAACCCGATCCAAATTGTCCCTTAGCTGCTTCAGAGAATTTCTCTTTAAAATCTTCAAAACTTCCGAAGGCACTGTTAATGGCCGACTCGAGTTCTCCGCTAGGTTTCCCGCCTCCATTTGGAGACATCACATCCCAAAAAAGACTGTGATTGTAGAATCCGCCGCCATTGTTACGTACTGCCTTGTTGTTCATATCTAGATTGGAAAGAATATTCTCAATGGTCTTTCCTTCTTGATCGGTACCTTCGATGGCCGCATTCAATTTATCGGTATATCCTTGATGGTGTTTCCCATGATGAATTTTCATAGTTCGCTCATCGATATGAGGTGTTAACGCATCGTGATCGTATTTTAGTTTCGGTAGTTCAAAAGCCATAATATTTTGTTTTTTTGGTTACTAATCTTTTTGTCGTTCTTTTCAAAATTAGGCAATAGCCGGGTGAAATACTGTTATAGAATTTATAAGATTTTGATAGCGATATAGATTATTTCAATAATTGGCGGTCCTACCTTCCTATTTTGATTATTTTAGTAAAAAATCCTCTTGAAGACCAACGCAGCTTTTCATATTTACAATGCTTCCGCAGGAAGTGGAAAAACATTTACGCTTGTTAAAGAATATTGCAAGCGAGTACTTACTTCTAAGTATGAGGGCGATTACAGTAAATTGCTAGCAATTACCTTTACCAACAAGGCTGTCGCCGAAATGAAATCGCGTATTCTATCTACTCTAGTTTCGTTTAGTAAGCCCGAAATACTGCAACAGCCAACGCCTATGCTGCTTACGATTGCTTCGGAAACCGATCGTAAACCGGAGCAACTCCACTCTACAGCCAAATTGGTGGTAAAACATATACTGCATCACTATGCGAACTTTAGTGTAGAAACCATCGACCGCTTTAATCATCAATTATTACGAACCTTTGCCAGAGACCTTA
This sequence comes from Candidatus Ulvibacter alkanivorans, assembly GCF_003333325.1. GTDB lineage: Bacteria > Bacteroidota > Bacteroidia > Flavobacteriales > Flavobacteriaceae > Ulvibacter_A > Ulvibacter_A alkanivorans. The sequence goes on along the minus strand of NZ_QOLC01000089.1, from coordinate 211,967 downwards.
AACTGTCTTCTACGTTTGAAGTAAGCCTGGACACGCCACTCCTTTTAGATGAAGCTGTCGACCGACTTATTAGCAATGCTGGTGAAGATGAGAAGATCACTAAAGTATTACTCGATTTCGTATTCGAAAAAACAGACGACGACCGGTCATGGGACATTTCGAAGGATATTTCGAAAACAGCTAAGATCCTTTTTAATGAGAACGACCAACCCCACGTTGCTTTGCTAAAAGATAAATCGTTGGATGATTTTATCGCTTTTGGTACTTCCCTTCGGAAAAAATTGGCGCATTTAGAAACCCAAATAAGTGCGATGGCAACGGGAGTGCTAAGTCGGATGAATGATGAGGACATCCCTTTCGATTCCTTTCCCAGGGAAACCTTTCCCAATCATTTTAAGAGGATCCTAGATGGTAATTACGATGTATATGGAAATAAGCTTCAAGAAAATCTAGACGCCGGTGGAACCAGTCTGTACAAAAAAACGATCGATACTTCCATTAGCAATGCCATAGATGCACTTACTCCATTCTTAAGGGAGCAGTACCATGCAATAAAGGCGAAGATCTTTCAGCATAAATTATACAAAACCGTGTTGCGAAACCTAGTACCGCTATCGGTTATAAATTTGGTACAGCAGGAAATAGAGCACATTAAAGAGGAAAAGAACATACTGCCTATTTCTGAATTCAACACCTTAATACACAATGAAATAAAAGATCAGCCGGCACCCTTTATTTATGAACGATTAGGGGAAAAATATCGCCACTTTTTTATTGACGAATTTCAGGATACCTCCTTATTACAATGGCAAAATTTAATTCCGTTAATCGACAACGCCTTATCGCAACATAATGAGGACAACGAATCGGGATCGCTCCTGCTCGTAGGGGATGCCAAACAGTCTATTTATCGATGGCGAGGCGGGTTGCCCGAGCAATTTATGCAACTGTACGCTAAAGAGAGTCCGTTCGCTATACAAGAAGTCGTTACCGAGAACCTTCCGAAGAACTATAGAAGTCATGCAACCATTGTAAATTTCAACAATGAATTTTTTACCTATGTCGCAAATTTCTTCGGAAACAGTCTTCACAAAGAGTTATACATTGAGGGCAGCCAACAAACCATTGAAAAACAACAAGATGGGTATATACAGATCGAATTCACCGAATCTTCAGACCGGGAGGAGAAAGACAAGTTACAACCTGAAAAGGTCTTAGAGGCCATTACTTCAGCGCGTACTAACGAATTCGAATACCGTGATATTTGTATCCTTACTCGAACCAAAAAAGACGGGATCCTACTAAACGAATATCTTTTATCACAAGACATTCCAGTGGTTTCACAAGAAACTCTGTTGTTGCGGTATTCAGAATTGGTCAATTGTTTGGTAGCTGTGTTAACGTTAAGTGTTACTCCCGAGAACGATCAAATGCGTATTGGTTTGCTCGACTTTTTACACAGTCATTTTCAAATTGAAGAGCCAAAGCACCAGTTCTTTAGTACTTTTCTAGACGCTGGAGCAGCCAATTTCAATGCAACCTTGGCTATTCACGGCATTAACTTCGAGCTAGAACACCTATCTCAAATTTCATTGTATGAAAGCTGCGAATACTGCATTCGACAATTCGATCTTGCCAAAAAAGCAGATGCTTACCTAATGGGATTTATGGACTTTGTCCATGAATTTGAACAGCAACCTCAAGCCGACAAGATCTCTTTTTTAGAAGAATGGGACCTAAAAAAAGACACAATGTCTATTGCTGCCAGTGAAAATATCGATGCTGTACAGCTCATGACCATTCACAAGGCGAAAGGACTTGAATTTCCTGTGGTCATTTTCCCGTTTGCCAATCTCAAATTGCACCACGAGATAGACGCTAAAGCTTGGTTCGAACTGAATGAAGAATCTTTTGACTTTACAGAAGGTTTGATAAATTTTAACAAAGATGTACAGGAATACGGCGATAAAGGTGCTGCGATTTACACCGAGCGACGCAACACCCTAGAGTTAGATACGCTAAACGTTTTATATGTAACCCTTACCCGCCCTGTGGAGCAGCTATACATAATAAGTGAAAAACCTTCGAGAATAACTGATTCACCAAATAATTTTAGTCAGTTACTCATGTCTTTTCTTCAATCGAAGAACAGCTGGAGCGATGAGCAAGCGGTGTATACCTTCGGAAACAAAGGAAACAAACAGCAACAAACGATTTCGACTTCTTCCGAAGCAAAGAGCCTTAGTTTTATCTCCTCAGCGCCACAAGCACATAATCTTGTTTGGGTAAGTAAAGATGCCTTGTTGTGGGATACCGACGCATCGGAAGCTATCGATCTGGGAAATGTTCTTCACGACAACATGGCACTGATCGAAACCACAGATGATCTAGATACCGTTTTGGAAAACCTGGCGGCGATCGAGGGACTTTCTTCGGAACGTATCTCGATATTAAAAAGTATGATAGAAAACCTTATTCACCACCAAGACTTACAACACTTGTTTACTAGTAATGCCAAAGTGATGAACGAACAGGGCATCATTACCATGAGCGGAAAGTTGTTGCGGCCCGACCGTTTGAATATGCACGATGATGAAACCATTACCGTTTTAGATTATAAGACCGGGACGCCTTCGAATGCACACAACGTACAAATAAATAGCTACGCTTCAGCACTCAATGAAATGGGCTATACGGTTCGTGAAAAAATCTTGGTATATGTTTCAGAAGGTGAAATTGTGATAAATAAAGTATAAATTTGAAGCTTTAAAAATCAACCTATGTACGGAAAAATAAAAGAACACCTGCAAGAAGAACTTCAGGATATAAAAGACAACGGACTCTACAAAAAAGAACGCATTATCACCTCTCCACAAGATGCGGTTATCAAGATCGCTACAGGAGAAGAAGTGATCAATTTTTGTGCGAACAACTATTTAGGGCTTTCGTCGCATAAAGACGTGATCCAGGCAGCGAAAGATGCTATGGATTCTCATGGCTTCGGAATGTCCTCGGTACGTTTTATATGTGGTACACAAGACATTCATAAAGAATTGGAAGCGAAGATCGCCGAATTCTATCAAACGGAAGACACCATATTATATGCTGCAGCCTTTGATGCCAATGGTGGTGTGTTTGAACCCCTTTTAGGTCCGGAGGATGCTATCATTTCCGATTCATTGAACCACGCATCGATTATAGATGGTGTTCGTTTGTGTAAAGCCGCACGATACCGCTACGAGAACAGCAACATGGAAGATCTCGAGAAACAGCTAAAAGCAGCGAACGAAAAGGGTGCGCGCTTTAAGATCATAGTTACAGATGGTGTATTTTCCATGGACGGGCTGGTAGCGCCATTAGATAAAATTTGTGATCTGGCAGAGCAATACGATGCCATGGTAATGATCGATGAATGTCATGCAACAGGGTTTATTGGAGAAACAGGACGCGGTACTTTAGAAGAAAAGAATGTAATGGGTCGAATAGATATCATTACAGGAACCTTAGGCAAGGCCATGGGTGGTGCGATGGGAGGTTATACAACCGGAAAAAAGGAAATTATTGAACTATTGCGACAGCGATCACGTCCTTATTTGTTCTCAAATTCGTTGGCCCCTGCTATTGTAGGCGGTGCAATAAAGGTTTTCGATATGTTGTCTACTAATACCGAATTACGTGACACCCTAGAAGAGAACACAGCATATTTTAAAAAAGGTATTAAAGAAGCCGGTTTCGACATTATTGATGGGGATTCGGCTATTGTGCCGGTGATGTTGTACGATGCGAAATTATCTCAAACCATGGCAGATATGCTATTGGAAGAGGGAATATACGTGATTGGATTCTTTTATCCGGTAGTGCCAAAAGGCAAAGCAAGAATACGAGTACAATTGTCGGCAGCACATACAAAAGAACATTTAGACAAAGCAATAAATGCCTTTATAAAAGTGGGTAAAAGATTGGAAATTATTGACTAACAACTAATCTTTTTTGCGCTCGAAACGCATGGTTTTTAGGAAAAATTTAATAGATTTGCTTTTGTTTATAAGTTTTAACAACTTACTTTTGCTCTAATTAACACTTAAAAATTAAACAATCGAATATGAAACATCTTAACAGTATTTTAGTTGCTGCACTACTACTTATTGGGGTAGGCGTAGCAAATGCGCAAGACGAAAATAATCCTTGGGCAATTGAAATTGGTGTAAACGCAGTTGATGTTTACCCTGTTGGAATTGACGACAAAGGAAGACTTCCCGCTTCAACCAAGGGAGAGCTTTTTGACGAATATTTCAACCTAAACGATCATTGGAACATTCTTCCTTCAGTTTCTAAATTATCTATTAGCCGTTATATCGGTAGTGGATTTGTTTTCTCTGCAGTTGGTACTATCAACCGTATCGAGAAATTAGGAGACGTTCGTACAGGAGGTCAAGTAGGGCCGTTCTCTGGTGGAGAGCTTAGCTACTACAGTGCCGATGGTGAAATTGAATATAGCTTTAGAGACCTTATCAATGGTCCTGGTGGATGGTTTGATCCTACCCTTGGAGTTGGTGGTGGTTATACTTGGGTTGACGACATCGGATTTGGTACCGCAAACGGTATTGCTGGTGTTCGTATCTGGTTAGCTGAAAATTTTGCAGTAAGCCTTCAGTCTACGTATAAGTACGCTTTCGAAGACTCTTATGGTATTCAGCATTTCCAACACTCTGCTGGTGTAACATTCCAGTTTGGTGGAAAAGATACTGATGGTGACGGTATCTACGATAACGAAGATGAATGTCCTGAGACTCCTGGTCTTCCAGAATTCAACGGATGTCCTGATACAGACGGTGACGGTATCGAAGACAGAAACGATGCTTGTCCAAATACTCCTGGTTTAGCAGAATTCAACGGATGTCCTGATACAGACGGTGATGGTATTCCAGATCCTCAAGATGCATGTCCTACAGTAGCTGGTCTTCCAGCATTGAACGGATGTCCAGATGCTGATGGTGATGGTATCACTGACGCTGAAGATGAGTGTCCTAACGAAGCTGGACCTGCAGCTAACAACGGTTGTCCTTGGCCAGATAGAGATGGTGACGGTGTACTAGATAAGGACGATCAGTGTCCTGACGTACCTGGAACTGTTGCTAACGATGGTTGTCCAGAGGTAACTGTAGAGATTATCGAACAATTGAATGAGTACTCTAAAACGATCTTATTCGACTACGATAAAGCTACTATCCGTCAAGAGTCTTACTCTGCACTTCAGAGTATCGCCGATATCATGAAAGAATACCCGAACTCTACCTTCCATATCGAAGGTCACACAGACAGTAGAGGTAGTGATGCATACAACATGGACCTTTCTAAGAGAAGAGCTTCATCTGTAATGACTTACTTAACTACTATCGGTATTCCTGCAAACAGATTGACTTCTGAAGGATACGGTGAAGAGCGACCAGTTGCTACGAATAACACAGCAGCCGGAAGACAGCAAAACAGACGTGTTGAGATTTCCTTAGATAAGGACAACTAATCAGCACATTCTAAATAAATAGTTAGAAACGCCTCCGAATTTCGGGGGCGTTTCTTATTTTTAAGGTATGCATACCTTTTTAGAAGAGATCCTGTTTACGCTTAAAGAAAAGCACCAAGATCTATCCAAGCTAACCATAATTCTTCCCAGCAAACGAGCCGGTGGATTTCTACAGTATTTTCTTCGGAAACATGCCGATAAAACGACCTTCGCTCCAGCCATTATTAGCATAGAGGAGTTCATCGAAACTTTGTCCGATCTTAAGATCGTTGACACCACTTCTCTAATCTTTAAAAGCTATGAAGCGTATCTCGCTACGGAAGCTTTTGTCGAAAAAGAAGCATTCGAAACCTATACCACATGGATCAATACCCTTCTCAACGATTTTAATGAAGTAGACCGCTACCTTGTTCCGCCTGAAGCATTTTTCAATTATCTAGGCAGTATTAAGACGCTCGAAAAATGGAATGTGCAAGACGAGCAAACCGAGCTCGTTCAAAATTATTTAGGCTTCTGGAATAGTTTGTTTGAGTTCTATACCAACTTAAAACAACAATTACTATCTGAAGCAATTGGATACCAAGGGCTCGTTTATAGACAAGCCGCTAAGAACATTCAGCATTATGTTGCATCGCATGGTGATAAACCACACGTTTTTATTGGTTTTAACGCCTTAAACACCGCAGAGCAACATATCATTCAGGAATTGTTAGAAACGGGTAATAGTGAAATTTACTGGGATGCAGATGCAACCTTATTGGATGACAGTAAACACAGTGCGAGCTTGTTCTTGAGAGACTATAAGAACAATTGGAAGTATTTTCAAGAACAGCCCTTTCAACACATTAGAAACCATTATAGTGGTGAAAAGAAATGCAAGTTGATCGAAGTTCAAAAACAAGTAGGGCAAGCGAAATATGTTGGTGAAATCCTTTCGCAATTGTCTGAAGAGCAACTGGAAAAGACGGCTGTGGTTTTAGCCGATGAGAATTTACTAAATCCATTGCTGCAGTCTCTCCCGGCAAACATTACGAATGTGAATATAACCATGGGAGTTGCGTTAGTATCTTTCCCCGCTACTACATTCTTCGACCTGTTATTGGCTTTCCATACTAGGCGAACCGATACGCTATATTACAAAGATGTGCTAGGGATCTTAAACCATCCCATGGGAAGCACCTTAGTATCCAATGCAACTGATTTGGTCAAGAAGATACACCTAGATAATGCCACACATTTTACCTTAGACTACTTGCTGCAAGCTTCCGAAGAAAAGAATAAAAACACCTTAGAATTAGTATTTGGAAACTGGGAAAACCAAAGTAATATCGCTATATCCAACTGTTTACAACTTGTAACGATTTTAAAAGGTTCGTTTCAAGAGCAGCTTATTTCCAGAATCGTATTATTCGAGCTACACAAGGTGTTTGAACAATTAAAAGTTCTCAATACTACTTATAAACATCTAGAAACGCTTAAAACCGTTCACGGACTCTTTTCTGAACTTATTGTGACGACCACATTAGATTTCCAAGGAGATGCCTATCAAGGGCTTCAAATTATGGGAATACTCGAAACTCGAGTGTTGGATTTTGAAACGGTTATCATGACTTCAGTAAACGAAGGTATTCTCCCTGCCGGAAAGTCGAATGCTTCTTTTATTACCTACGATCTAAAAAAGCAGTTCGATTTGCCACTGTTTACCGAAAAGGATGCCGTATATGCATATCATTTCTACCGATTGCTACATCGGTCCAACGAGCTTTATTTTCTATACAATACGCATTCCGAAGGAATAAATACAGGCGAAAAAAGTCGCTTCCTACTGCAATTGGAAATTGAAAAACAGCCAAATCATACTATTGAACAGTTGAGCGTAACACCCAAAATCCATTTAAAAAACAAGGGTGCAAAACAAATTGAAAAAACAGAACTTCTAATGGAGCGTTTACGAGAGATAGCGGCCAAAGGGTTTTCGCCCTCTGCCCTTACCTCGTACATACGCAACCCGATCGACTTCTACTTTCAGAAAATTTTACGACTCGATGAAGCCGACGAAGTTGAAGAAACAGTAGCTGCGAACACCTTGGGTACTATTGTCCACGACAGTCTCGAAGTTCTCTATTCACCCTTAAAAGGAACCTTACTCACAGAAGAAAACTTAGTTGCATTGAAGAAAGATATCAATGCGATTGTAACCCAAGAATTCACCAAGAGCTATAAAAGTGGAACCTTTACAAAAGGGAAGAATCTTCTTATCTTTGAAGTAGCCAAACGTTATATTTCGAATTTTATCGATTTTGAGCGTGCTGAACTAAGAGCAGGAAATACCATCAAGATACTTCGTATAGAAGATACACTAAAACTGGAAGTATCGATTCCTGAATTCGATTTTCCGGTTTATGTAGGCGGTAAGGTAGATCGTGTGGACCAATACAATGACACCCTGCGTATTATAGATTACAAATCGGGGTACGTAAAACAAGGAGATCTTGCTATTTCAGACTGGAACGTGCTAACACAAGAGTATGCGTATAGTAAGGCTTTTCAAGTCTTGGCATATGCGAGTATGATGCAACATGAATTGAATGCGAAGAAGGTCCAAGCAGGAATCATTTCGTTTAAAAACTTAGGAAGTGGCTTTTTACCTTTTGCAGTAAAAGAGCATTCCAAGTCTAGAACGAAAGACACCACGATTACGCCAGCCGAGATTGCGCTTTTTACAGAAGAACTAAAAAAATTGATCTTGGAAATTTGCGACCAAAACAAACCGTTTATCGAGAAAGAAATTGAATAAATGATCGTAAAAAAGAACCAGCTGTTAGAAAGTAAAGACAAAAAACCTATGGTATACGACATATACCATACCTCCACTGATACGCCTAAACCGGTGGTGCTTTTCTGTCATGGTTTTAAAGGGTTTAAAGACTGGGGTCCATGGGAGCTAGTGGCCAAACGATTTGCTGAAGCAGGATTCTTCTTTATCAAGTTCAACTTCTCTCATAATGGCGGCACGGTAGAGCAACCTATTGATTTTCCAGACCTCGAAGCGTTCTCAAACAATAATTACAGCATAGAACTCAACGATCTCGAACGGGTCATTGCGCATGTAAGTTCTTCGGAAAAATATAGTAATTCTGGTGATTTCTCGAACATTAATTTAATTGGGCACAGTCGTGGCGGTGGTATAGCACTCATTATTGCTTCTGAAAATGACTCGGTTAAAAAAGTAGCGACATGGGCAGGAGTAAGTGATTTCAAAACACGTTTTAAAGAAGGTTCGCGTGATTTTTCACACTGGAAAGATTCCGGTCTCATGTATGTGGACAACCTGCGCACCAATCAAAAAATGCCTTTAAAATGGCAGTTCTATGAGGATTTTATAGCTAATGAAGAGCGCCTTACCATAAAAAATGCAGTTTCAACATTAGAGATACCTCAACTTATTCTTCACGGCGATGCAGATACTACACTTTCGACCTACGAAGCCGAAGCACTGCACGATTGGAACGACAATAGCGTTCTCAAAATAATCTCCGGAGCAGATCACGTTTTTAATGCTAAGCATCCTTGGAATAAAGAGCAGATGCCTGAAGCATTGCTAGATGTAGTAGAAAGCACTATCAGCTTTTTTAAGTAGCCTTCAACTGAGTCTCCGGCCACATAAAAATAAATTAACACTTATTCTTTATTTATATCATTTTATCGATAAAATGCATTTTTATTCGTTAAAATGAAACTTATTTGTATATTTAGCGATCAATAACCTAAAAACTACCTACTTATGAAAACTAAATTTACGCTATTTGCGCTACTAATTGCGCTATGTATTGGCTGCTCACCAGAGCAAGAAACATTAGAAGCCACCGACGCTAATTTTATTATTGAGATCGGAGGTGATACGACCAGTGACCCAAACAGTACCATTTACCAAACAGATCTAATGGCCGGTCAACATACTTTGGCGGGCATCGTCAATATATCTGAAGACAATGGATCTACAACGGTTTCCTATATAACTGAAGGAGATTGGGAAATTGAAGAAATACATTTATTTGTGGGGCCATTAGAAGATTTACCAACCAACGGTGGTGGAAACCCTAAAATTGGTCGCTTTCCTTATAAAGCTACCTATCCTGCTGGAACTACCGATGCCCCAATTACTGTTCCGGGTATTGCACCTGGAGATTGTGTCTACGTAGCAGCACATGCTGTAGTTGTTAATACTGTAACCGGAGACGAAGAAACCGCGTGGGGTGCCGGGGAATCAATTGGAGGCAACAGCTGGGCTATGATGTTTGAGGTTTGTAATTAAAAACAGTTAGCCTATCGTTTAATCTATAGGTCCCTGGGTTGTTAATAACCCGGGGATTTACATTTAAGGGAAAATCCTATATCAAAAAGGACGGTTTCCCTCTTTACTTGCACTTGTTTGTTTGTGATATTTGTATCATAACAAATTGATATGCATAGTAAAACACATATTATAACTTTAAGGTGCCACTGGCGCAAAGTATTAAAAGGGAATCCGACGCAAGCTCAATTGGAAGCCTATTTACAAGACCTTAAAGCGTACGAACATTTGAAAAGAAAGTAACTCGAACTAAGGATTAGAATGCAAGCCTAATTGGGGCTTGCATTTTTTTACAAACAACTACCTCTCACTCCGATATTTTGTACAACAAAAAAAGCAACACGCTAGTGTTGCTTATTCTCCTGTGGAGCATATCGGAGTCGAACCGATGACCTCTACGCTGCCAGCGTAGCGCTCTAGCCAGCTGAGCTAATGCCCCAAAAATGGAATGGCGAATATAATAAAATTAATCTTGTACCTGCAAAACCAATAAGGGTTTACTTGTATGAAATTCTTTTTTTAACACAACATTCTTTTCCCAGAGTTTCTTAAAAGAATCTTCGTTTACGGCGTACTACACACAAAATATCTCGATTATTTCGCTGAAAATGTTCTAATACCGCTTGGAAAGTAGTTGCGTTTTCAGTTTTGGTATACGAATCATAGAGCTTTTCTAATTTACCGCTTACATGTCTCATTTCTTGGATACTTTCAGGGGTTTCCACGTGCAGCACTTTCACTTCGGCACCAAACTGTTTTACAAACTGTCGAACAGGTTCTAAGGTACGGTTCTTTTTAAACGTTCCGTTCTTAAAAGCCATTAATATGGCTGATGGCTGTTCAAATTTGGCTCCCTCCGGAACTACTAAAATTGGAATATTGGTCTGCTTCATGATCTTACCGGACGTATTGCCTCAATAAACCTCTTCGCAAATGCAGCTACTTCTAGGTGACAAGACCTAAAGATCTATGGAACATGCTTATTAAATCGGTCAATACTTTCTAACACTCCCCCTTTTATTGGATGTGCAATTACCGTCACTCCTTTTCAATCTACTTGAGAAAGCACTTCGTTCAAGCGATTCTCGGTATCCTCTTTAATAATGGTATTTACGTTGGAGAGCCCTCCTACTTTCGATACCTCCTGAAACACGGAGATAACATGAATATACGCTTCGGTCTCTTGTGCGAGATCGATTGCATATTGTAAGTTGCTCACTGAATTTTATGCAGACCCAACCGGTACCAATATATTTTTCATCCCAAAAGTGTATATTTATTCCAACTGCAAAATTAATCCAGCTATATGATTCGGAAAGCGAAACCTTCAGAAATTGAGAAAATTATATCAATTACTAAGGCCTGTGCCGCCAAAATGAATCACTTAGGTATCTATCAGTGGAATGAGCACTATCCCAGTTTAGAAGCCTTCAGAAAAGATCTAGATAGAGATGAACTCTATGTGTTGCTCAAAGAGAACGCATTAATTGGTAGCATAGTGATCTCTTCGGAAAAAGATAGGGAATACGAAAGCGTTACTTGGCTTACACCGGATGTAAATAATTACTACATTCATCGCCTAGCCGTTCATCCGGATCATCAAAACAATGGATACGCCAAAAAACTAATGGATTTTGCTGAAGCTAAAGCACAGGAAGATGAAGTCACTTCCATTCGCTTGGATACCTTTAGTCAAAATAAACGTAATCAACGCTTTTATGAAGCTCGAGGATATAAACGCTTGGGCAACATTTTTTTTCCGAAGCAAAGTGAACACCCTTTTTATTGCTACGAATTGATTCTAAAGAAGTAATTTTGCCACTTGAAATCAGGTAAAACCAATATCTCCTTTAAGCGTATTCAACAACTGGCGCTGCCGGCTATTGTGGCCGGAATCGCAGAGCCGGTGCTTTCCAGTACCGATGCAGCTGTTGTTGGAAACATAGCCGACTATGGCACGGAATCCTTGGCGGCTGTGGGAATAGTTGGAACGTTTCTTTCGGCCCTCATCTGGATCTTAGGACAAACTCGAAGTGCCATCTCGGCCATTGTCTCACAGAATCTGGGAGCCGGTAAATTAAAGGATCTGGATAGCTTCCCCGCACAAGCGATCTATTTCAATATTGGTTTAAGTATCATTGTATTGGTCTCTACGTATTTCTTTGTAGAGGAGATCTTTCAACTTTTTAATGCGGAAGGAATCATATTAGATTTTAGTATTCAGTACTACAATATTCGCGTTTGGGGATTTCCACTAACTTTATTCACTTTTGCGGTCTTCGGGCTTTTCCGCGGATTGCAGAATACATTCTGGCCTATGGTAATCGCCGGACTGGGCGCCGGTTTGAATATTGGGTTGGACTTCGCTTTAGTGTATGGAATCGACGGATTTATTCCTGCTATGGACCTAGAAGGTGCTGCTTGGGCCAGTTTAATCTCACAAAGCGTGATGGCCATCCTAGCCCTCATTTTTCTTCTGAAGAAAACCGAAGTCTCTTTACGGCTGCGATTTCCGTTGCATCCAGAGATCAACAGATTGGTCGCTATGAGCCTTAATTTGTTCCTGCGCTCTGTCGCCTTGAATACCGCCTTGTTCCTTGCTACACGTGAAGCAACCGGACTTGGCACTAACTACATTGCGGCCCATACCATCGCTTTTAATATTTGGATTTTCACGGCATTTTTTCTCGACGGATATGGTGCTGCAGGTAATATCTTAGGGGGTAAATTGCTAGGCGAACGAAACTTCCACGACTTGTGGCGTCTAACAAAGAAAGTAAATCTTTACAATATATGTATCGCCGGTATTTTAATGGGACTCGGATTTTTACTGTACAACCCATTAGGACTACTCTTTAACAAAGATCCTGAGGTGCTTACTATTTTCTACGGAATGTTCTTTATGGTCCTCATTTGCTTACCATTTAATGCTATGGCATTTACCTTAGATTCTATCTTTAAAGGTCTTGGTGAAATGGGCTATCTTCGGAATGTACTTTTAGGTGCGACACTATTTGGGTTCATACCGGTGCTATACGGTAGTTTGTATTTAGACTGGGGGCTCATTGGAATATGGTTGGCTTTGATCGTTTGGGTGGCGTATAGAGCCTTGGCGCTCGTAATTAAATTCAAGCGTAAATACATTCCTTTAGTTGAAAATTAAATACATTTACAAAAATTTGTACAATGGATATTCTACGATTTCTTAGTGGTAACGGGCTGTTTTTACTTTTAGGGCTGTTATTGATTATTGTGGTTTTGTACAACAAGTTTAAAAAACGAAGATGAGCAACATTCGTATCACAAAACAATTTTCTTTTGAAACCGGTCACGCACTATATGGCTACGACGGGAAATGTCGAAATGTACATGGGCACAGTTATAAGTTGTCGGTAACAGTAATCGGGCAGCCAATAAATGACACAGATCACGTAAAATTTGGGATGGTGATCGATTTTAGTGATTTAAAAAAGATCGTAAAAGAAGAGATCGTGGATGTCTTCGACCATGCTACAGTTTTTAATAAGAACACACCCCATGTAGATCTCGCACAAGAATTAAAGAATCGAGGACATAACGTGCTTTTAGTAAATTACCAACCTACAAGTGAAATGATGGTCATCGATTTTTCAGAAAAAATAAAAGCTAGACTCCCTCAAAATATTAGCTTACATTCATTAAAACTTCAGGAAACTGCCACCAGCTACGCCGAGTGGTTCGCTAGCGATAATTAAATCGTTACATACGTAAAACGGCATTTCCCTATATTTACAGCATGCAGATCCCGCAAGGAAAAAAAATATACTTCTCAAGTGATAATCATCTCGGCGCTCCTACTCGAGAAGAAAGCCTGCCACGTGAAATAAAATTCGTTAAATGGCTGGATACCATCAAAGATGATGCAGCAGCTATTTTCTTACTGGGTGATCTCTTCGACTTTTGGTTCGAATATAAAACAGTCGTGCCCAAAGGGTTTGTTCGTGTATTAGGAAAACTAGCTGAATTAAGTGATGCCGGGATCCCTATTCATTTTTTTGTGGGTAATCACGATCTCTGGATGCGGGATTATTTCGAAACTGAACTTAACATCCCTATTTACCGTGAACCCAAAGAATTTGTATTTAACAACAAGCACTTTCTAATTGGTCATGGCGATGGAAAAGGTCCGGGTGACAAGGGATACAAGCGGATGAAAAAAATATTCACAAATCCGGTATTCAACTGGATGTTTCGCTGGTTCCACCCCGAATTAGGCATGCGATTAGCGCAATATCTTTCTGTTAAGAACAAAATGATCTCAGGCGATGAGGATAAAAAATTCTTAGGTGAAGAAAACGAATGGTTGGCACAATATGCCAGAAGAAGATTGGAATCCCAACACTTCGATTATTTTGTTTTTGGCCACCGCCATCTCCCTATGGAAATTAAACTGAACGAGTCATCTACCTATTTTAATCTTGGTGATTGGATTAGTCATTATACCTATGGTGTATTCGATGGTACAAAATTCGAATTAAAAGAATTTAAGCCTTAACGTCCTTTAAACGCAATTGAAGGCTAACATTTCCTTGCCATTCGTTCTCGTCTAGCACATACGCTGCTTTAAACAATTTTCCCGTACACGCAATCTCGTGCTTATCACCCATTCCAAAACCTATACCCACAAATTGAGGTGAGTTACCTTGCCGCACTGTCAACCGCAGATGGCTTTTATCCTCGCCAACACATTTACCGTATCCGGTATCTCTCAAACTGCTTGACATAAACACAGGAGCCATATTTCCAGGCCCAAAAGGAGCAAATTGCTTCAATATACGATAGAACTTTGGTGTGATGTCTATGAGGTTCAGTTCGGCATCAATGCTTATTTCGGGAGTTCGCAAATTAGGATCCATGGTTTCGGCGACCACGCGTTCGAACTGTGCCTTGAACCCTTCATAATCCTTTTCAAGTAATGTAAGCCCGGCAGCATATTTATGGCCGCCAAATTGTTCTATATAATCGGAACATTGCTCCAGTGCATTGTAGACATCAAATCCTTTTACCGATCGCGCCGAAGCTGCAAGTTTTTCACCACTATTAGTAAACACTAAAGTAGGGCGATAGTACGTTTCTATAAGTCGAGACGCCACGATACCTATTACTCCTTTGTGCCAGTTTTCATCGTATACCACAGTGGTATGTCGCTTTTCTTCTTTATTTGCGGTGATCTGTTCTAGCGCTTCTTCCGTTATCGATTGGTCTGCTGCTCTTCGGTCGGTATTGTATTTTTCAATTTCCGTTGCCCAATCATTCGCATCTTTTAAATTGGTTACCGTGAGCAATTGAACTGCATGATTACCGTGTTTCATTCGACCGGCGGCATTTATGCGAGGCGCGATTATAAATACTACATCGGTTATGGTAAGCGATTCTTTTTTTAATTGTTGCAGGATCGCTTGAAGTCCGATACGCGGATTCGAATTGATCACTTTTAGTCCATAATACGCCAATATTCGATTTTCTCCTGTAATAGGAACGATATCCGCCCCAATGGCCGTTGCCACCAGGTCTAAGTATAGGAGAAGATCATGTATGGTTAATCCACGATTTTCTGAAAGTGCTTGAATTAGTTTGAACCCCACACCACAACCACAAAGTTCCTTGTACGGATATTCACAATCCTCACGCTTCGGATCTAGAACGGCAGTCGCCTTAGGCAACGCTGGTCCGGGGCGGTGATGGTCGCAAATTATGAAGTCTATTTCTTTTTCCGAAGCATAGGCTACCTTATCGATTGCTTTGATGCCACAGTCTAAGGCGATAATAAGTGAAAACCCATTGTCATGCGCAAAATCAATTCCTTGGTATGACACTCCGTACCCCTCGTCATACCTGTCGGGGATATAGGTCGCTACATTAGGATAGTAGGTTTTTAAGTACGATGAAACTAGGGCAACACTAGTTGTACCATCTACATCGTAGTCGCCATAGATCAAGATATTCTCTTCTGCTTTTATAGCTTGTTCAATGCGTTCAACTGCTACATCCATATCTTTCATTAAGAATGGATCGTGAAGATCATCAAGTGAAGGGCGGAAGAATTTTTTTGCAGCTTCAAAAGTTTCGATTCCTCGCTGTAGCAACAGTGAGGCAATGGTGGTATCTACTCCAAGTGCTTCGGAAAGAGTTGCAATTTTTTTAGGATCCGGTTTCGGTTTCAGGGTCCAACGCATAGTATCTATGTTATTTCTACTGTAGAAAATAGCTCGCAATATTTTCAGCAGCTATGGGAAGAAGAAGAATGTAAATTTACAAATTTGTTTCAGAAATAAACCCTTAAATGATAACCTATTTTTTCAGAAACAACTATTAAGAATTTATAATTCAATTGGAATTTGTACTTTCGGACTTCACCAATTTATAAGAACATGCCATTAGTAAAACCGTTGTCTCCAGATCATGATGCAGACACTCGAATGCTCGCTGAATTCTTTAACGAAACACTAGGATTTTGCCCAAATAGTGTACTCACCATGCAGCACCGCCCGGCTATTAGCAAAGCGTTTATTAACCTTAATAAAGCGGTTATGGACAATCAAGGAAACGTTACTTCCGCATTAAAAAGGATGATTGCTTGGGTTAGCAGCAATGCCACGGGATGTAGGTATTGTCAAGCACATGCCATTCGAGCCGCCGAACGATATGGGGCAGAACAAGAACAATTAGACAATATTTGGGAATATAGAACACACCCTTCTTTTTCGGAGGCGGAGCGTGCTGCCTTAGACTTTTCTTTAGCGGCCTCGCAAGTTCCAAATGCAGTAGATGACACCATTAAAGATCGACTTTACGAACATTGGACGGAAGGCGAGATCGTTGAAATGTTAGGCGTTATCTCCTTATTTGGATATCTTAATAGATGGAACGATTCTATGGGAACCAGCATTGAGGATGGAGCTGTAGAAAGTGGAGAACAGTATTTGGGGAAACACGGTTGGGAACCCGGAAAACATAAATAATACATTATGAAAAACATCCTTTACTCGCTGTGCATTTTGTGCCTATGCTCGTGTAATAATATTGTTGATGTAGTCGATGAAGTAAAAAGTTTGAGTAAACAGACCATCGATTATAATGATTACCGATACGTGATCGATAAGAAGGATCGAAGAGGATATGTTACTACCGATAATGAAATAATGAATGGGCATTATGTGGTCTTACGCGATGGCGAACTGTATGAAGAATTTCAGATCAAAAAAGGATTTTTACACGGAGTTCATATTGAATACGGTAAAAATGGAAGTATTGACACTCAAAAATCGTATAAGCACAGCTATTTGGACGGTCCTTATTTTTCGTACTATCCAAGTGGTGTCTTAAAATATGAAACCGCTTACAAGAATGGTAAGATCAATAGTGCCGAAATAGAATACGATGCGAACGGTAAAAAATCCCGTGTCATGGAAACGGTAGATGGGGTCGCCTATGATCATATGTATCGTAACGATCAACAGTTAATGAGCATCTACGAAAAGGAGATCGAGGACGAAACGTTCGAGATCATTATGAAATACGATAACTTTCAGAATATCGAACTTATCTTAGGTAAAAAAACAAAAGAAGAAACACCAGAGTTCTATGTGTTCGATACTAATTTTGAGATTGTCGAAATAGTGAACGCTCAAATAGACCCTCAAACCGCCGCTTACTATTTGGGCATGCTACGCATCACTCCTTAAGATCGATTGCACATATTCTTGGAGCATGGGAACAACCGAGGTTTCGAACCACGGATTCTTAGTACGCCAAAACCTGTTAACGGGCGAAGGGTGCGGTAATGGCCAATACTTCGGAAGATAATCTGAATACGACCTTACTTTCTCGGTTAGATTCTTAGGCTCTTTGGGCAGGTAATACTGTGTGGCATACGCACCTATTAGCAACATTAATTTGTGATCCTTTATTTCTGAAAGTACTTCCTCATGCCATAAAGGGGCACATTCTTTTCGAGGAGGGAGATCGCCGGTCTTGCCTTTTCCGGGATAACAGAAACCCATAGGAAGAATCGCAAAATTTGAAGGATCGTAAAATACGTTCTCATCAACTCCCAACCACGCTCTTAATTTTTTTCCGCTTTGGTCATTCCAAGCTATTCCGGTTTCATGGACAATTCTTCCCGGCGCTTGACTCACTAAAAGTATCTTGGATTGTGAATTAGCCGCGACAATAGGTCGTGGCCCTAAAGGAAGGTGTTCTTGACAAACGGTACATTGGCGTATCGTAGCGAGCAACTCTTTCATTATTTCTTTCCGGCTACAACGATTACTAGTTCCCCTTTTGGTGGTTTATTCTCATAATGCGCTAACACCTCAACTACGGTTCCACGTATGGTTTCCTCATGTAATTTGGTAAGTTCTCGTGACACAGAGATACTTCGATCACTGCCAAAATATTCGCTAAACTGCGTCAAGGTTTTAATTAATTTATGTGGAGATTCGTAAAGTATTACGGTTCGAGATTCTTCTGCTAGTACTTTTAGGCGGGTTTGTCTTCCTTTTTTTACAGGTAGAAACCCTTCAAACACAAATTTATCGTTTGGCAATCCGCTGTTCACCAAAGCAGGCACGAATGCGGTAGCTCCCGGCAAACAATCAACTTCTATTCCGGCATCTACGCAGGCACGTGTCAAAAGAAATCCGGGATCGCTAATTGCAGGAGTGCCGGCATCACTAATAAGTGCAATGGTGTCACCTGCCAAGATGCGTTGTACGATGCCTTGAGTCGTTTTATGCTCGTTATGCATATGATGCGACTGCATGGAAGTATTGATGTTAAAATGCTTAAGCAGCTTCCCGCTGTTTCTTGTATCTTCGGCCAAGATAAGATCCACTTGTTGCAGTACTTCAACCGCACGAAAGGTCATGTCTTTTAAATTCCCAATAGGTGTTGGTACAAGGTAGAGTTTTCCCATAATCTAATATCGAACTACTTTTCCGAAGAAATAAGAAATAAGTAACATAATAATCCCAATTAGAGATAAGGTCATACCGCCATCGTTGGCTTGATAATGTGCTAATGTGGCAAATACCATATCAAAAAACAAACCCGCATAGGCCCATTCGGTAAGCCATTTACTACTTCTCAATAGCACGATTACGATTGCAATTATCTTGGCTACGGCCAATGGTATCACCAAATAGCCGGGGTAATCAAGTTGTTGAAAATATCCTTGAACTTCTTCCGTATTCGTAATATACATTGTTGCCGAATAGAGCATAAGTGCCGACAGCAAGAGTGTGGCGATCCAGTACACGATTTTTTGAATTCTCAAATCAGTTGTTCTTTAGATCCAATTGTACACTTGAAACCACCCTTTTTAATTGAAGCTTTTCTCTACGATATTCATAAATCGGTCGGCATATTCCTCTTTTTGCAGCCAATAATTGTAGTCGGGTTTTACTTTCGCCTTAATAAATGATGCTGCCTCGTCGTAAGAGCGCATGGTGCTTATTTGCGATAGCACTCGTGTGTAATCTTCAGTATTGTTGTTGAACAAATGCTTAATAAAAGCAAGACGATCGTTCAAACCGATGGACAGCCCTGAATTAGCTATATCGTTTATCGATTTTGGACGGTTACTGCTGGTAATAGGTTCATCCACCAATTTTGCGTCTTTCTTCGGAATTTCTCCCCCTTTGGCAGGTTGTTTTTCTTCGAGCGTATTGGTTTGGGTGGTGGACGATTTACTGGTACTATCCTTTCGTTCAAACGTAGGGGTTTGTTGATACGTAGCTGCAAATTCTTCAAGATCGTTCTTCATGTATTTTTTCTTCGGAAGCACCTCCTCGAGCATATCATCGATTCGTTGAGATTCTTCGGGCATTTGTGCCACTATATCTTTGATCTTTTCCATTAATGGCTCGATAAGATCCTCTTTATGTTCCGGTTGGGGGACCGGCTCGGGTTCGGTAAACCAATTTACTTCGCGAAAACTTTTAGAATCTAAAGCTTCTGAAGGTACGACTTGCGGTGAAGTATCGTCTTCGAGTTGAGATTCGAGGTATTGAAGTACAGATAGTCGCTCGTATAATCTAGCTACAGTTTTCTTTACGGTAGTAGTTTGAAACGAGTCTTCCGAAGCCAATAGCTCCTTAGCCAAGTCTTTAATCTCTTCTTGAAGTTTCTTCTTCATAACTTTTATTATTAATCGCTTTTTCTCTATTTTGTTTTTATAAATTTACGCATCCTTAATGAGAACGTCAAGTAATTCCGTTTTAGTTTAACGCTATCCTATGTTTTTAGAAAATACCGTAAATCAGAAAGAGCAATTTGGCTGGATCGAGGTGATCTGCGGGTCTATGTTTTCTGGAAAAACAGAAGAATTGATCCGTCGATTAAAACGTGCAAAATTTGCTAGACAGCGGGTAGAGATCTTTAAGCCAAATGTAGACGTTCGCTACGACGAAGACAAAGTAGTGTCTCACGACAGTAATGAAATTAGGTCGACACCGGTTCCTGCAGCCGCCAACATCCCGATACTCGCAGACAATTGTGATGTAATTGGTATCGATGAAGCACAATTCTTCGATGATGAAATTGTAAAGGTGTGTAACGACCTGGCCAACCGTGGTGTGCGCGTCATCGTTGCAGGTTTGGATATGGACTTCAAAGGGAATCCATTTGGCCCTATGCCTGCCTTAATGGCCACGGCCGAATATGTAACAAAAGTTCATGCTGTATGTACACGTACAGGAAACCTGGCCAATTACAGCTATCGAAAATCTAAGAGTGATGATCTGGTGCTGTTAGGTGAAACCGAAGAGTATGAACCGCTAAGTCGCGCTGCTTACTTTAAAGCCATGTTGCGAGAAAAGGTAAATAAGATCGATGTTCAAGATCCCGAACAACTACCAACTAAAAAGCAAGCATAACATATGCCTAAAGTAACCGAAACGGTGTTAGAGATCGATCTTAATGCATTGGGTCATAATTATCGCTATCTCGCTTCCAAGGTCAAGAAAGACACTAAAATACTGGCGGTTGTTAAGGCCTTCGGATATGGTAGCGAATCGGTAGCAGTGGCTAAAGAACTTGTTGCGTTAGATGTCGATTATTTTGCAGTGGCCTATGCCGCGGAAGGGGAAACCTTACGAGACGCAGGGATCGAAACACCAATATTAGTGCTGCATCCGCTACCCGACAATTTCGATCTTATTGTAAATAGATGTTTGGAGCCCAGTATCTATTCTCAAAAAATGTTGGATGCATTTGTTTCGTATGCAGAGAAGCAACGACAACACGCATATCCTATTCATGTTAAATTTAATACAGGGCTAAACCGTTTAGGATTTTCCGAAGAAGACCTCAACACCATTACTAACAAGCTCGAAAAAACACAAGCCGTTACTGTAAAATCGGTATTCTCACATCTCGCTGCCAGTGAAGATGTTTCAGAACAATCGTTTACAAGAACGCAGCTGGAACGTTTCCGAAGTATTTCAGAAAAAATTACCGCACGTCTGCCGTACACTCCGTTACTTCATACCTTGAATACTTCCGGTATTATAAATTATCCTAACGCACAATACGACATGGTGCGAACCGGTATTGGCCTTTACGGATTTGGAAACCACCCTGAGGAAACTAGTAAGCTTAGACCCGTTGCTACGTTAAAAACAGTTATTTCGCAAATACATACCATTAACAAAGGTGATACCGTTGGTTATAATCGTGCTTTTACCGCACCAAAGACCATGCGAACGGCCACACTACCTATTGGCCACGCCGACGGAATTTCAAGGGCCTACGGAAATGGTAAAGGATGGATGAGCATTCACGGTAAGAAGGCGAAAATTATAGGCAATGTGTGTATGGATATGATCATGGTGGATGTAAGTGAGATCGAATGTGAAGAAGGCGACGAGGTGATCGTATTTGGGGAGCAGCCAACTGCAGGCGAATTGGCAGAAGCGGTTCAATCTATTCCTTATGAATTGCTAACAGCGATCTCTCAACGAGTAAAACGAGTTGTTTGTCGAAAATAAGAGCATTCTTACTCCTTAATTTTGTGATTCTGAAAACGATTTAACTATTTTAGAGCCTATTAACTTTAAAGCCATCAAAACATGTTAAAAGAATTCAAGAATTTTATAATGACTGGCAACGTCATCGATTTGGCCGTTGCAGTTATTCTAGCCGGTGCCGTAGGCATGGTAGTAACCGGATTTACCAATGATATCATGATGCCCATTGTGGGTCATTTTACCGGAGGTGTCGATTTTTCAGATTTGAAGATCGTACTTTCTGAAGCCATTGTTGCAGCCGACGGAACCGTAGAAAAACCCGAAAATGCGGTTATGTGGGGTAAATGGGTAAATGCCATTATCAACCTAATAATTGTTGGGTTTGTATTGTTCTTAATTGTCAAGGCATACAACAAGACTAAAAAACCAAAAGAAGAAAAACCCGCAGCTCCTAAAGGGCCAACGCAAGAAGAACTCTTGATCGAAATTCGCGATGAATTAAGAAAGAAATAATATAGCGTCACCGCTACACTTGAATTAAGTATAACCAAACCCTCTTAAACCTTTTGTTTGAGAGGGTATTTTTTTGCTTTTTATTCTGAAAAATTTGTTTTCGAAACTGTATTTTTGAGCCATTAAAATTAGACCTATGAAATTAGCCGTTGTAGGTGCTTCAGGAATGGTTGGCACCGTATTATTGCGAGTATTAGAAGAACGAAATTTTCCATTGACCGAGTTATTGGTCGTTGCTTCGGAACGATCGGTAGGACAAAAAGTAGTATACAAGAACAAACCGTATACATTAATTGGCATGGAAACTGCCCTTGCCGAAAAACCGGATATCGCAATATTTTCTGCAGGTGGCGCAACCTCACTAGAGTGGGCTCCCAAGTTTGCAGCAGCGGGCACTACTGTTATTGACAATTCTTCGGCTTGGCGAATGGACCCGGACAAAAGGTTGATCGTGCCGGAAATCAATGCAACTCAGTTGACTAAAGAAGATAAGATAATTGCTAATCCAAATTGCAGCACCATTCAATTGGTGATGGCATTAGCGCCTTTACATAAAAAATATACCATGAAACGCGTGTTGGTCTCTACATACCAATCGGTTTCAGGGACCGGTGTTAAGGCAGTTGAGCAATTGGAAAATGAAATTGTAGGAAAGTCGGGAGAGATGGCCTACCCTTACCCCATTCATAAGAACGCAATCCCACATTGCGATGTTTTTGAAGACAATGGGTACACAAAGGAAGAAATGAAATTAGCGCGCGAACCTCAAAAGATATTAGATGACCGTTCTTTTTCAGTTTCAGCAACTGCAGTGCGAATTCCTACGGCCGGCGGACATAGCGAATCGGTAAATGTAGAGTTTACAACAGATTTCGATCTTTCCGAAGTAAGACAACTACTGCATGAGACTCCGGGAATTACCGTACAAGATAACCCGGATACCAACACCTACCCCATGCCTGTGTATGCACACGATAAAGATGACGTTTTCGTAGGCAGAATTAGGCGTGACGAAAGCCAAGCCAATACGCTAAATATGTGGATCGTTAGTGATAATCTACGAAAGGGTGCGGCAACGAATGCAATTCAAATAGCCGAGTATTTGGTACACCATTCACTGGTGTAGGTCGACATTGCTTTCTTAAAGTGTAAGTCAAATTAGGTGTTTGCGTCCAATTGGACAACAAACACCCAAACTATGAAATTGGTTTTTCTCGTGCTTCGCATTGGATTAGGCCTTATGCTGTTAGCATTTGGTACAAATAAGTTCTTTTGGTTTATGCCCGATTTCGATTTTAGTGCGTATCCTCAAGCTGAGCATCTTTTTAAAGTATTGCGATTTTCATGGTATGAACCAGTTGGAAAAGGATATTTAATGGGGTTGGTAGGGCTTACCGAACTAATGGTTGGATTGTTGCTCGTATTAAAAAAATGGGTTCCTTTGGCGTTGATAGTGTTAGTTCCAATTTCTGTAAATATTGTCTTATTCCATGCCTTCGTGAACTTGCCCAATATTGGTCCGGCGCTACTGGTAGCAATTGTTAACGGTGTTTTAATTTATAGGCACAAAGAGAAATATAAGCCCTTGTTCAAGTAATATTCCATTATTTTTTAGAAGGATAAATTCCTAGTAATGAAGATACAAGGGAATTCTTTATATTTACCAAAAAATTGTACCCCATAGTGAAGAATATCTTAATTGTATTGGGATTTTTTACAATCGTGATCGCAACTGTTTCTTGTAAGAAAGATGATAGTTATACCCCTCTAGAAATTACTGCGGAAGCCGATTTTGTAGAAGTAATCCAAAATGGTTCTATTGAAGTCGATGTGCTTCAAAACGACACCAATATTCCTGCCTCAGGGATCTTGATT
This sequence comes from Candidatus Ulvibacter alkanivorans, assembly GCF_003333325.1. Taxonomy (GTDB): domain Bacteria; phylum Bacteroidota; class Bacteroidia; order Flavobacteriales; family Flavobacteriaceae; genus Ulvibacter_A; species Ulvibacter_A alkanivorans. Next base: position 187,693 of record NZ_QOLC01000089.1, on the reverse strand, counting down.
GCCAGCGCTTCGGAAAACGGGGTCGTAACCATTGTAGATGTCAATGATACACCTTCCGATCCAAGCGATGATCTTGTGCGTTACGAACCTTCAACCAACTTTAGTGGGAATGACACTTTCGAATATACCGTATGTGATAATGAAGGGATTGCCTGCGCTTCTGCCACAGTATCGGTGACGGTTGTGACAGCAACACCAGTGGTGTTAGACTTGAGTGCGGTTCCTTATGAAAAACTATCCGATTATAATTTCTTCGCAGGAACACTGGCAGACCAAGAACCAAATTATGGCGTCGTGCCGTACAAGCCTATTAGCACGCTCTTTACAGATTATGCCTTAAAAAAACGATTTATCTGGTTGCCCAATAATACTCAAGGCAGCTATAATGGCGATCATGATATATTAGATCTCCCGGTAGGTACTGTTTTAATCAAAGCTTTTTATTATAACAATGTCCTTCCGCAGAATAATCGACGAAATATTGAAACGCGATTAATGATCAAAAAAGAATCGGGCTGGATCTTTGCTAATTATATATGGAACGAAGCGCAAACCGAGGCCTATTTTGATCTAAGTGGAGATTTTACCGATGTAACCTGGATGCAGGATGGAGAGACGCGAACCGTAAATTATCGTATTCCTCCCGAAAGCCAATGCTTTACATGTCATAAATCGGAAGTAAATTCCATCCCAATTGGTGTAAAACCACAAAACCTGAATGCCGGCTATCCCTATATGGAAGGCACCAAAAATCAGTTGCAGAAGTTAGTCGAAATGGGATATCTTGAAGATAACATTCCTGCAGAGATTACGACGGTCGTCGACTGGCGAGATGAGTCTAAGCCGTTGAATATTAGAATGCGATCGTATGTGGATATTAACTGTGCGCATTGTCATTCAGACGATCGACATTGTGACTATAGACCCATGCGATTTCAGTTTAGCATGACCGATGACCCTGCGAATTTAGGGATCTGTGTAGAGCCCGATACATTCATTCCTCCGTATACTAAAATTGTAGATCCGGGGAATATTGAAAATTCTTTACTATATTTCAGGCTTAATACAACTGAAGAACAATACCGTATGCCGCTATTAGGCAGATCGTTAATTCATGAAGAGAACATAAGGCTTGTAGAAGATTGGATAAACTCATTAGATCCTACTTGCGACTAAAAACTAAATTATTTTAAAACACCTATTATGAAAAAACTAATACTCTCCGCAATTCTATGTTGTCTTTTTAGCTTCGGAAATGCCCAAAACGGAGTAAATGGAACCTTAAATTTTACGACTGAATCTATTGCAACCGTTGGTTCTGAAAGAGGGGTCGTAGATATGAATGGTGACTTCTTAGACGACATCGTTTGTATTCAATCTACCAATGTAAATATATTCTACCAACAAAGTGGTGGCGGATTTGTAGAAGCTAATATTACTACTACTGAAGCCGATTATAATCCTTCTTGGAGTATGGCTGCTGCCGATTTTGACGCCAACGGGTATACCGATCTTTTATACGGTGGTGGAAACGGAGTTACATTTATGAAAGCCAATGATACCGGAGATGGATTTACAGAGATCTCGGGTTCAGAATATGTATTCTCACAACGTTCTAACTTTATTGACATTAACAACGACGGTCATTTAGACGCCTTTGTTTGTCACGATGTGGAGCCAAACGTATACTACATCAATGATGGTTCGGGGAACCTTGAGTTTATCCAAGGAGGATTGGGTGACTATCCTTCAGGTGGGAACTACGGTTCTGTTTGGATCGATTATGACAATGACAGGGACATGGATATGTTCATCGCTAAGTGTGGTGGTGAAGTGCCACGACGTACCAATCAAATGCACCGCAACAACGGTGATGGCACCTATACAGAAGTAGGAGATGAAGTAGGATTGGCAGACCCAATGCAAACGTGGTCTTCGGCATGGGGAGATTTTGATAACGATGGCGACATGGATGTATTTATTGGTGCAAGCTCTGGAGAACACAAGTTAATGCGTAATAATGGAGACAGTACATTTACCGATGTAACTTCAGGATCAGGAATTGGTGTTGTGACAGCAACAGGAATTGAAAATGCACCTGCCGATTTCAATAACGATGGTTTCTTAGACATCGCATCGAACGGAAATATTTTGTTAGGAAATGGTGATCTTACCTTCGGAAATGTGCAGTTTGGTGTGATCTCTGGAGAAAATGGTCCTTTTGGTGATCTTAACAACGACGGATTTATAGATGCGTTCAACAATGAAACGATCTACTATAACACACCTAATGGAAACAATTGGCTAACGATCAATACTGTGGGAACCGAAAGCAATATTAATGGTATTGGAGCTCGTGTAGAACTTCTTACAGCTTCAGGCACTCAAATAAGAGACGTTCGAAGTGGAGAAGGATTCCGATTTATGAGTACGTTGAACACTCACTTTGGTCTAGGAGCCGACACCGAAATTATTAGCGTGACCGTGTATTGGCCATCTGGATTGATAGACCGCGTAGACAATCCAAATATTAATGAAACCCTTACAATTATTGAAGGGACCTTCTTAGGGCTGGAAGATTATTTAGTGAACGATCTTATTCTATATCCAAATCCTGCAGAAGATGTACTAAACTTGAATAGAAAAACCGGGTTGGAAGATGCGCTTATTACCGTATTCGATATCACAGGTAAAAGAGTCTTAAACGAAAGACTAAAAGGAACATCCATCGATGTTTCGGGACTTAATGCCGGGTCGTATATCCTACGTGTTGTGAACAACGGTGCTACTATTACACAGAAGTTCATCAAAAAATAATACATATTTGCAAATTGTTAAAAACCCGATTCATTAAATGAATCGGGTTTTTTATTTTTCTGTATCTTTAAATATCAAACACTTACAACCATCACTATGAATTCTACCTTTACTAAAATCCTCCGCTTTATACTAGCGTTAGCGTTACTCGTTTTTGGGTCTAACAAACTCTTTAGTTATATCCCTATTTTCGATATGCCTCCGGCAGCAGCCAACTTTATGGATTCTCTCGAGGCTACCGGTTATGTATTATACGTTGTTGCTGTGCTAGAAATCGTTATCGGACTATTACTATTGTTCAATAAATGGGTGCCGTTTGCGCTTTTATTGTTGGCGCCAATATCTTTTAATATTTTTCTGTTCCATGTCTTTTTGGATGTTTCAGATATATGGGTTGCAATTGTGGTTGTTGTCATCAACATCATCTTGATCTATAAGTATTGGAAGTCATACAGGCCGCTATTTCAGTACTAATTTACTTTCAACTTATTCTAACAAGACTATAACAAATCGACCCATTTGTTTTTAGTACATTTACTGCGTATAAAATTCTTCAGTATATGAAAAAATCAATCATTCCTATCTTGCTAATAGTGCTTATCACAGCTTGTAACGAAGATAAAAAACAACAATCTAGTACATTGAACTATCACAAAACGAAAAAAGTGGACACGGTAGACACCTATTTTGGTGTAGAAGTGGCAGATCCCTACCGCTGGTTGGAAGACGACAGAAGCGAAGAAACTGAAAAATGGGTTGAAGCACAAAACAAGGTAACCTATGGCTACCTCGATGATATTCCGTTTCGAGAAGAACTTAAAGAGCGATTATCTACCCTTTGGAATTATGAAAAAGTGGGAGCCCCTTATAAGGAAGGAGATTATACTTACTTTTATAAGAACGACGGATTGCAAAATCAATATGTGCTGTATAGGTATAAGACAGGTGATGACCCGGATACAGCCGAAATATTTTTAGACCCAAACACCTTTAGCGAAGATGGAACTATCTCTTTGGGTGGTGTAAGTTATTCTGAAGACGGTAAAACCGTTGCTTATAGTATTTCTGAAGGAGGAAGTGATTGGCGAAAAGTTTTAGTCATGAATGCCGAAACCAAAGAAATAATTGAAGATACCTTGGTCGATATCAAATTTAGCGGACTCGCATGGCGTGGCAATGAAGGATTCTATTACTCCAGCTACGATAAGCCGGAGGGGAGTGAGCTTTCTGCGAAAACCGATCAGCACAAATTGTACTTTCATACACTAGGCACTTCTCAAGAGGAAGACGAACTTATTTTTGGAGGAACCGAAGCCGAAAAGCATCGCTATGTCAATGGCGGTGTAACTGAAGACAACAAGTACCTTTTTGTAACAGCTAGCGTCTCTACCTCAGGAAACAAACTGTTTTTAAAGGATCTAACCAAACCGAATAGTAAATTCATTACCATTCTAGATCATACAGATAGTGATTCGTATATCATGGAAAATGAAGGAGCTAAACTCTACATCGTTACCAACTTAAATGCTCCAAACAAAAAGATAGTAACTGTCGATGCCTCAAATCCGACACCGGAAAATTGGAAAGACTTTATTCCTGAAACCGAAAATGTATTAAACCCATCTAAAGGTGGAGGCTCCTTTTTCGCAAATTATATGGTTGATGCCGTTTCAAAAGTGTTGCAATACGATTACGACGGAAACTTAATTCGTGAAGTGGATCTTCCCGGTGTAGGAAGTGCCGGCGGATTTGGGACTAAAAAGGAAGAAACACATTTGTATTATTCTTTTACCAACTACGTAACCCCCGGAAGCATCTATAAATATGATATTGCAGAAGGAACTTCCGAATTATATCGTAAACCGCAAATCGATTTCAATCCAGAGGACTACGAAAGCAAACAGGTATTTTATACCTCCAAGGATGGTACAAAAATACCGATGATCATTACTCACAAAAAAGGACTTGAACTGGATGGAAACAACCCAACCATTCTTTATGGTTATGGCGGTTTCAATATTAGTTTGACACCTAATTTTAGCATTACGAACGCAGTTTGGATGGAACAAGGGGGTGTATATGCGGTCCCTAATTTAAGAGGGGGTGGTGAATACGGAAAAGATTGGCACAATGCAGGGATAAAAATGAAGAAACAAAATGTCTTCGACGATTTTATTGCCGCAGCCGAATATTTGATCGAAAACAAATACACATCTAAAGATTATCTAGCCATTCGCGGGGGATCTAACGGTGGATTGCTTGTTGGTGCCACCATGACACAGCGCCCCGACCTTATGAAGGTTGCCTTACCGGCCGTTGGAGTTTTAGACATGTTACGCTATCACACCTTTACAGCAGGTGCCGGATGGGCTTACGATTATGGTACCGCAGAAGACAGTAAGGAAATGTTCGAATACTTAAAAGGATACTCTCCATTACACAACGTAGAAGAGGGGGTCGAATATCCGGCCACCTTGATCACCACTGCAGATCATGATGATCGTGTGGTGCCCGCCCATAGTTTTAAATTTGCTGCTGAACTTCAAGAAAAACAGTCGGGAAGTAATCCCGTCCTTATTCGTATAGAAACCGACGCAGGCCATGGTGCCGGAACTCCGGTAAGTAAGACCATTGAGCAGTATGCCGATATTTACGGATTCACACTGTATAATATGGGATACGAAGTATTGCCGGAAAAGGTCAATCAAGGCGTAAAAGAATAGGATTTATGGCGGGGCTTTTCAAGCCCCGCCACTATATGTATACCAATGCTTAGCGTCTCGATCAATTCCTTTTCTTATTCTAACACCACAGTGCTTAGCGATATTGATTTTACGCTCAAACAAGGCGTTCATATGGCGGTTCTAGGCGAAAGTGGTTGTGGAAAATCTACCTTATTACATCTTATTTACGGACTCTTGCATTTAGATAAAGGTGAGATATCTTATAACGGAAATCGATTATTAGGTCCTACCCACAATCTTATTCCGGGAGAGCCTTTTATAAAACTGGTCGCACAAGATCTTTCCTTGATGCCATTTAGTACTGTCACCGAAAATGTTTCGAGCTTTTTAAACCGTCAAGACCCAAAAAAGGAGACATCTCGTGTAAATACTCTACTGGATCTCGTAGCCTTAAGCGCATATAAAAACACCTTGATTAAGAATTTAAGTGGCGGCCAAAAGCAACGAGTCGCAATTGCCAAAGCATTGGCGAACAAACCGGAGCTTTTGTTGCTGGATGAACCATTTAGCGATATAGATACGTTTCGAAAGAATAAATTGCGTCGGTCGCTATTCCAGTATTTAAAGGCAAATAACATTAGCTGTATCATGGCTACTCATGATCCTGAGGAAGCTATGGCCTTCTCCGACACATTAATGATTCTTCACCAAGGTAAAATTGAAACCATAGACACTCCGCAAAATGTCTTTAACAACCCCAAAAGCATTCATCAAGCTAGTTTCTTCGGAGAGGTTACTACACTGCCTTCTGGAATGTTCACTTCGGAAAAGTTTTTGGACAAAACGATATTTTTACCTCACCAACTAGCACTTTCCGAAGAAAAAACCAACCTGCAAGTCACAATAGAAAAATGCTTCTATAAAGGCACCCATTATCTTATTCAAGCCGCTTATAATGACAAAGAGGTTTTTTTTAATCATCATGCACCTATAGCAGAAGAAACAGTAGCATTAAAGGCTATATGACAACTCTAACGTATCCAGAATTACCCGACCGAATTAAAACCGTAATCATCGACGGTAAAGTTCTCGTTCAAATGAAAATCCTGAGGAACACGCTGGTGGATCATTAATATATATTGGAGTCAAGAAACAGACTCCAATCCAATTCCCGCAACTTATTTGCCAAAGCAGTAACGCTTTATATCTCTTGCACCGCCTCTTCTATGGCGGTGTCGCCGGTTAATATTTCGAAAGTTTTGTTTTGCGCTGTGGTATCGTTCAATACAGCGACCAAGGTATTAGCAACATCTTCTCTGCTTATCTCGCCGCTCTTACCCAATTTTTTCGAAGCTTCGATCTCATCGGTACCTTTATCGTTTGTAAGGGCTCCGGGGCGTACAATAGTGTAGGGCATCCCACTTGCTTTTAAGTGTTCATCGGCATTGTGCTTCGCCTCAAGATAATGTTTGATATCTTGATTGCTTTCGGGCTCATCTGCACCCATAGCACTTAACATGACAAATTTTTTAATCCCCGCAACTTGCGCCATATCGATTAATTTTATGGCTCCTTCTTGATCCACGCTCAAGGTTTTTTCTTTTGAAGTATCTCCACCACTACCGGCTGCAAAAATTACTTTTTCGATGCCGGTAACCGTATGGCTCACATTTTTCTCCAAGTCGGCCAAAACCGTGTTGATATTTCTCTCTTCAAATTGTGTTGCTTGTTCTTTTCGACGAATCATTGCTACCGGAATATAGTTGCGATATTCATCTAAAATGTCCACGATTTTCTTTCCGGTGGTACCCGTGGCTCCTACTACTAATACTCTTTCCATAAAAGTAATATACTTATTTTTTCAAACGACCAAAAGTAGATTAACGGTCTTTAACGGTTCCGTTAATATGCTTTTAAGGAAGTTGTTTTTTAAGACACTTTTACGATCATTTTCCCTTTGTTCTCTCCGTCAAATAATGCGATAAATGCCTTCGGAATAGAATCGAATCCTTCAACGATCGTTTCTTCGTAGGTCAACTTATCCTCTTCCAACCATGTTGCCAATTGAGCTACGGCTGAAGGAAAATCAGCTTGATAATCTCGAACTGTAAACCCTTGCATTCGTACACTTTTCTTTATTAAGGTTGTTTCGTGACGCGGACCTTTTGGTGTTTCTGTTTCGTTGTACAATGAGATTGCGCCGCAGTTTACCACGCGCCCTTTAGAATTGATATTCGCCATGGCAGCATCAAGGATCTCGCCACCCACATTATCAAAATACACATCGACACCATTGGGACAGGATTCTTTAATGGCCTGTTTCATGTTTTCGGTGGTCTTATAGTTGATGCCTGCATCAAAGCCGAATTCTTTTTGAAGCATCTTGACCTTCTCGTCGCTGCCTGCTATACCAACAACCCGACACCCTTTTATTTTCCCTATCTGCCCCACTACAGAACCTACTGCACCGGCGGCTCCTGAAACTAACATAGTTTCTCCTTCCTTTGGGTTGCCAATTTTATCCAACCCTAAATACGCTGTGATACCTGTTAAGCCTAATACACCCAAGTAAGCACTTAAAGGCGCTTTATTTCCATCTACCTTGTTCAAGCCTTCACCTTTCGAAAGCTGAAATTTCTTCCATTTCAACATGCCATTCACATAATCGCCAACTTCAAAATCATCATGCTTAGATTCGATGACTTCCGCAATAATTCCAGACTCAATGGGTTCGTTAAGCTTAAAGGGTTCGATATACGATTTTTCGTCTCGCATTCTTCCGCGCAGATAAGGATCTACAGAGACATATTTGGTCTTAAGTAATAGTTCTCCATCTTTTGGAGATGGACGCTCCTCTTCCTTAAATTCAAAATCACTTTCTTTTGGACGCCCGGAGGGTCTGTTCTTTAGTACGATATAGTTGTTCATTACAGTTTTTTTTTAATTTATTTGTGTCTTCTAAAGTTAGTACTTGTTAGGCTTCAGAAATAATATAGCGCGTTCTAATTGGGTTTTTTCTGAAAAGATTAACGAAAATCAAATGGCTTTAAAGCTATCTTTAAGAATTCGCTTCTTAAACATCACATCATGAACTGGGAATATTTTTTTAAAGACTTAGACATGCCGACCTTGGCGTCGGTATTTATTGGTACACTAGTAATCTATCTTGCGCTTATTGTTTATACGCGCATCTTCGGTTTAAAAAGTTTTAGTAAAATGACAGGTTTCGATTTTATTAATACCATTGCCATAGGTAACTTATTTGCGATGAGTATTGGAACCGGAAACCCGAAATTAGCCATTGGAGCAATCACGATTGGATTATTGTATTTAATGAACTATTTAATTTCTTTAGCGCAATTTAAGAGTGATGCCGCACAGAACACGCTTGACAATTCACCTGTTTTGTTAATGCGAGATGGCAAATTCCTCGAAGAAAACATTGCGGCTTGTAAGGTCTCTAAAGATGAATTGCGAGGTAAATTGAGAGAGGCGAACGTACTTCGCTTGAGTGAAGTGAAAGCTGTGGTCCTGGAAACTACCGGAGATGTAAGTGTTTTGCATACTGAAGAAAACTTTCAAGTAGATTCATTTATTATGGAAGATGTGATTATACAAAGCAAATGACCTTACGACACTTACAACCTGTTCCTCAAATAAAGATCTTCTTTGCGATCGTACTCGCTTTTTTATCGGTCTACTTGTTTTTTGAGGGCAGTTATTACGGACTTATCCTTTTGGCAGCTGCATTAAAGCTGGGGTTGCGAGAAGGCATTGAAATGGAACTTGAAAGCAAACGTTATCGCAACGTATATTCTATTTTCGCAGTAAATTTTGGAACATGGAAGAAGCTGCCTCCTATAGAATATGTGTCGATTTTTAAAACCACAAGAAAAACTAGAGCTAGGGTGATCACCGCAGAAGCCCATTTAGGAACCACAGTATATCGTATCAATCTATTTTATGAACGGAACAAACATTTAGATGTGTATGAATCCGAAGAAAAAGAAAACACCCTAGAAATCGCAAGGCATATTGCTACAATCTTGGAAGTCCCTATTTGGAATGCGACAATAAAAGAGCCGAATTGGCTCTAATTACGCTATTTGTAAGATTGTAAACTGCTTTTCATTAAAGGTACAAACATCGCCCTTTTTCTTTCCCGATAACGCTAATCCAATAGGTGAATTGAGAGCCACACACAAGTAATGGGTGTTGTCTATCTCGACATCTCCAATCGAAATACCTATAAAATAAACGGCCTTATCTGTGTAAACAAGACTACCCAGTCGCACGTAATTTGATTCAGAGGAAATATCGATCTTTTTGAGCAACTGTTGTACTTTCTCGATCTCCTGCAATTGTTTTCCTGCATTTTCACGATCTATTTGAAGCATGGCTCTTGCCGTTTCATGCTTATCACCAGCACTGCTCTTAGATTCTTCGTGCAGCGAAGTCTCAATGTCGGCTATGGTCTGTTTTATTCTTCCGTATCGCTTTTGTACGACCTGAAAACACTGTTCCAATAAAACCGATTTAATTTTATGCCCTTTCACTCGCTTGGATCTATTTGAAGAACAAATGTACCGTAATTACGCATTTGTTGTACGATCCAATTTGTTCTTTTTTCGATGTAGGTTGACCACGGCTGTGCCCTATACGATCTTGGGTTGGGCAAGATGGCTGCTATGGCAGCTGCCTGTTTTCGGTTTAGCTGTTTGGCCGTGCTATTAAACCAATAAGTTGCCGCAGCTTCTGCCCCATATATCCCATTCCCCATCTCTATACTGTTGAGATACACTTCTAAAATCCGCTCTTTAGACCACATAGTTTCGATGAGGAATGTAAACCATGTTTCAAGGCCTTTACGTAACCAACTTCGCGCCGGCCATAAAAATACATTCTTAGCGGTTTGTTGTGAAATGGTGCTGCCTCCTCTTAATTTTTCCCCTTTTTTATTGCTTTTATATGCTTTTTCGATCGATTTTAGGTCAAAACCGTTGTGTTTTAAGAAATTTTGATCCTCAGCACAGATGACTGCCAATTGTAATTCCGGAGAAATATTGGCAATAGACTTCCACTCGTGATGTCTTTCTATGGCTCCCTCTGACTGTATCGACCGGATAGCCATTAATGGTGTATAAGGTACTTTCACAAAAGTATAGAGCAATACCCAAAGAATGCTAAAAAGCACAAAACCAAGTATAAATTTGAATAAAAAACGAAATAATCGCTTCATATTATGCTTTGTTTGCGAGTTCTTTACCGATCGTACTCCCGATTGCTATACCCATACCACCTAATCGCACGCCACAATGTACGTTAGGTGCTATGGTCTTTACGATTGCTTTTTTTTGAGAGCCTACACCCATGATACCACTCCAGCGCGTGTCTATTTCAAACGGTATTTCGGGTAGGATTGTTGTTTTTAAGATCGTTTCCAATTGGTCTTGAATCACTTTTGTAAGTCCGAAGTTCGAGGTATTCTCTGTTTCGAAGTCGAGATTTCTTCCTCCCCCAAACAAGATGCGATTATTGATGTTTCTAAAGTAATAGTAGCCTTTTTCTAAGTGGAAGGTTCCTTTAATCTTAAGATTAGGAATGGGCTTAGTGACAACAACTTGAGCACGCGCCGGCTGTATATCTTCCTCCAGAAATTGCTTTGCAAAACCATTTGTGGCAATAAATAGTTTTTTTACTGAAACTTCCTCGTTGGAATATGTGTTGTCAATTTCACTTGTAGCATTAGATTTATCAAAAAAAAGTGAAATTTTATCATTTTTTGCCAAAAAAGAGGCAATTTCTACTCCATTTAGTATAAAAATGCCCTTTTCTGAAGCTTTTTTAATAAGCCCTTGCATCATCTTTCCGGTATCGATCTGCCCTTCAAATTGGTTGAAAATTACTTGTTTTTGTATGTTTTTGAACGAAAATGAATCATTTTTGATAGAAAATGCATCATTTTTAGCAAAAAACGCTTCATTTACTAATTTATTGACATAAGGAACTTGAGAGGTGCACTTTTCATACAACCTAGCATCCTTCAGTGAAAATAGTTCATAGCCGCCAAATTGTTTGTAATCTATATTTGTATCACCTAACTGTTTCCGAAGCAGCTCTAAGCCTTTACGTCGTGATCTTATGAGCTGTATCACCTCTTCTTCGGAATGTGTATTAAGATCGTCAAGAATTTCAGAAACGCTTCCGAAGCAAGCAAAACCGGCATTCTTAGTGCTTGCACCGCTGGGTAATATGCCGCGTTCGAACACCATTATCTTAGCCTGAGGGAATCGTTCTCGTAACTGCAATGCACAGCTTAGGCCAACGATTCCGCTGCCAATGATCGCAAAGTCAATATCGTTACACCAAGTTTGCTGTTCCCAAAAAGACAGATTATGCATGTAATTTTTCAGTTTTTAGGTTAAAATGGGGTAAAAAGCATCAAAAAAGCACCAAAATCCTTACTATTCAAGGAAAATGGTGCTTGTAATTGTATGAATTAGAATATACTATTCTTCTTCCGGCTCTTCCATTTGCCAATCGTTCATAAAGGCCGTTGTATATTTACCTGCCACATAGTCCGGGTGATCCATCAATTGGCGATGGAATGGAATTGTGGTTTTTATTCCTTCTATAACAAACTCATCTAGAGCGCGCTTCATTTTACTAATAGCTTCCTCTCGTGTTTGAGCGGTAGTAATTAGCTTCGCGATCATCGAGTCGTAATTTGGCGGAATCGTATATCCCGCATACACATGCGTGTCTAATCGTACCCCATGACCTCCGGGCGCATGTAATGTTGTTATCTTTCCCGGCGAGGGTCTAAATCCGTTGTACGGATCCTCTGCATTGATTCTACATTCAATAGAGTGCAATTTAGGCAGATAGTTCTTACCGGAGATCGGTACACCTGCTGCGACCAATATCTGTTCACGAATAAGGTCAAAATCGATCACTTGTTCGGTGATTGGGTGCTCTACCTGTATCCGTGTGTTCATTTCCATAAAATAGAAATTACGGTGCTTATCTACCAAGAATTCAACGGTTCCTGCACCTTCATATTTTATGTATTCGGCAGCTTTAACTGCGGCTTTACCCATATCTTCACGAAGCTTTTTCGTCATAAACGGACTCGGAGTTTCCTCGGTCAGTTTTTGGTGTCTTCGTTGAATCGAGCAATCCCTTTCACTAAGATGACACGCTTTGCCTGTGCTGTCTCCTACTATTTGAATCTCGATATGCCTTGGTTCTTCGATTAGTTTTTCGAGGTACATTCCATCATTTCCAAAAGCCGATTTTGCTTCTTGACGAGCGCTATCCCAAGCTTTTTTAAGGTCTTCCTTTTTCCAAACTGCTCGCATTCCTTTTCCACCACCACCGGCGGTAGCTTTGAGCATCACCGGGTATCCGGCCTCTTTAGCCACCTTTTCACATTCTTCGAAATCTTCTAAGATTCCGTCACTTCCTGGAATACATGGAACACCAGCTGCTTTCATGGTCGCTTTGGCCGTAGCCTTATCTCCCATACGTTCGATCATATCGGGGGATGCTCCAATAAATTTTACATTGTGTTCGTCACAAATTTTTGAAAATCGGGCATTTTCGGATAGAAAACCGTATCCCGGGTGTATTGCATCGGCATTTGTAATTTCTGCGGCGGCAATAATATTCGAAATTTTCAAGTAGCTATCGCTACTTGGGGCCGGTCCAATACATACCGCTTCATCGGCGAAACGTACATGCAAGCTTTCTTCATCGGCTTTAGAGTACACCGCCACGGTTTTGATCCCCATTTCTTTACAGGTTCGAATGATGCGCAATGCGATCTCTCCCCTATTGGCTATTAGTATCTTTTTAAACATGCTTTCTGAAATTTCAAATCACAACGATCGAACTCCACAAAAAGGGAGTTGAACTTGGGATCTGGGATTTGACTTATTAAGATGGGTCTACCAGGAATAGAGGCTGGTCGAATTCTACCGGAGAAGAATCGTCAACCAATACTTTTACAATTTTTCCTGAGACTTCACTTTCGATCTCATTAAATAGTTTCATGGCCTCGATCACACAAAGTACATCGCCGGTGCCAACCGTTGCTCCCACTTCTACAAATGGTGGTTTGTCCGGTGATGGCTTACGATAAAAAGTACCAATGATTGGAGATTTAATCGTAATATATTTTGAATCTTCCTCGGCCGCTGCAGGTGCTTCGGTCGTGGTTGCAGGTGACTGTGCAGGAGCTGGTGGTGCAGCCTGTTGTTGCGGCTGTTGGGCCATGGCAGGGATCTGCTGAATATACGTTGTTTCTCCTTTACTATCATCACTACCCGTTCTAATGGTAATTTTGATATCGTCCATTTCTAATTTTACTTCACTTGCGCCGGACTTAGCCACAAATTTTATAAGATTTTGAATTTCCTTTAGTTCCATATTTTTTGGTTTAAATCGTCGATGTTAGATTTTATTTTGGATCGTATGCCCATGTAAGGTACACTGCCCCCCATGTAAATCCGCCACCAAAGGCAGCGAATACCAGTTTATCGCCTTTTTTTAATTGTGATTCGTAATCGTAAAGGCATAATGGTAAGGTAGCAGACGTTGTGTTTCCGTATTTGTGAATATTCATCATTACTTTTTCCTTCGGAAGGTTCATGCGTTTGGCTGCTGCGTCGATAATGCGTTTATTGGCTTGGTGTGGTACCAGCCATTGTACATCATCTCCCTTTATATCGTTTCGGTTAAGTACACGCTCACATACATCGGCCATATTAGAAACGGCAAATTTAAAAACCGTTTTACCATCCTGAAAGACATAGTGTTGTTTGTTAGCCACCGTTTCGGCTGAAGCCGGTAAAAGGGAGCCTCCGGCATCGATCTTAAGATGTGGTCTTCCTATACCGTCGGTACGAAGATATTCATCCTGAACCCCATAACCTTCGGTATTTGGTTCGAAAAGCACCGCACCACCACCATCTCCAAAGATGATACAAGTGGTACGATCTTCATAATCGATTATGGAAGACATTTTATCTGCTCCTAATAAAAGTACTTTTTTATATTTTCCGGATTCAATATACTTAGCAGCTGTAGACATTCCGAAGAGAAAACTAGAGCAGGCTGCGACTAGATCAAATGAAAAAGCGTTTACGGCTCCAATTTGGGTGGCTACGTAAACGCCTGTGGCTGCGACCGGCATATCGGGTGTGGCGGTTGCCATGATCACCATATCGATATCCTTAGGGTCGGTATTGCTTTTTTTAAGTAAATCTTCGGCAGCTTTAATCGCGAGGTAAGAGGTGCCTTTATCGGAATCTTTTAAGATTCGTCGCTCTTTGATACCGGTGCGTGTGGTAATCCATTCGTCACTGGTATCCATCATCGTTTCCAAGATCTCGTTTGTTAATACGTAGTCTGGAACATAGCCCCCTACAGCGGTAATAGCTGCTGTGATAGTACTCATAGATTGAATTTAAGAATTCTCCAGTAAGAGGAATAAAATCCTCTAAAAGGAACGAAAAATACTAAATTTTAATCAAAAATCGGCTAAAATTAACCTTTTTTGACGTTTGAAAGGTACAAACAAAAAAACTCTCACAGGAGTGTGAGAGTTCTATTCTATTGTTAGAAAACAACTTACGCTTCTACCTCTTCGGTAGCGTCGATCACTACTTGACCGCGGTAATACAATTTCCCTTCGTGCCAGTGTGCTCTGTGGTATAAATGCGCTTCACCGGTTGTTGGATCGGTAGCGATCTGTGGTGCAGTTGCTTTGTAATGTGTTCTTCTTTTATCTCTTCTTGTTTTCGAGATTTTTCTCTTTGGATGTGCCATTACTAATATTATTTATCCGTTAATAGTTTTTTTAATGTATCCCAACGTGGGTCGGTTTCGTCCATATCGCTAGATTCGCTAGCTTGGCCTCCCTCTCCCGGGCGTAATTCTTCAAGTTTATCGAGTATCTCACTTTGCAATGTTCCATCTTCCACTCCTGGGTGAATGTTGCGTGTGGGTCTAGCCAACACGATCGATTCGTAGATGTATTGTTGAATGTTAACTTCAAAACTCCCATGTGGTAAGATTAACAAGTCTTCATTCTCGTCATTAAATTCTTCTCCAAACTTCACTACGAAGTGATATTCTCCCGAAATTTCTTGATCAAAAGGTTCGTTCGTAATATCACAGGCTACATTTACAGTTCCCTCAAAGGATAGTGTAAATTCAAGCAGCGTCGTCTTTTTTTCTAACAACACATCGAGTTTAATGTTTACATCATTAAATTCGTCATACTCAAAATGCTCAAAGAACGGTTTCTCAATCGTAAAATCAAACCGGTGTTCCCCTAATTTTAACCCCACGAATGGAATCGTAAATTCTTTCAGTTCCTTCATTATCACACCTGTTTTATGCTTCCACCTTATAAATAAGGCGGGTGCAAAGATAAAAAATTATTTGAATTCAAAAGGGAATCGTTACTTCTTTTTCGAAAAGCTTTTTTTGCGTTGTGGTTGCAACGGATTTTTAGTGATTTTTTTGTATTCTTTTCGTTTTCTGAAAATTTGAATGGCGCTGTATACCGCTTCTCGAAACGATTCGTAGTTGGCCACATTCTTACCCGCTACGTCGTAAGCGGTCCCATGATCGGGAGAGGTTCGAATTCTATTTAATCCGGCCGTGAAATTTACACCGGTACCAAAGGCCAATGTTTTAAAAGGCGTTAATCCTTGATCGTGATAGGATGCAATTACCACATCAAAATTCTTGTAATTGGCCGAGCCAAAAAAACTGTCGGCCGCATAAGGTCCAAACACTAGTTTACCATTATTTCGCAGGTTATCTAGTGTTGGTTTTAAAATTGTGTCGTCTTCGGTACCAATCACCCCGTTATCTCCGTTATGCGGATTAATGCCCAACACCGCTATTTTGGGTTTGTCAATTCCAAAATCCTGGATCAAGGTGCGATTTATAATATTGATCTTCTTCTCAATTAATTCCCGTGTTATGGTTTTCGCCACATCCTTGACTGCAACATGATCTGTTAATAAGCCCACGCGTAATTGTTCGGACAACATAAGCATAAGACTATCACCTTCAAGCTCTTTGGCAAGGTAGTCTGTATGGCCGGGAAAATTGAATTTTTCAGATTGAATATTCGACTTATTAATGGGCGCAGTTACCAATACATCAATTTCCTCCTTTTTTAAAGCGGCTACAGCAGCTTCTAATGATTTTAAGGCATAGCTTCCGGCTATCTTTTCTTCTTTTCCGAAGTGAACATCAACATGTTCTTTCCAAACATTAATGACGTTTATTTTTTTTGGAATACTATTTTCTGCGGAATCAATGCCTTGCAGATTTATGTTCAGCTCGTAATCTTTCTTTAACTGTGACAACAATTTTACATTGGCAAATAGCACCGGAGTGCATAATTCTAGCATTCGAGTATCTTGAAATGTTTTTAAGACGATCTCACTTCCGATGCCATTGAGATCGCCAATAGAAATGCCCACTTTTATTTTATTCCGCTTGCTCATTGCCGTCTATATCCCTTATTTAATTAGTACTTTTGTATTGCAAATGTAACTAAATAAAGAATGTTTACGGGAATTATTGAGTCGGTTGGAAAAATTAAGACGCTTACGAAAGAGGGTGAAAATTTGCACATTGAAGTGCAAAGCGATCTTGCTTCAGAATTAAAAATTGACCAAAGCGTTGCACACAATGGCGTTTGTCTTACTGTAGTAGCATGTAGCGAAAATTTATATACGGTTACAGCCATTCAAGAAACATTGTTAAAAACTAATTTGGGCACCTTAAAAGAAGGTGATTTCGTAAATCTAGAACGCGCGATGAAATTAGGGGATCGATTGGATGGTCATTTGGTGCAAGGGCATGTGGACCAAACAGGTGTTTGTACGAGTATAAAAGAAGCTTCGGGAAGTTGGTATTTTAGTTTCGAATATGACGAAACCTTGGGAAATGTAACTATTGAAAAGGGATCTATAACCGTGAATGGTGTAAGTTTGACAGTCGTCGATTCGGTCGCGAACACATTTCGTGTTGCCATTATTCCTTACACCTATACCCATACTAATTTTAAAGAGCTTTCTGAAGGGAGTACGGTAAACTTAGAATTTGATGTGGTAGGAAAATATGTAAAGCGATTAACTACTAGTTACGAATAGCCTTCGATCTTCGAATCGCGACAAAACATCCATACGCTAATCCTAGAAAAAGTAAAAGAAGTAATCCATTATCTAAAGGTAATTCCGGCGGTGGTGGAGTTGGTGGTGGTGGATTCCCCCCATTCCCGACACCTCCTGATGTCTGAGCAGACATAGGAATATTACTAGCAAAAGCTAGTAAAAGGGCTAGTATAGTTACGATTTGGGGTCGCATATAGGGGTCTAAAGTAATAATTTTTTTTAAACAACAAAGAAAATCTTTAAATATCAAACACTTAATAACTCAAATTTAATCTAAAAATTGCTTTGTAATTAGCTTGATACAAAATTTTTGTCTAAAGCTGATTTTGATCTTCCCACAATTGATATACGAAATAAAAGAACAACGAGTTTTTTTATGAATGTGCTATTCAAACAAGTAACTCAAACTTCAAAGATTTACTTAGTGGTCCCACATGGGCTCGAACCATGGACCCCCTGATTATGAGTCAGGTGCTCTAACCAGCTGAGCTATGGGACCTAAAACAGTTTGCAAAGATAAGCACTTTATGAAAAATTCAAACTATTTCTCGATAATAATAGCCAAATCTGCCGCTATTCTATTTCTTGACATAACTCTACCAGTACTCCGCTTGTAGATTTCGGATGTAAAAAAACCACCCATTTATTGTCGGCCCCTTTTTTTGGGGTATCATTTAAAACGGTAAACCCTTCTGCTTGTAATCGTTTTATTTCTGCCTTTATATCACTCACCGCAAAAGCAACATGGTGGATGCCTTCCCCTCTTTTTTCTATGAATTTAGCAATTGGGCTGTCTTGATGCTGGGCTTCTAATAACTCTATTTTGCTTTCGCCGCAAGTGAAAAAGGAAGTAGTTACGCCCTCGCTCTCCACTGTTTCTGTTTTATAATGCTCATAACCTAACAACTTTTTGTACAATTGATTGGCGCTTTCTATATTTTTTACCGCGATGCCTATATGCTCTATTTTATTCATAAATTGGAGATAATTTCGATTAGAAAAAATAACAATGTTTAAATGTAGTATTTTTGCAGTATGACAGAAAGTAACAGACAGAAAAAAATTGCCGGTGTTCTACAGAGCGACTTGGCCAATGTATTGCAACAACTTCTTCGGGAATCGGGCCAACTGGGTATCATTATTTCAGTTTCTAAGGTTTCGGTCACGGTCGATTTATCGATTGCAAAAGTGTACGTAAGCGTGTTTCCTGCCGAGAAAGCGAAGGCTATGATCGCCGAGTTAAACACCTTAAAGCCTAAGATTAAACATCAAATCGCTCAGTTAACAAAGAATCAATTGCGAAAGATGCCCGATCTTATTTTTTACAACGACGATTCACTAGAGTATATAAATAATATAGAAAAAGCCGTTAAAGGAGATGAAAACCCGATTGAAAATCCGGAGTTGCTCCCTAAGCGCAAAAAAACCTAAATTGAATTTCCCTCTTTACATCGCGAAGCGGTACCTCTTCTCCAAAAGCAACAAGAACGCAGTAAACATTATTTCCAGAATTGCGGTGGTAGCGGTAGTGGTTGGAGCGATGGCACTCTTTATCGTTTTGTCTGGCTTTGCCGGATTGCGAGATTTTAGCCTTCAGTTTACCAATGTATTTGACAGCGATCTAAAAGTGCTACCTGCCACTGGAAAAACGTTGACTTTTTCTGAAAATGCTTCCGAATCAATAAACCAGATAGAGGGAATAGAAGCTTTTTCGACCATAATAGAAGAGCGTGTTTCTCTTCAATATAAAGGAAAGAACCATATCGCCTTTATTAAAGGAGTAGATAAAAATTTTGGATTGGTAAATCCGATAGACAGCATACTGTTTTTCCGAAATTGGTTTTCTTCAAATGCCGATGAAGCCGTTATAGGGTTGGGAACAGCTAATAAACTTTCTCTAAATGTTCAAGATTATAATGACCTGTTAGAGATCTATGTTCCCAAACCGGGAACCGGGCAAATAAACAGATTGGATCCTTCCGAAGCATTTAATAAGGAAAGTACTGTTGTTTCCGGAATATACTCGGTAAATGAAGAATTAGACAATAAATACGTCTTTACCGAAATCGATTTCGCCCGTAGATTGCTCAATTTGGACAGCACAACGATCTCATCTGTAGAATTTAAATTAGAACCTGGTGCCGAAGAAGCAGCGATACGTCGAAAGATTGCCGCAGTTTTTTCAGAAGAAACCATTATAAAGAATCGCATTCAACAAAACGATGCGCTCTATAAAATGTTGAATGCCGAAAATTTGTTCGTATACATATTTGTTAGCCTGATCGCGGCTATTGCGATCTTTAATATAGCAGGAACCATAATCATGATGATCTTGGAAAAAAAGAGCAATATCCGAACGTTGATCTCTTTAGGTCTCACCTTAAAGCAAGTTCGCGCTATTTTCTTTTACGAAGGGTTTTTAATGACGCTAATAGGAGCCATAATAGGTCTTTTATTAGGTGTTACGGCCGTACTCTTACAAAGGCAATTTGGGTTTATTCCTATTACACCATCGCTACCGTATCCGGTACGGTTTGAATGGATCAATTTGTTGATCGTGTTTACAACCATAGCGGCGCTCGGCGGAATAGCTTCTAAAATAGCAGCGCGAAGAATCTCTCCTACCTTATTGCGTTAAGCAAACTGATGGTCGCCAAAGTGCTCTAATGCTTCATCGAAAGCAGCAAACACATCGGAAGCATCATCGCTGGTAACCATCTTCATTCGATATTCTTTAAAGTTCGGGATGCCTTTAAAGTAATTGGTATAATGTCGTCGGGTTTCGAATACTCCTAATTTCTCCCCTTTCCAGTCGATCGCCATTTGTAGATGTCGTCTCGCAGCTTCTACCCGCTCCTCCATATTAGGGGGTGCACAATGGGTTCCGGTTTCAAAATAATGTTTTACCTCTTTAAAGAACCATGGATATCCTATACTCGCACGGCCAATCATAGCGCCATCCAATCCGTACTTATCACGCATTTCCATAGCTTTTTCGGGCGAGTCGACATCTCCATTTCCAAATACCGGAATATGCATACGCGGATTGTTCTTTACTTCGGCAATTGGTGCCCAATCGGCTTCTCCTTTATACATCTGAGCTCGGGTCCTACCGTGAATCGATATGGCTTTACAGCCCACGTCTTGGAGTCGTTCGGCTACTTCAACGATCTTTATCGAGTCGTGGTCCCAACCCAATCGTGTTTTTACAGTTACAGGTAACTTGGTGTGTTTTACCATAGCCTCTGTTAATGAGACCATGAGGTCTATGTCTTTTAAGATACCCGCTCCGGCACCTTTAGAAACTACTTTTTTTACAGGGCATCCAAAGTTAATATCAATAATGTCGGGCCCGCTGGCTTCTACGATCTCGACACTTTGAAGCATAGATTCGAGCACCGCGCCAAAGATTTGTATCCCTACTGGTCGCTCTTTTTCGTAGATGTCTAATTTCATCACACTTTTAGCAGCATCGCGAATTAATCCTTCCGAAGAAATAAACTCGGTGTACACCACATCGGCGCCTTGTTCTTTACAGAGCGCACGAAAAGGCGGATCACTTACATCCTCCATGGGCGCAAGCAATAACGGAAATTCTCCTACATCTAAATCACCAATTTTAGCCATGGTGCAAAAATATGCAAATTTCCTGTTACTTGATGGTTTCGGAATAAAGAAGCGCTGCTTAATTCTTTTGAAGGCGTTCTCCTTCGTCTGTAGATTCAGATCGATTGTTGTCGCGCAAGAGGGCGTTTCCGAAGTTATAGCGAAAACCAACACGGAACAATCGTGACTCGGCTTGTGCAAAATAGCGATTGTCTTGATTGTAGTATCGTGAAACGACCGGAATATTATTGGTGTCGAATATGTCATCTACACCCACGCTTATGCTTGCTCTATTGTTCCATAGCTCTTTTCGGAAAGAAACCGAAAGATTGAACTGGTTTTCCATATCGTAGGAACCTGTGATATAATCTGATAAATAAAACAGTGTGACATCACTCGTTATCCCTGCTTCGGAAGAAAGTGTAAGTCCGCTATACATTTGCGCAAAAAACCCAAGCGTATTGTTCGAGAAGGTCTCTTGGGCGCTTTCTACAGAAAAGAACTCATTCTCTAAATAAAAGGTGGAAGTCACCACACTCGCATACCACCAAGGGGTGAGCGATGCTGCATAAATAATATCCAGACTATATTGAAAATCTCGAATAAGGTTTACATCTATATTGCGAAGGGTACTATTCTCATTGTCTTGAAATGTCAATATGCTTAATGGTTTATCCGCTTCTTGATAATACCCTTCGATAAATAATTTGTTCTTATAACTATAGCTTAGTGTTATCTTGTTATCTATAGATGGCATTAGATTTGGATTTCCTCCGTTGAAGTTATTCTCGTTGATAAAATAGCGGAACGGATTTAAACTTTGGTAGCGAGGTCGGTCGATCTTTCTTGCATAACTAATTCCGAAAGCGTTGTTTTCTGAAACATTGTAGGCAATAGAGGCAGATGGAAATAATTCAAAATAGCTTTGTGTATTCACAATTCCCAACGACTGTGAGTCGCCATTAACATCGGTATATTCGCCTCGCAGACCGATTTCGAGATTCCACTGTTCCCAGTCTTTGGCTAGCGTGGCATACGCAGCAAAGATAGACTCTTCGTACAAAAAAAGATCGCTTAAAGCTGCATTGAATTGTATTGTGCCGCCATCGGTATCAAAAAAGTCGAGTCCGCTTTCGGTGTCAATATTCGAATATTTCAATCCCGATTGTAAATTCCAAGAACTCAAGGGTAATTCAAAATCGGCCATTCCTGTAAAAATATTCGTTCTTTGAATGGCTTGTGTAAAAAAGCTATTGGATCGCAAAAAGGAACCATTTGGTAAAAAATAATTGGTTGCCACGGCCTGCATTTGGTCTTCGTCGTACCGAATATAATTACCCGATAGGGTCATGGTAGCACCTTTTTCTCCCAACTGCTGTTGGTACTCTGTATTAAAAGACAAATTGGAGGTATCGTTCTCAAGGTCACTTAAGGTCGTAAAGGTAGAATCCAATTGTCGTTGCGCATTAAAGATAGTTGCATCAACTGTATTGTGATACGTCTTGTTAGGTGAAACCAACGCATTTACCGAAAAGCTTACACTGCTTTTTTCGCTTACTGTTATATCGGCAATAATATTTCCTTGATGCGCATAGGAGCGCGTTGTTCGTGTAAATCGAGATTCCCAAATTGATTTTGTGGAAACCTCATCCGGCTGGAAGAATCGAACAAAATTATCATCTTCTTTGAATTCTTTTCTTGGGCTAAAACTATAGCTTCCGTAGAAATTAAGCCAATCGTTCTTGTAAAAATGGGAAGTCGCTATGTTGTACTTCGGAAAAATTGCTTGTTCATAACGACCGCTCACAGATCCTTTGTAGCCCACCGAAATAGCTCGTGTGGTAATAATGTTTAAGACCGTGGCTGCTTCTGCATCGTACTGGGCCGAAGGGTTGGTAATTACCTCTACCGATCTAATAACACTTGCATCCACGTTTTGCAGCAACGAGATCACCTCTGTCATAGAAAGATATACACGCTTATTGTTAATATAGATCACCGGGGTGGTCGATTTAATACTAATTGATTCTCCCACGACTAAAACACCCGGCAATTTTTTAAGGAGATCGAACGTATTTCCGGTAGAGAGGGAGGTGTTCTCCAGCTCGAAAACCAATTTCCCTGCTTCCATTTTAATTAAAGGTTTTCTTGCGGTAACCAGGGTTTCGCTAAGATTTTCCGTTTGTTCCACAAGCAATATTTCGTCTAACCTTATATCGGAGTCGATCGCTAAGGTCATCGTTTTTGTTTCGAAGCCAATAAAGCTAAAGGTTAATTGGTGGGTCGTAGCACTTAAGCCGGATAGGGTAAAATCGCCTGCTTTATCGGTTGAAGTTCCTTTAACAGCTTCAGTTTGGTCGTTTTCGAAGGCCAGAACTGTTACAAAAGACAAGGGTTTGTTATTCGAATCTACCACGGTTCCCGTAATTGTATAGTCTTGGGCATACGCAATAGTCGCCGTTAGCAGTAGAAAGAATAGCAAACAACTTTTACTCATACTAGTAGCAGGATGCTAGTGTCTTGTTAATTTTAATTTGGTTGGAGAGTTAAAAATCATCTATATCCTGCATAACAAAGATGTCAATATTTTAGTGAAATTTAGTTAATCTTTAGATTTTTTCGATGAATAACTCGGAAAAGGCAAAATGCTATGTTTTTAAGCTATATTTGCACTCGCTCACCTACGCAAAAAATGATGTGGTGGGATCAAAAACCTTTAGCAGGTATTTGTTATGAAGAATATTAGAAATTTTTGCATTATTGCGCATATTGACCATGGTAAAAGTACCTTGGCAGACCGGTTATTAGACGCTACAGGTTCTGTAACCGCTCGCGAACAGCAGGCTCAGTTATTAGATAATATGGACTTGGAGCGTGAACGAGGGATTACCATAAAAAGTCATGCGATACAGATGGACTACACCTACGAAGGTGAAGTCTATACCCTCAACCTTATCGACACACCGGGTCACGTTGATTTCTCCTACGAAGTATCGCGCTCTATAGCGGCATGTGAAGGTGCTCTACTCATTGTTGATGCAGCACAAAGCATTCAGGCTCAGACCATATCTAACTTATATTTGGCACTTGAGAATGATCTCGAGATCATTCCCGTGCTCAACAAAGTTGACCTTCCATCGGCCAATCCCGAAGAGGTGACCGACGATATTGTAGATCTGTTGGGGTGTGACCCGGAAGAAGTGATACCGGCCAGCGCCAAAACCGGGCTTGGAATTGAAAACATTTTAAAAGCGATCATCGAGCGTGTTCCTGCGCCTAAAGGAAATGCAGATGAACCCCTACAAGCGCTAATTTTCGATTCGGTTTATAATCCGTTTCGTGGCGTTGAGACCTATTTTAGGGTACTAAATGGTGAAATAAGAAAAGGACAGCACATCAAATTCATGGCAACCGGGAAATCCTACTATGCCGATGAAGTTGGAACCTTGAAATTAAAACAACTTCCAAAACAAGTGATTAAGACTGGTGATGTAGGCTATCTTATCACCGGTATTAAAGAAGCCAAGGAAGTAAAAGTTGGTGACACGATCACCGATTCTAAGAACCCAACCACCAATATGATTGAAGGGTTCGAAGACGTAAAACCAATGGTGTTTGCAGGAATCTATCCTGTAGATACTGAAGATTACGAAGAGCTTCGAAATTCGATGGAAAAACTACAGCTAAACGATGCTTCTTTGGTGTTTCAACCGGAAAGCTCAGCTGCGCTTGGTTTCGGATTTCGATGTGGATTCTTGGGAATGTTGCACTTGGAGATCATCCAAGAACGATTAGAGCGAGAATTCGACATGACGGTGATCACCACGGTGCCCAATGTGTCCTATCATGCATATACCAACCGTGAACCGGACGAGGTGATCTTGGTGAACAACCCATCCGATCTTCCCGATCCTTCGAAACTTAATCGCGTTGAAGAACCCTATATTAAAGCCAGTATAATCACCAAATCAGATTATGTAGGTCCGGTAATGTCGTTATGTATCGAGAAACGAGGCGAGATCACCAATCAGACCTATTTAACGACCGAACGGGTTGAACTGAGTTTCGATATGCCGTTGGCAGAAATTGTATTCGATTTCTACGACCGATTAAAGACCGTATCTCGCGGCTATGCTTCTTTCGATTATTCCCCAATCGGAATGCGCGAATCACATCTTGTAAAAGTAGATGTGTTATTGAACGGTAATACTGTAGATGCACTATCGGCCCTTTTACACCGAGATAATGCGTACGATATTGGAAAGAAGATGTGTGAGAAGTTAAAAGAACTTATTCCACGACAACAGTTCGACATTCCTATTCAAGCAGCTATTGGTGCGAAGATCATTGCACGAGAAACAGTTAAAGCACTTCGGAAAGATGTTACCGCTAAATGTTATGGTGGTGATATATCTCGTAAACGAAAACTGCTAGAAAAACAGAAAAAAGGAAAGAAACGTATGCGACAAGTAGGTAACGTGGAAATTCCGCAGGAAGCGTTTATGGCTGTACTGAAGCTAAACGATTAATCAACAATTTTTTTATTGGCCACCACACATTACTCCATCTGCCTCTAGATCGGATAGGTATACGTCGTAATCGGTTCCGGTGTTTTCACCATTTACGGACGCGTTTCCATCACTTTCACGACATAATTCAAATTCGGGTGTTTGATCTGAACTACAAAAGGTGCAGCTCACACTATCGTCATCCTTACAGGAAGTGGTAAGAACCAACAACAGTAATACGGTGATCGAAATTTGCGTAATATGCTTCATAGTAATAGCGCTTCAGAAGAGAACGATGACTTTTACAAATTATTCTTAGCTTCTACATCGGCTTCATCTCGAGTGGCATCGACGATGTCTTCAAAATCGATTGGTTTTCCGAGGTAAACCACTTGATATCCATCACCAACCTCCATTTCGGTAGGATTTTGAATAAGCGAAACATGCCCCTCGTTGTCTTTTAAAAATAATGGAATTGCGTTGTATTCTTTCTGAATGTATCCAAGTACCTTGATAAATTTTGACTCGGAATCAACTTCTATTTCCTGAATCGACGGGAAGTCGCGCGCGACTTCAGTAAACTTTACATAATCGTGTGTTTTAGAGAATAAACGTTTCGATTGTAAGTTGTCCTTTACTTTTAGTTCTTCGGAATTCATTAATCGGAATGATCCGTTCTCACCCAATACCTCTGCGTAGCGATTTATCGCTTGTTTATTGATCTCGTCACTCCCTGTCATGGCAAGCAAGTAGCCTACATCGTTCAATTCTATATTGTCGGTGAGATCGTCTGAATAAATATTTGCATTGATCGCATCCAAGCCTAATTCCTTTGCTTTTTCAATATTCGTTCTATTGGTATCGACCAGCACCACGTGCCTGTCGTTCTTTGCAAGATAGGAAGCAATGAGTCGAGAAGCCTTAGAAGCGCCAACAATTACAACGCCTTCCGAAGACTTTAAGAAAACGCCAACCATAGAGGCCATCATTCGCGCCGTAGTTGCGTTTAGAAGTACTGTTATCAAAACCACTCCAAACACCAGCGGTGTAATATATTCGGCTCCCGGAACACCTTCATTTACTAATTTGGTTCCAAATAGTGAAGCAATACCCGCTGCAACAATACCACGAGGCCCCACCCAGCTAATAAATACTTTTTCATTGGTCTGTAAACTGGATCTAATTGTACTCAAGAATACGCCGAGAGGACGTAGGATAAAAATGATGATGGCAAACAGTATGGCTGTTTTCCAGTTGTATACCAGTAATAGATCGTCAAGACCAATATTGGCTGCCAAGAGAATAAATAGGATCGAGATTAACAGTACGCTCAATGACTCTTTGAAGTACAGCAGTTCTTTTAAACTCGGCAGGTCACTGTTTCCCATAAACATCCCCATTACTACCACCGATAAAAGACCCGACTCGTGCGCAAATTGATCACTCAATACGAATATGAGCAATACAACCGATAGTGAAACAACATTTAAAAGATAATGTGGTATCAATTTCTTTTTTATAGCAAAGTATAAGATGTATCCGGCTGAGATACCAAAAGAGAAACCAATTAGAATAATCTTCCCAAATTCTATAAGGGCTTGTTTGGTATACCCTGCATCACCTTCTACGCTAATGAACTCAAATACAAGAACAGCCACCAGTGCGCCTATAGGATCGATAAGGATCCCTTCCCATTTTAATACGGCCGACACATCTTTTTTCAATGGGATATTGCGAAGTATAGGTGTGATTACAGTTGGCCCGGTTACAATTATTAATGCTGAAAATAAGAATGAAATTCTCCAATCCAACCCGAACACATAATGTGCAGCTACACCACCACCAATAAAAGTAATCGCCGAACCTAAACTTATCAGCTTTCCAATTACGGGACCCACTTTTTTGATCTCTCCGCGACGAAGGGTTAAGCCCCCTTCAAATAGAATGATTCCAATAGCGAGTGAAACGAAGTAAAACAGATTTTCTCCCGGAAAAAGTCCTTTTTCACCATTGTAGATTGGTTGTATCCACTGACTTCCATCTTCGGAAATTAGGGTAGAAATTGGTCCGACAAATAATCCGATTAGAATTAAGGGAAGGATGGCAGGAATTTTAAACTTCCAGGCGACCCATTGTGCTAAAATTCCCAATACAATAATTCCTGCTAATTCTAACATAAGTGTTCTTGTTTCAATTAAAACTTAAGCCCTCAAAGTTGCTTAAAAGTTGTCAATATAATTAATAATTGACGAATTTTTAACGAAGGAGCTAAATTTTAAAAAATCCGTATCCCGACCTCTACATTCAAAATGGCGCTAGAGCTATTTTCGATTTTGACACATCACTAATTAGTGTGTTCTACGTATTATAAATTGTTAGCATTTCTTAATAAAATTGTAACACTCATACACATTAGCAACAGTTTTAGTATTTTGCGGCTCCTATGACCTTATATCCTATTGAAGCAGGTAATTTTAAGTTAGATGGTGGTGCTATGTTCGGCGTAGTTCCTAAAAGCCTGTGGACCCGTACAAATCCGGCAGACTCAAATAATATGATCGATATTGCAGCGCGATGCTTGCTTATTGAAGATGGAGACCGGCTTACTCTTATCGATACGGGCATGGGAAACAAACAAAGTGATAAGTTTTTCGGATATTACTATCGTTGGGGCGATCATGACCTTGACAGTTCTTTAAAAAAATACGGCTTTCACAGAGACGATATAACCGATGTGTTTATGACGCATTTGCATTTTGACCATTGCGGCGGAAGCATACAGTGGAATAAAGATCATACAGGGTATGAACCCGCATTTAAGAATGCAACGTTTTGGAGTAATGCAGACCATTGGAAATGGGCGACCAAACCTAATAGAAGAGAAAAAGCCTCTTTTCTGAAAGAAAATATTCTTCCGATGGAAGAAAGCGGCCAATTGAAATTTGTTGGTGGCCCAACATTATCGTTGGAAAATAGTATATCTGATACCAGAGACTTTTCCGAAGCAAAAGAAATGGATTTCGGCATCTTCTTTGCAGATGGGCATACCGATAAACAAATGATTCCGATGCTAGAATATCAAGGAAAGACCTTGTGCTTTATGGCAGATCTTCTGCCAACAGCCGGACATTTACCCATACCTTTTGTTATGGGATACGATACAAGACCGTTGCTTACCTTACCTGAAAAAGAAAAATTCTTGCAGGTGGCGGCGAACGAAAACTATTATTTATTTTTAGAGCATGATGCTCACAATCATATTATAACTGTAAAAAACACCGAGAAAGGTGTTCGACTCAACGAGGTTTTTACATTCAATGAACTTTTTAATTAATTTAGACTCTATGAACATTTTTAAATTCACATTGATAGCTGCAGGGGCAGTTGCAATGTTAGCAAGCTGTGGGAGTACTTCAGCTCCAATAGTTTCAACACCTATCGAAAATATCGATACGATTCCGGTTAAAGTAGCGCCGCTTACCGAGGCTCAGTATAAAAATTGGCCACATGCCGACTTGATCACCGACACCATTCCTGGTATGAGTGTGAACAAGGCGTACACCGAAATTATCAAGAATAGAAAAGGAGAAACAGTTATCGTAGGTGTTATCGATAGCGGGATCGACATAGAACATGAAGATCTTAAGAATGTACTTTGGACCAACGAAGATGAAATCCCGAACAATCGCAAAGATGACGACAATAATGGATATGTAGATGATATCCACGGATGGAACTTTCTAGGCGACGTTGTTGGAGAAAACATGGAATACGTTCGGTACATTAAAAAATTAGGACCAAAATTCGAAGGAAAGACCGAAGCCTCCATTAGTGCTGCAGACCGTGCCGACTTCGTATTATACAAAAAGGCAAAGGCTGAGTTTGAAACAGAATACCAACAAGCACTTTCAGGAAAAACACAATACGAGCAGATCTTAGCTCAAGTTAAACCTGCACATGCTGCTATCTCCGAAAAGTTAGGGAAGGAAGATTACTCAGCCGAAGAACTTGCTGCAATTTCTAACCCTACCCCAACAGAGGAACAACAAATAGGAATGCTTACGCAAATGTTGACCTTTGGAGACTCGGTACCCGAAGTTATTAAAGAACTAAAAGGAGGAATCGACTATTTTTCCGGAAGGCTGGAGACGCACTTTAATTTAGAGAAAGATTTTAGAGCGGTCTTAGGTGACGATCCTGATGACATTACCGATACCAACTACGGAAACAACGATGTTGACGGTCCTGACCCTAAGAAAGAAGATGCAAAACACGGTACACATGTAGCAGGGATTATTGCAGCGCAACGCAACAATGGAATTGGAATGAACGGTGTCGCGAATAATGTTGAGATCATGGTCGTACGTGCTGTGCCGGATGGTGATGAGTACGACAAGGATATTGCCTTGGCAATTCGCTATGCTGTAGACAATGGTGCTAAAGTGATCAATACCAGCTTCGGAAAATACTATTCTCCGCATCCGGAATGGGTGTGGGATGCGATCAAGTATGCTGCAGAAAATGATGTGTTGATCGTGAATGCCGCAGGAAATGAAGGGTTTAACCTTGATGGAATTCAGGTATACCCGAACGATCAAACAACCGATAATCCGACCGAAGTAGCCGATTCGTTTATTACCATCGGGGCGCTGAATTATTCCTACGGAAGTGATCTCGTTGCGAATTTTTCAAATTATGGAAATGCAAATGTAGATGCCTTTGGACCCGGGGTTAAGATCTGGTCTACTACTCCATTAAATTCGTACGAATATCTACAAGGAACGTCTATGGCTGCACCAGCTGTGTCTGGAGTAGCAACAATGATCCGATCGTACTATCCTTCGCTTTCGGCAAAACAAGTAAAAGAAATTCTTATGAACAGTGGATTAGCGTCTAAAACGCCGGTGGTGTTAGGGGGCGATCCTTCAACTACCGACAACTTCTCGAATATTTCAAAATCGGGAAAAATGGTCAATTTGTATAACGCCTTGATAATGGCAGATAAAATGTCTAGATAATGAAATATATTTTAAGTGGGTGCTTAACCCTATTTATGGTTGCATTCGCAACCGCACAACGAAGTTCCGGGTATTGGCAGCAACAAGTCGATTACAAGATGGAGATCGACATGGATGTGAACGACTATCAATACAAAGGAAAGCAAGTTTTAACGTATACAAACAACTCTCCCGATACGTTGAATAGAGTTTTTTATCATTTGTATTTTAACGCCTTCCAACCGGGAAGTGAAATGGATGTACGTTCGCGTACCATAGAAGATCCGGATGGACGTGTTGGTGATCGTATTTCGAAACTTGCACCGGATGAGATCGGCTATATTAAACCAACCCTACTTTCGCAAGACGGGGCGCCGGTCCAATACGAAGTAGCGGGAACGGTTCTTGAAGTTGTGCTGGACAAGCCGATATTACCGGGTACAAGCACAACATTTAACATGGAGTGGGATGCTCAGGTTCCGGTTCAAATTCGTAGAAGTGGCCGTAATAATGCCGAAGGTGTTGCCCTGTCTATGACACAATGGTATCCAAAATTAGCAGAATACGATTTTCAAGGTTGGCATGCCGACCCTTACATTGGACGAGAGTTTCATGGTGTGTGGGGTGATTATGATGTAAAGATCACCATCGATAAAGAGTATACCATTGGTGGTTCGGGTTATCTTCAAAATCCTGAAAAAATTGGACATGGATATGGCGGTGAAGGAATGGAGCCAAAGAAAGGGAAAAAAGGTAAACTTACTTGGCACTTTGTAGCGCCTAAAGTACATGACTTTACCTGGGCGGCAGACGATGAGTACATCCATGATGCCGTTGAAGGGCCAAATGGTGTAACGCTTCATTTCATATATAAGAACAACCCAGAGATCATCGAAAACTGGAAAAACCTTCAGCTAAAAACTGTAGAATTGTTGAAATTCTTCAACGAAAATATTGGACAATACCCGTATAAACAATACTCGGTAATTCAAGGTGGCGATGGTGGAATGGAGTACGCAATGTGTACTTTAATAACCGGGGAGCGTAAATTTGAAAGTTTAGTTGGTGTAACGTCGCACGAATTGGCTCACAGCTGGTTCCAGTTTCTTTTGGCAACCAACGAAGCAAAACACGAATGGATGGATGAAGGATTTACTTCGTATATCTCCAGCGAAGCCATGAACGTGGTAATGGAAGAGAACAATCCGAATCCACAAAGCGGTTCCTATCGCGGCTACGCGTTTTTAGCCTTAAGCGGCAAGGAACAACCGCAATCCACGCATGCCGATCGCTATGCCAGCAATCGTGCCTACGGAATAACAGCCTATAGTAAAGGAGCCGTGTTCTTGGCGCAATTAGGGTATATTATTGGCGAGGAAAATCTTCAAAAGACCCTAAAACGTTACTATGATGAGTGGGCCTTTAAACACCCTACTCCAAATGACTTTATTCGCATTGCAGAAAAAGTATCTGGAATGGAGCTAGACTGGTATCTTACCGATTGGACCCAAACCACGAATACGATCGACTATGGAATTAAGGACGTTTCCGAAGAAGGAGATAAGACAACCGTCACCTTAGAGCGTATAGGCCTTATGCCAATGCCTATTGATCTGTACGTGACCTATGAGGACGGGACCCAGGAATCGTTCTACATACCTTTACAAATGGCACGAGGTGAAAAACCAAATCCGTACCCAACGCTCAAGCGAACTGTTGCCGGCGACTGGGCATGGGCGTACCCCACCTATACCTTAGAGATAGAAAACGGGAAGACGATCAAGGCCATGATGATAGATGCAACACAACGTATGGCAGATATCAATCCTGAGAATAACGTGTACGGCGAGCAGTAAGCGCGTTCGTAACCATTTAATAAGACCCGCCGGTTCGCACGAGCTGTCGGGTCTTTTTATATCTTTACCTAATGAGTTTTGATTTTCCGAAGCGCGAAAAGCTAAAAAGCAAAAAATTGATCGAACAACTTTTTTCTGAAGGGAGCTCGATGAAGAAATATCCTATTAAAGTAATTTATCTTCCGAAGAAAACCTTACCAACAACTCAAGCTGCCTTTGCGGTCCCTAAACGAAATTTTAAGTCGGCCGTAGATCGCAACCGGATCAAACGGCAACTTCGCGAAGCGTACCGACTTCAAAAACAACCGCTCTTACACAATAACGGCTCGAATTTTGCGCTATTATTTTTATATCTTAGTAAAGAAAAACCTCAGTATGAGCGATTAGAGCGATCTATGCAACTACTGCTTACTCAATTGGCAGATGAAATTTCTTAGTATACTTTTTTCCTTTTTATTTATCATGGCCTGCTCGCAAAGCAGCGAAAATGACAATTTTGTTGCTGAAAGTAAATCAGCCGGCATCGAGTTAGAAGAATCTGTTGATATCGCCTATCAAGACGAATCGCAAAATAGTTCGATTACTTCGGAAAGTGTTCGTGAGCAAAAGATCATTAAGACGGCTCAGTTAAATTTTGAGACCCAAGAACCTTCAGAAACGCATAATCGTATCCTTCAGCTTACCGAGACCTATAATGGCTTCGTACAAACCGACAATTCGGGAAAAGGATATAATAGGATCTTCAGAAATCTAACCGTTCGCATTCCTTCGGAAAATTTTCAAGCCTTTATTGAAGGAGTTTCCGAAGGTGTCGCCTATTTCGATCAACGTTCTATTTCACGGCAAGATGTGACCGAAGAATTTGTTGATCTCGAAGCGCGATTAAAGGCAAAACGAGAATTAGAAAAGCGGTATTTGCAACTCTTACAACAAGCAAAAAATGTAAAGGAAATGCTCGAAATTGAAAGAGAACTTTCCAATATAAGAGAAGAGATCGAAGCGCGACAAGGCAGGTTAGAATACCTGCAAAATCAAGTATCGATGAGCACCGTTCATATTGAATTCTATAAATTAACCGCAGAAACAGGAATTACTCAATCCTATGGTCAAAAAATGAAGAATGCGCTACAAGGGGGTTGGAATGGCATCTCTGTGTTCTTCTTAGGGCTTTTGTACATTTGGCCGGTGTTTCTTATTGCTATTCTTATAGTAGTAATACTAAGGATCATTATAAAAAACCGAAAGAAGAAACGCCGGCAGGTTGTTTCTGATAAAAAATAATAGTCATGAAAAAGCGAATTATAGTTCCCATCTTAGCGGTTGGGATCTTCTTTACCACCGTAAGTTTTAAGAACGATTTCTTCGAGATCGCAAAACAAATTGAGATTTTCACAACCCTGTTCAAAGAACTGAACATGAACTATGTTGATGAAACTACCCCGGCTATCTTAATGGATAAGGCGATAACGGGAATGCTTCAAGACTTAGACCCTTATACGGTATACTGGAACGAACAAGAAGTGGAAGATGCGCGTATTAACAACTCTGGTGTATATACCGGTGTTGGTGCTTCCGTAAAAACAGAGAAGGATAAGATCATTATTCTTGAGCCTTTTGAAGGCTATCCTGCCGATAAGGCCGGATTAAAGGCCGGTGATGAGATTATAAAAATAGGCGATGTGACCCTAGCCGATTTTGAAGATGATACCGGCGAATTGCTTAAGGGAGCACCGGGCTCGTCGGTTGAGCTTACTTACACACGTCAAGGAAAAACGGCAACCACTAAAATCACTCGTGAGGCAGTTACAGTAAATGCGGTTCCTTTCTATAAGCTGGTAAACAACGATATAGGATATATCGTGCTTCGTGCCTTTAATCGAAAAACCACCGTTGAGACCAAAGCTGCACTTGAAGACCTTAAGGAGCAAGGTGCTAAGAAGATCATTTTGGACCTTCGTGGAAATCCCGGCGGACTGCTACATGAAGCAATTAACGTGGTAAACTTATTTGTACCAAGAGGCGAAGTGATTACCACCACAAAATCGGTGATCGAAAAATACAACAAAGTCTACAAGACCGAGAAGGACCCTATTGATACTGAAATTCCATTAGTGGTATTGGTAAATGGTCGAAGTGCTTCGGCCAGTGAAATTGTTTCGGGTGGCTTACAAGACCTCGACCGTGCTGTGATCGTTGGTGCACGAAGCTTTGGAAAAGGCTTGGTACAGCGTCCTAAAAAGCTTACGTATGGTACACAATTAAAAGTAACTATTTCGCGCTATTATACCCCAAGTGGGCGATGTATTCAGGCCTTGGATTATTGGAACAGGGATGAAAATGGTGATCCTATGCGCGTAGATGCCAAAGAATATAACGAATTCAAGACCAAAGGTGGACGGACCGTCTACGACGGGGGTGGTATATTGCCCGATATTGAAGTAGAGACGGCTGTCTTTAGTCCTATTACCACCGCACTTTTAAAAGACAATGCAATTTTTGATTATGCTACCGAATACTATTACAGCAATTCGCTTACCGATTGGAAAAACTTTGAATTTTCCGATTCCGATTTTCAAGATTTTCTTCGATTTCTGAAAAAGAACAATTTTAATTACGATACAGAAACAGAAAATGAGTTTGCCGAAGCCTTGCGCAGAGCAGAAGATGATGATCTTAAAGATGAGATCGAATCGAGCTATCAACAACTTATGAAAGCGATCGATACTGCTAAAAACAAAGCGCTGGTCGCTAAAAAGGCAGAGATCAAATCCTTACTTTCTGACGAGATCTTAAAGCGCTATTTCTATAGAGAGGGCTTGTACAACTACCAAGTGACACACAATCCCGAGATCTTAGAAGCTATCGCAGTCTTAGAGGATCTCAACAGATACGAGCGAATCTTACAATAAGATGCAACAGTTTTTAGACTTTTTTGAAACCATGCCTGTGTGGATGAAAGCGGGATGGGTCTTTATAGTCTTAGCCATTTTTTGGATCCTAGAAGGCTATTACAGTCTTGTGAAGTTCAATTACAAAAAATGGGGTCACGCAAAGACCAATCTTATTCTCTTAGCGTTTGTGATGATTATAAATTCCATTTTCGGTCTTGCCACGGTGGGCGTTTTTCTGTGGTTGGAGGAAAGTAATTTTGGTCTGCTTCACCTATTCGAAGCTGCGATATGGATAGAATTGCTAGCATCACTATTGGTATTGGACCTCATTGCGCAATACGGTGTTCATTACTTACTACACAAAGTGCCATGGATGTGGCGTTTGCATATTGTTCATCACAGCGACAAACACGTGGATGCAACAACCGGTACGCGACATCATCCTCTCGATTTTGTAATTAGAGAAAGTTTTGCATTAGTAGCAGTGATTATTATGGGAATGCCCATTGCCTTTTACTTTTTTTACCGAATTCTTAGTGTTGTTTTTACCTACTTCACCCATGCAAATATTTCGTTACCAGGATCGTTAGATAAATTATTAAGTTATGTGATCGTCACGCCCAATATGCATAAATTCCATCACCATAATACATTGCCATGGACCGATAGCAACTATGGAAATATGTTTTCTATTTGGGATCGTCTCTTCGGAACGTTTGTCTATGGAGATACCAAAAAAATTGTCTACGGTTTAGATATTTCAGACCATACCGATGATCAAAACATTGGGGTGCAACTGGGAATCCCATTCAATAAAAATGTGATTTCTAAACCGCGATAAATAGATATTAACAGCCTATTAACAGCCTTTTTGCTCGTTTTTTCTTATTATGAAGGTTATGGTACAAGTAGACAAGCAGGAAAGCACAGAGACAATTAAAGAATCGGTGGCTTATTTAGAAAGCCGAGGATTCGAGAACATTAAAGCCGATATTGAGGGCTATGACACACCAAAATCTTACAACAAAAAGGGAAGTGATGTTTCGATCACCCCAGACATTGTTGCCGAGAGAGCGGGCGTAAAACATTATTTTGAGATTAGTTTAAAATCTCAAAAACCACGATTACTAAAATCGAAATGGCGTTTTTTAGACGTTCTTACACGTATGCGTAACGAACGATTTAAGATCATTACACGTCGCGGGCATTATAAATTTACGAATGAGATGCTCGAAGATCTTAATCTACAAAAGAATTTGATCAAGCTGTAGTGACCATTGCAATGTGAGGAATTCCATCCTCCAGGTACCCTTCTCCGGTAGTATGAAATCCGTGCGATTGGTAAAATTTTATTAAATAGGTTTGGGCCGATAACTTTACACTATCGGTGTTAAACCTTTTTTTTATGGCTTCCATAGAAGCTTTCATTATATCGTGGCCGTATCCATATTTTCGTTGGTCTTCAACCACAACTACTCTCCCAATGGCCGCTTCTTCAAAATAGATTCCCGGCGGAAAGCAACGCGTGTACGCTACAACTTTTCCTGCCTTGGTTCCTATAATATGTAGTGCTTTTTGGTCCTTCCCGTCGATGTCTTGATAAACACAATCTTGTTCTACAACGAATACCTCACTACGCAACTGAAGAATATCGTATAATTCTTGGGTCGACAGCTCTTCAAAGGTTTTTATAACAATGGTATCCATAGGTTTTCTTTAATCTTGTACAACGATGTCTTTTGGGTCGTCCTTCTGAAACTCGGGTTGTATATTCACATGATTTATTCCAAACTCATGATACAATACGTCTTCAACTCGGTCTAGAATGGTGTCGAATTCTGAAAGTTTGATGTCTCTATTAAAATCAATATGTGCTTCTAAATGCGTTTCATTTTCATTGAGTTGCCAAATATGCATATGGTGGACATTCTCAATTTCAGGAATTTCTGATATCGCTTCACGTATCACCGAAAGGTCCATATCGTCTGGTGTAAACAACATTAGAACTTTAAACGATGACTTCAAAAGGTCATAACCCATAAATAGTAAATAAATAGCGATAAGTACGGTAAGTACACTGTCTACCCAAAACCATCCAAAGTATTGCATTAATAATCCGCCAATCAGCACCGCCACCGAAGCAGACATATCGGTAAGCAAATGTAGATAGGCTGACCGCATATTCATATTTGCCTTTGAATCTTTCCGAAGCAATAATACACTAAATCCATTTGCGACAATTCCTAATATAGCCAACCAAATTACAAGACCGCTTTCAATTTCTTGCGGATTAATAAATCGAATAACCGCTTCGTAGATTAAATAAAAAGCGACAACGATAAGGGTAGAAGCGTTTACAAATGCCGCGATGATCTCCGCTCGTTTATACCCAAATGTCTTGTCGAAAGAGGCTTCTTTTTTTGAAAATCTATCGGCTACATAACTAACGATAAGTGATAAGACGTCGCTAAAATTATGAAGCGCATCGGAGAGTAAAGATAAACTACCGGAAATAATTCCTCCTATCACTTGTGCTACGGTGATAAGTATGTTTAAGCAGATTGAAATAAGCAGATTTCTTCCCTTTAGGTCTTTATGATCGTGATGATGACCGTGAGAATGTGCCATGAGGTAGTAATTATGAACAAGCTATTTTCTCAACACGTCGTTGGTGGCGTCCACCTTCAAATTTTGTAGTAAGAAATGTTTTTACCATTTCCAATGCTTGAGGTTCGCTGGTAAATCGCGCAGGAATGCTCAATACATTGGCATCATTATGTTCTCGAGCCAAAGCGGTGATCTCTTTAGACCAACATAGGGCAGAACGCACTTTTTGATGTTTGTTGGCCGTCATATTAGCGCCATTACCACTACCGCAAATTATAATTCCATAATCTGCCTCGCCTTCGCCTACTGCTGCAGCAACAGGATGTACATAGTCTGGGTAATCTACACTGTCATTTGAATTAGTACCGTAGTTAGTTACCATATGTCCTTCTTTCTCGAGATGGTCTACAATAGTCTTTTTATATCCGGTACCTGCGTGATCGTTTCCTATAGCTATTTTCATCTTGTTTATTTTATTCAAAGATACGGCATTCCTAATTTATAGAAGATAGCATCTTAT
This sequence comes from Candidatus Ulvibacter alkanivorans, assembly GCF_003333325.1. GTDB lineage: Bacteria > Bacteroidota > Bacteroidia > Flavobacteriales > Flavobacteriaceae > Ulvibacter_A > Ulvibacter_A alkanivorans. Next base: position 149,004 of record NZ_QOLC01000089.1, on the reverse strand, counting down.
TTTTTAGTAGACGCGTATAAAAGTAACTTTTTCTTAAAGTTGTGTTGTCATTTTAGTTAACAACAATGTTCATATTTGTTGATAGTTTACCTAAAGAAAAATTTGGAAAGACCGTTTCAAAGTTTCATATGGAATTAAAAATAGGACTCGCAAATTTTTAAGCCTTCAATTATGGATCACTTTTCAGACTTAAATGAAGCGTTTCTAACAAAACAAAACAAAATACTTTTGAAAAAATAGATGTCAACTTAGGTTATTGACAGTTGTTAATAGTATACTGTAAACTGTTATTTTTCAGAAGTAAATCACACTTACAAGTTGTTCATAAGCTGAAAAGAACTAGCTATAACTTAAATTCAAAACAAAAGTCAAAAAAGTTATGCTAGCTATTAACATCCTATAATAACCATCATTTTTATTTTAAAATTTAGAAAAAAGAAAGATGTATATATATTAATTGTTGATAACAAGAATTACACAATTCGTAATTTTGAATTTTGATTGAGATTGGAAATGATCTCCTTCGCGGTCTCGATATCATCTTCGTGAACCTGTAAACGAATACCGCCAAAAGCATTGCTATGAAAGGGAAGTACACTTATCATGGTTTCGTTTTGAAACACATACCTTAGCTGCTTCTGATCAAATAATAATCGAAGTACAGCATACTCGCTAGGAAAAGTAAAAACAGCTATGGTCTGGTAATTTTTCATATTTTATCTTGTCTACCAAGATACGTTTTATTGCTATTCTAAGTTACTAAAACTTTGCTAATTAAAACAGCGAGTTGCTTTATAAAGTGTACTTTTACAGCAATTAATAACAAACTATGCCAAAAAGAAAAAAAAGAAAGAAAAACAATAAAATACAAGGTCTGTCTCAAAGCATTCTTGCTATTCTTCGGAAAGATCATTCTAAACCTCATAATTACAAACAGATTGCTGCAAAACTAGGAGTGGACGATGCCAGCAGTCGAAATCAGATCATCAAAAAATTGAAAGAACTTCAAGGTAAAGGTACCATACAAGAGGTGGACCGCGGTAAATACATTATTGCACCCTCTCAAAACTACTATACAGGGCGTGTAGATATTGCCGGTCGCGGACAAGGTTATATTATCGTCGACGAACTAGAGGAAGATATTCTAGTTACAAATAAGAACCTTAACAAAGCACTTAACGGTGATACTGTTGAGGTTTATGTATTTAAAAGAAAAAAAGGAGGTAAACGAGAAGGAGAAATTACCAAGATATTAGAACGGAAACGTACCGAGTTCGTCGGAACCATAGAAGTGATGGACAATTTTGCGTTTGTACATTGTACCGACTATAAAATGTATACCGATATTTTTGTTCCAAAAAGTAATATTGGTAAAGCAAAAAACGGTGAAAAAGTCTTGGTGGCCATGGAAGATTGGCCGGACAAGGCCGATTCTCCCTATGGTAAGGTCTTGAAGGTGTTAGGAATGCCGGGTGAACACAATACAGAGATCCATTCGATACTAGCACAGTATGGACTTCCCTACGAATTCCCGCCTGAGGTGGAAGCGTATGCAAACAAATTGGATACTAAAATACATTCCGAAGAAATAAGAAAACGCCGCGATATGCGGAAGGATCTCACCTTTACCATCGATCCAAAAGATGCGAAAGATTTCGATGATGCCTTGTCTTTTACAACACTTGAAAATGGTAATTATGAAATTGGTATTCACATTGCCGATGTCTCTCATTATCTTAAAAAAGGAACGGTATTAGACGATGAAGCTTACGAACGTGGTACATCGGTCTACCTTGTAGATAGAGTCGTACCCATGTTGCCCGAAATACTTTCTAATGGAGCATGTTCGCTACGTCCTAATGAAGAGAAATACACCTTTTCTGCAGTATTTGAAATAAACAATAAGGCAGAAGTAGTGAAAAAATGGTTTGGCAGGACTGTTACCTACAGTGATGCACGGTTTGCGTATGAGGAAGCACAGCATATCATTGAAAATCCTAACGACACTTCTTATACAATTCCTTCGGAAATCTCCATAACTGGAAAACAGTATTCGGTTCAAAAAGAGATAGGAGAAGCTATTTTAGAAATGGATCGCTTGGCAAAAATACTTCGTACCAAACGAATGCGTCAAGGAGCAATTTCGTTCGATAAGGTAGAAGTGAAATTTAAACTCGATGAAAATAACAACCCGGAAGGTGTTTACTTTAAAGAGAGTAAAGACGCTAACAAGCTCATTGAAGAGTTTATGTTATTAGCCAACCGAAGTGTAGCCGAATTCATAGGAAAACAGAATCCGAAGAAAACATTTGTATACAGAGTTCACGACGAACCGGACGATGAAAAGATAGCGGCGTTAGAGAACATTATAAAGCGATTTGGGTATAAGTTAAATACTCGCGATCGCAATAGTACAGCAGCTTCCTTAAACAAGTTATTGCATGATGTACAAGGAAAAAAGGAACAGAATCTTGTCGATACTTTAGCCATTCGTTCTATGAGCAAAGCGGTGTATACCACCAACAATATTGGTCATTACGGACTTGCTTTCGATTATTATACCCATTTTACATCACCAATTAGGCGATACCCCGATGTGATGGTACATCGTTTATTGCAGCGCTATTTAGATGGTAAGAATTCGGCCAAGGAAGAAAAATACGAGGACAAATGTAGTCATACCAGTGATATGGAAAACCTGGCCTCCAATGCCGAACGAGATAGTATCAAGTATATGCAGGTCAAGTACATGCAGGACCACCAAGATCAAGAATTCTTAGGTGTGATCTCCGGCGTGACCGAATGGGGTATTTATGTTGAGATCATTACCAATAAATGTGAAGGAATGGTACGTACTCAAGATATGCGAGACGACCATTATATTTTCGACAAGGATGAATTTGCAGTAATTGGGCAACGCACCAAAACCGTCTATCAACTTGGAGATGAGGTATATGTAAAAGTAAAGAATGCCGATCTTGTGAAAAAGCATTTGGATTTTATAATGCTTGGTCATAAAAACGAATACAGTCCGAAGCGTAAAAGTTAATTATTTGTATTTTTACCTTCTATGTTCGACGGTATAGGATACGCTGCTTTTTATGGATTTCTACTGGCTTTTGCGGTAGGTCCTGTGTTTTTTACCCTTATAGAAACAAGTATAACGAAAGGCTTTAAAGCCGGACTTTTTTTTGATCTGGGCGCCATTTTCGCCGACATTATTTTTATCCTAATTGCCTATTTTAGTACGAGCAAATTATTAGATAAGGTAAAGGATGATCCGGCGCTTCTCATATTTGGAGGTGCTGTGTTGATCGCCTATGGCATCATCTCATACATTCGTACCAATCGCTCATTTTTTAAGATCGTTCGTGAACACTATGCCGTTAAGGTGCGTAAAAAATTAGGAAGCTTATTTCTGAAAGGCTTTCTACTCAACTTTGTAAATTTTGGGGTCTTAGCGGGTTGGATAGGTACTATTATCATGGCGAATGCCCTAACCAATTCTGAAAATGGGGTCTTCTTATTTCTCAGCACGGTGCTGATCGCTTTTTTCTGTACCGATCTGATCAAAATTTCACTCGCCAAAAAGCTGAAGAGCAAAATGACGCCACGATTTATTATCAAGACCAAAAAATGGGTGAGTATCTTGATACTAGGCTTTGGGGTTATCCTGCTAGTACAAGGAGTTTTTCCGGATAATGTACGTGCGGGACTAGAGCGTATTCCCGGTCAAGATTCGCCTATCGAAAAGCCCATACCTCCCGTAGAAGAACCTATTCAGTAGCAAATAAATTTCAATAAAAAAACCCTAAACAGCGTACTGTAAAGGGTTTTGTTGTTGAGGCATCGAGCGGATTCGAACCGCTGTACAAGGTTTTGCAGACCTCTGCCTAGCCACTCGGCCACGATGCCTTGAATGCAGGGCAAATATAGAAAGATTAAGTGTATTTTGTAGAATTATAACCAGAGTTTTTATTTCTTCGGAAAACAGCTCGTTTTACCTTCCTATCTTTCCGAAGCCATAGTAACGCTTACTTCGGAAACATCACCACCTATAGGCGGATTTACTTTTGAAACCGTCACTTTTACACCGTTTACCAGCGGAAGTTGTTCAAAGATACGATCGATAATACGTTTACCAACATGCTCCAGCAGTTTAGAACGTATGCCCATTTCGTCTTTTACAATTTTTTGAAGCTGTACGTAGTCTACGGTATCGCTAAGTTCATCGGTGTGAGCAGCCCGCTTAAGATCTGCTTTAACCGCGAGGTTTACCAGATAATCGGAGCCAATTTTACCTTCCTCGACCAAACAACCGTGAAAGGCGTAAATCTTTATATTTTTTAACCGAATCGTACTCATATATAACGTTTTCACAAAGATACTTTTTTTACCTTTGTGCGCGTCTTGTTTACAAATAATAGAACACAAGCTTAGCGCAATAATTATAAAAGCCGATGCTGTTTAGGGTATTGGATATTTAAAAAGATATGGCAGAAGAAAAAGAATCACTCAATTTTATTGAGCACATCATAGAGGAAGACCTAGCAACCACACATTCAAAGGATTCGCTTCGATTTCGTTTTCCACCGGAACCAAACGGATACCTCCATATTGGACATGCTTCGGCCATCTGTTTAAATTTCGGGTTGGGCTTAAAATACAATGCCCCTGTAAATTTGCGATTCGATGACACGAATCCTACCAAAGAGGAACAAGAGTTCGTAGATGCAATTAAGCGTGATGTCGCTTGGTTAGGATTTGAATGGGAGAACGAATGCTATGCTTCCGATTATTTCCAGCAACTATACGATTGGGCCATACAACTTATTAAAGACAATAAGGCATATGTAGATTCACAATCCTCGGTACTAATTGCCGAGCAAAAAGGGACCCCTAATACACCCGGTATTAATAGTCCTTTCAGAAACAGATCGGTAGAAGAGAACCTGGAATTACTCGAGAAGATGAAGAACGGAGAAGCCGCCGAAGGTGAACACGTTTTACGTGCAAAGATAGACATGGCCTCACCAAATATGTTGATGCGTGACCCGGTAATGTACCGTACCCTGCATAAAAGCCATCACCGCACCGGAACCGAATGGAAGATATTTCCAATGTACGATTGGACACATGGCGAAAGTGATTACATAGAACAAGTGTCACACTCATTTTGTACACTTGAATTTTTACCGCATAGAGAGCTTTACAATTGGTTCTTGGACCAAGTATACGAAAAAGGAAAGATACGCCCTAAGCAGCGTGAATTTGCCCGTAGAAACTTAAGCCATACTGTGGTTAGTAAACGAAAACTAGCGAAACTGGTAGAAGAAGGAGTAGTTACCGGCTGGGATGATCCAAGAATGCCTACGATCTCAGGATTGAGAAGACGTGGGTATACACCCGATTCGATACGGAACTTTGCAGACGGGATCGGTGTGGGAAAACGAGAAAACCTTATCGATGTTTCGCATTTAGAATTTAATATTCGTGAGGACCTTAACAAGAAGGCCGATCGTGTACTTACCGTTTTAGACCCCGTTAAATTAGTGATCACCAATTATCCGGAAGATAAAACCGAATGGCTGGAAGCAGAGAACAACCCGGAAGATGAGTCGGCAGGAAGTAGAGAGGTCCCTTTTTCAAAAGTGTTGTATATCGAGAAAGACGATTTTAAAGAAGAGGCAAACCGTAAATATTTTAGACTTACTCTAGGTAAAGAAGTACGTCTTAAAAATGCGTATATCATTAAAGGAGAAAGTGTGGTTAAGGATGCCGATGGCAACATTACGGAGATCCATTGCACCTATGATCCCGACAGTAAAAGTGGGAGTGGTACCGAAGCTTCAAAGCGGAAGGTGAAAGGCACGTTACATTGGGTATCGGTCGAACATGCGCTACCGGTCGAAGTTCGATTGTACGATCGTTTGTTTACAGATCCGTCACCGGACACCCACAAGGATAAGGACTTTATGGAGTTTATTAATCCTGATTCGTTACAAGTTATTACGGGTTATGCTGAACCAAGTTTAAAATCATTAGAGGTGGAAGATACCGTGCAGTTTCAACGCTTGGGGTATTTTACAGTGGACCGCGATACCACTTCAGAAAAAATAGTATTTAATAGAACAGTGCCTTTACGGGATTCTTGGGCTAAATTAGCCTAACAAGCTTAGGTATAAAATGCTGCAAACGGAACCTTTCTTTAACGGTTCCGTTTTTTTATTAGGTGTTATTTAAGATTTTTTAGCTAAAAGAAATTCATTTTAAGAAGAATTTATGTGTTGTAAATCAACTATTAACCGGTTATTAACAGCGATTGGTCATGGTTCAAGCTATCTTTGAGAGATAAACGAATTACTAACAATAAATACACTTTACAATTATGGCATCAAATACAGGACAAACGTTACTGGCATTATTAACCGGAGCAGCTATTGGAGCTGGGATCGGAATCTTATACGCGCCAGACAAAGGGTCTAAAACAAGAAACAAGATTAGCAAAGAAACCAAGAAAGCCCAAAAGCGTCTTAACAAGCAAATCAAGGAAACATCGAACACCTTGAGCGAAAAAGCACAAGCTGCGCGCTTAAATTTTGAAGAAAAATTAGAAGACACTTTGTCTTCTGCGAGTTATAAAGCCGATGATATTTTATTAGCAATGGAAGATAAATTAGAAGCTTTACGCAAGCAAAATGCAAAACTTCAGAAAGACGTAACAGTAGAAAAAGCTAAAACGAAAGCCAAAAAAGCAACTGCATAATATGGCCTTCGAAAGTCTGTCAAACAACTTCCGCGAGACCAGCGAAAAGTTACAAGAATATGGTACAAGCACGGCGGAGTATTATAAACTTCGCCTGTTTAAATCCTCTATGAAAGGGGCCATTTCTCTTGTAAATCTATTGGTTTTTGGTAGTTTGTTTTTATTTGTACTCTTATTTCTTTCTGTGGGTATGGCATTTCTTATTGGAAACTCACTAGGTAAAGTATCTTATGGTTTCTTTATCATGGGTGGGTTCTACGGAATTATTACACTTTTGATGTATATCTTCGGAAGGAATACGATAGAGCGAAATATGCTTATCAAATTCTCACGATTGGTCTATGATGAAGATGACATCACACCTAAGCAGGCCGCAGAAGGAGAATTGGAAGAATATGCAGAAACATTAGAAAAGGAACACTTATGAAGCAATATTCTACTTTTAAAGAAATTGACCGAGACCTAAAATACCTTAAACTAAAATCACAAATCGATTTGGAGGAATTCAAACTTGGTGTGCACAACACCAAAGAATCATTTCGCGAATCGATGTCACCTTGGAACCTAATAGCGAATGCGGTAGGCGCCGTGGCAAAAAAAGCATTAGTACTAAAGGCGGTAGACATGCTCTTAGGTATTAAAAAGGTGAAAGAAGTAGATGAAAAAGAAGAATAGTAACTAGCTTACAAAGAAAAACCCATCTTTTTAGATGGGTTTTTTATTTTTAAAAGATGCAGTTAAAAGGTTACATCCGTATCATCAGATGGTGGGGGTGTTCGCTTTTTACGCGTCGTTTTACCAATTCCTTTTGCTTCATTCTCCTTTTTCATTTGTTCTCCAATTTGATTGCTGGCTACAAACGAAGCGATCATATCGTTTAACATATTACTACCGGCTTGTGGCGAATTAGGTAATAAGATTAAATTGGTATTGGTTTCTTCGCCAATAGACTGTAAGGTGTCGTAATGCTGGGTCACTACGATCAAGGCCGAGGCTTCTTGCGAATTAATACCAACATTGTTTAGTACATCTACACTTTCCTCTAGACCTCGAGCGATCTCACGGCGTTGGTCGGCGATTCCTTGTCCTTGCAAGCGCTTGCTCTCTGCTTCTGCGCGTGCCTTAGCAACGATCTTAATTCGATCTGCTTCAGCTTCATATTCGGCGGCTACTTTTTCACGCTCCGCAGCGTTTATACGATTCATAGCTGCTTTAACTTGCACATCAGGATCGATGTCGGTAACCAAGGTTTTAATGATGTCGTATCCATAATCGCTCATCGCGTCGTTGAGCTCCTGCTTAACAGCAATTGCAATATCATCTTTACGCTCAAAAACGTCGTCTAATTTCATTTTTGGTACCTCGGCACGAACCACGTCAAAAACATAAGAAGTGATTTGGTCATGCGGATTTTCCAACTTATAAAAGGCATCGTATACTTTTAATTTTAGCACTTGAAATTGTACCGAAATCTTTAAGCGCACAAATACATCGTCCTTTGTCTTGGTTTCCACGATCACATCCAACTGTTGTATTTTTAGATTGATGCGCCCCGCTATTCGGTCGAACACAGGGATTTTAAAATGTAATCCAGAGTTTCTAATACTTTGGAACTTTCCGAAGCGTTCTACAATAGCAGCGGTTTGTTGCTTAACGGTAAAGATCCCCGATAAAAGGATGACGAAACCAATGATAAACAACGGAATAAGAAGGACAAATCCTGACATAGTTTTATTTTTTAATTAGAAGTAGTTGAAGATACAAAAATAAGGCTACTTTTATCACCTTAATAACGATATCCAACCCTATGAGTCTTAAAAACCTACTGTTTGTTACGTTAGTAATTAGTGTATTCCAACAAACTACAGCACAACGAAATTATGAAGAATACAATCGACTGGGAATTAATCTAGGACTTACGTTATTTGACATAGAAACCGATGATTTTACAACCGAACAAGGAACCGGATATATGGGAGGATTTACAACCCGAGGCTCTTTTCGAAATAATTTTGACCTTATCTATGGACTCAATTTTTATCAATCTGAAGTTGGGATCTTAGGAAGGTTTATCGACCCGGTTGCGGCAACCATCGATGAGCAATATGTAGATTATACCATACAAGCAGCCCAATTGAATTTTCTGGCAAGCTACAACATCATTAAGCATCACCTAAGTATTGAACTTGGTCCGGTGCTTAACATTAACGGAAGGATGAAATTAAAACGCGATGGGTTCGAAAATTACATATTAGACGGGTATAACACCTTGCGAGCCGAAGAGATACAAGATATTTCTAGAGTGAATTTTCGCGTTGCAGGTGGTATTACTGCGGGCCTTGAGAAATTTAGGGTCACCGCACACTATCAGTATGGGGTAACCAACATGTTCAATAAATTAAACGACCAATCACTCGAAAAAGATAATTTCGAAGGCCACAGCGGGACGCTTACCTTGGCCGCCGTACTCTACTTTTAATTCATAGATGCGATAGCCCGTTCTATTCTGGCGATGGTCTCTTCTTTACCTAACAGAGCAGCGATCTCAAAGACGTCCGGACCTTTCATCTCACCGACCAAAGACAGTCGCAACGGCATCATTACCTTTCCAAAACCGATCTCCTCTTGGGTGATCCAACCTTTAATTTTTTCTGAAAGATTTGCTGCGGAAACGGTATCAACAGATTTAATTAGCGCGACTACCTTCTCAAGCAACTGAGGGGTTTCTTCTTTAAATGCTTTTTTTGAAGCTTTCTCCTCGTAGAATTCAGGCGCTGCAAAAAAGAAGTGACCTTGATCCCAAAGATCAGACACAAAGGTCGCTCGTTCTTTTAACATATGTACTAAGGTTTCAAGCGGCATAGTGTGAGAAATTCCTTTTTGTTCTAAAAGTGATTGGAATTGGGCTGCCAGCAATCCGTTGTCTCGGGTTTGCAAGTAGTGATGTTGAAACCATTTGGTCTTCTCAGGATCGAATTTCGCTCCTGCTTTGTTCACACGGTCAACTTCAAAAGCATCTACCAGCTCATTCAAGCTAAAGAGTTCCTGCTCGGTACCTGGATTCCAACCTAAGAACGCCAGCATATTGATCACAGCTTCGGGTAAATATCCATCTTCCCTATAGCCCGAGAATACGTCCCCATCTGCGGTCGTCCACTCAAGGGGGAACACAGGGAATCCCATTTTATCTCCATCTCGCTTACTTAATTTACCTTTTCCTACAGGCTTCATAATTAACGGTAAATGAGCAAACTCCGGAGCTTCCCAACCAAAGGCACGGTACAACATTATGTGCAATGCCAAGGAAGGCAACCATTCTTCGCCGCGAATTACATGTGTAATTTCCATTAAATGATCATCGACGATATTCGCCAAATGATAGGTAGGCATCCCGTCACTTTTAAATAAGACCTTGTCATCTAGAATATTGGTGTCTATCTCCATGTGTCCGCGAATGCGATCATTAAGGTGCAAGATTTCATCTTTAGGAGATCTAAAGCGTATCACATAGGATTCACCGGCATCAAGCTTTGCTTGGGTTTCTTCGGAAGAAAGGGCTAACGAATTATTTAACTTCTTACGGTTATGCCAATTGTAGATAAAGGTCTTTCCTACAGCTTCGTGTGCTTTTCTATGTTCGTCTAATTCGTCATTTGTATCGAACGCATAATAAGCGTTTCCATTAGCGATAAGTTGATCGGCGTATTGTTTGTATAGATCTTTGCGCTCACTTTGTCGGTACGGACCAAAACCTCCGTCCTTACCCGGTCCTTCGTCAAAAGGAATGTTAAGCCAATTCAATGCTTCTACTATATATTCTTCGGCTCCTTCTACGTAACGTGTTTGATCGGTATCTTCAATACGCAATACAAAATCACCGCCGTGCTTCTTAGCAAATAAATAGTTGAATAGTGCGGTTCTAACTCCGCCAATATGCAATGGTCCTGTTGGGCTGGGTGCAAATCGTACACGAACTTTTGTGCTCATAAAATGATCTCCTTTTTGTTGAAGCACAAAGATACAATGCTAAGAGCGCATTTCCATAGGAATCCGCTTATTCATAATAGAAAACCACAACGGCGGGAAAAGGGCCAAGACCATCGAAGTTGGATAGCCATAAGGCATTTGTGGGCTCGTTTCATGGCAATCTAATAATTGGTACTTTTTATGAGAGCGATAATGATGGTCGCTATGTCGGGTCAATTCGTATAACATCATTCTTCCAAGTATATGATTGGAATTCCATGAATGTATCTCCTTTACACGTTCGTATCTGCCACTGTTTGTTTTTTGTCGACTCAATCCGTAGTGCTCTATATAGTTTATACTTTCTAATAAGAGCGCGGCGATCACACCTATCGCTATTGCCACGAACAACGCTACCTTTCCGAAGTAAATAAAAATAACCACCAAATACCCCAACTGCAGCAAACTGTACCAAAACATATCGTTATAGATACTAAGAATTGATTTGTCTTTATTGCGAAGCAGTTGTTGTTGCAGTTTCCAGGCACTTTTATACTGCCTATAAATGGAGGTGAACCAAAAAGAATAAACGGTCTGGTTGTAGCGCGCACTTGCAGGATCTTCTTTGGTAGCGGCATTTTGATGATGACCAAAATTGTGCTCTACATAAAAATGCATATACAAGGCCGGCAATAACAAGGCTTTGCCTAGGGTTTTCTCCCATTGCGTTCTTCGATGCCCCAACTCGTGAGCGACATTAATTCCGTTTGAACCAACAACGATCCCCACCGAAAATGTGAGTCCGATGAGTGCTGAAGTATTGTAATTTGCCCAAGTGAGGCTCCATAAAAAATACCCCACGATGGTATAGACGATAGGTAGGTTTAGGTATAAAAGCAGATCGAAAAATGGATGCTTTGCTTTGGTTTTGATCTGTGCTTCGGAAAGGTTTTCGTTTTGTACAGGTAGCAGTACTTCTAATATAGGCACGAGTATAAAAGCGAATACAGGCGTTAAAAACACCCATATACCTTGAAAGCCGAGCCCTATAACGGCCGTAGCAGGAATTGAAAAGGAGGTGATATATTTTAAATCCTTCATATTAAGAGATTGGACCTATTTTTGATACAAAATAAAATTGTATTTTAGAAGTTCTGTTAATGTAAAACCGCATAATGAGTACATTTAGTGTTATCCAGCAAAAGCTGGAACAATTTATAAAAAAATACTACACCAATGAGTTGATCAAGGGGGCTATTCTCTTTTTTGCCATTGGCGTATTGTACTTTTTACTCACCTTACTGGTAGAGTATTTCTTGTGGTTAAGCCCGGCGGGTAGAACCGTTTTGTTTTGGAGTTTCGTAGCGGTGGAAGCATCGTTGTTTGTTCGGTTTATTGCATTTCCATTAGCCAAATTGTTCAAGCTTCAACAAGGAATAAGTCACGAACAGGCCTCAAAGATTATTGGAGGCCATTTCCCGGAGGTAAACGACAAGTTGCTTAATGTAATTCAGTTAAATAGAAATCAGCGAGAAAGCGAACTGTTGGCGGCGAGCATTGACCAAAAGGCTTCAGAAATGCAACCGGTGCCTTTTAAAAGTGCAGTTAATTTTAAGAAGAATACCAAGTATTTAAAATACGCTGCAATTCCCGTGGTCATCTTTTTACTGGCCAGCGTGTTGGGCGAAAAGGATCTTTTTTCCAGTAGTTACGAACGTGTGGTAAATTACGACACGGCCTATGAACCACCCGCGCCATTTTCTTTTTTTCTTCTGAATGACAACCTAAACGCTATTGAAAACAAAGCGTATATCCTACAAGTTCGAACCGAAGGATCGGTGATCCCGGAAAATGCAAGTATTGCATATAACGGCGAATCGTATTATTTACAACAAACAGCTCCCGGGATGTTCGAATATACCTTTTCACAGCCGGTGGAGCCAATTGATTTTAAACTTAAAGCAAATAAGGTTACCTCTAGATCGTACACATTAGACGTTGTTAAGACTCCTTCATTGTTAGGTTTCGAAATGGTATTAAATTATCCGGGGTACACAGGAAAGAAGGACGAAGTTCTTAAAAGTACCGGAAATGCAACAGTGCCAGAAGGCACACAGGTTACCTGGAATGTAGCTACAAAGAATACAGAGACGGTACAATTAAAGACGAGAGATACGTCCTATGTGTTTTCCGAAGCAGGCCAACAATTCAATTTCAAAAAAGGCGTATACGGAAAATTAGACTACGCCATTACAACCTCTAATAAGAAGCTAATCGATTACGAGAACCTTTCGTTTACCATTGGAGTGATCAAAGATGAATATCCCGAGATCGATGTGGAGTCGAAACAGGATTCTACCGACAGTGAACTGATCTATTTCTTGGGCCGTGTTAGTGATGACTACGGACTTACAAAACTGCGTTTGGTTTATTATCCGGAAGGGGAGAAAGAGCAACAACAAGTTGAGCCATTACCGTTGAATAAATCAAATTTCGACCAGTTTGTATATACATTTCCTGGCGATCTCGATCTTTCAGAAGGTGTAGCTTACGAATATTATTTTGAGGTGTTCGACAACGATGCAATTCACAATTTCAAATCTTCCAAATCGGGTGTATACGCTTTCAGAAAACTTACAAAAGATGAAAAAGAGAACGAACAACTTGAGAATCAAGACAATTCTATTCAGGGACTAGATAAGTCCTTGGAAGAAATGAAGGATCAAGAAAAGTTGTTGGAGGAGCTAAGTAAAACCCAAAAGGAAAAAGAAAAGCTTAATTACAACGACAAGAAAAAGCTGGAGAATTACATTAAGCGTCAAAAACAGCAAGAAGAGTTGATGAAGAATTTTTCTAAGGAATTAAAAGAAAATCTGGAACAATTCCAACCCGAAGAAGAGAACGATCCGTTTAAGGAACAACTAAAAGAACGATTGGAAGAGAATGAAGAACAACTTGAAGAAAACGAACGATTGCTGGAAGAATTAGAGAAGGTTCAGGATAAGATTCAGAAAGAAGAACTTACCGAGAAACTCGAAAATCTTGCGAAGCAGAATAAGAATCAAGAAAAGAATATAGAACAGTTATTAGAACTCACCAAGAGTTATTATGTAACCAAGAAAGCGGAAAAGTTAGCGGAAGAACTGTACAAACTGGGTGAAGAACAAGAGAAGTTGGCCGATGCTCCCGAAGATGAGAACACGAAGGAAAAGCAAGAAGAGCTGAACGAGCAATTTGAGGAGTATCAGAAGGAAATGGAAGAGCTTAAAAAGGATAACGAGGAGTTGAAAGATCCTATGGAGCTGCCCGAAGATGATGCCGGTGAACAAGAAATAGAGGAGGAACAACAAAAGGCTACCGATAAGTTGGGACAGGAGAACAAATCGGGTGCTTCAGAAAACCAAAAAAAGGCTGGAGAAAAAATGAAGAAAATGGGCAAGCAGATGCAAATGCAAATGCAAGCCGGCCAAATGGATAGCATAGAAGAAGACGTAGAAATGTTACGACAAATACTAGATAATCTAGTGATTTTCTCCTTCGAACAAGAAGCCTTGATGGAGGACTTTAAAGTGACAGATTACGGAAATCCTGTGTTCGGAAAGAGACTAAACGTACAAAACGACCTTAAACTGAATTTCCAGCACATCGACGACAGCTTGTTTGTGCTCTCACTGCGTCAGCCCATGATTAGCAACCAGATCAACAAATCATTAACCGAGGTACAATACAATTTAGATAAGTCCTTAGAGTGTCTTGCAGAGAACCAGATGCGCCAAGGAATTTCGAGTCAGCAGTATACCGTAACCGGTGCCAATGAATTAGCGATCTTTTTAAGTGATCTTCTAAACAACATGCAGAACCAAATGCAAATGATGGGTTCAGGGTCTGGACAAGGAGAAGGAGAGGGTAAAGGAATGGGAAAAGGACAGGGTCAGGGCGAAGGGTTTCAATTGCCGGATATCATTAAGAAACAAGAAAGCTTAAGTGAACAAATGAAGGAGGGTATGCAAAAAGGACAGGGCAAGGGCAAAGGTGAAGGCGAGGGAGAAGGTGAAGGCGAAGGCGAAGGTCAAGGAAATGGAGACGGTAACGGATCGAATGGTGAAAATGGTCGAAACGGAAAAGGTGATGGGAATGAAGGCCAGTCTGGCGATGGTGATAGTGAGGAAATGAATGGTGAGTTGTACGAGATCTTCAAACAACAACAACAGCTTCGGCAACAATTAGAAGACCGTCTAAGTAAAGAAGGGCTAAAGGGTAAAGGCGGTGAATTGCTTCGGAAGATGGAAGCCGTAGAACAACAATTACTGGACAAGGGTTTTAACGAACGTACGTTAGAACAAATGCTGAATTTAAAGTATGAATTGCTGAAGTTAGACAAAGCCGATTTCGAGCAAGGACAAGAGACCAAAAGAGAATCTCAAACCAACCGAAGACAATATCAAAATAAGTTGCGATTATCTCCGGAAGATGTTAAGAAGTACTTCAACACAACAGAGATCTTGAATAGAGAAGCACTACCTTTGCGGCAAGATTTTAAAGAAAAAGTGAAGACCTATTTTAAGAATAAGGATGATTGAATTTTTTTCTGAAACAGATTTTGAATTATCAAAAAAAGAAGAACTTTCCAATTGGATATCTAGTGTGATTACTTCGGAAGGTTTTTCGTTAGGGGACGTAACCTACGTTTTTTGCGATGACGCTTATCTACACCAACTTAATGTCGAATTTTTAGACCATGATACCTTAACCGATATTATTAGTTTCGATTATAGTATGGGCAAGGAAGTACATGGTGAAATTTATATTTCCATCGAACGTGTAAAGGAGAATGCGTTACAATTTAATACTACATTTGAAACAGAACTACACCGAGTAATAATACACGGCGTACTGCATTATTGTGGCTATAAGGATAAAACAACGCCACAAATCACACAAATGCGTGCGAAAGAAGATGCAGCCTTGGCAAGACGGGACTTTTTGTAGTTGTTTGATACTCAAAGGTTTAACAATTTAACTTGCTGATTTTAAGTTATTTACACTATATTTGCACGCCAAAAATTAATCCATATGTTCCACGTGGAACAATAGAAGAAGTATGTTTGAAAAGGAGTATGATGTTATAGTAGTTGGAGGTGGTCACGCCGGTTCAGAAGCTGCAGCTGCAGCCGCGAACATGGGCTCAAAAACCCTTCTAATTACGATGAACTTGCAGAATATCGCACAGATGTCGTGCAATCCTGCCATGGGCGGGATTGCAAAAGGTCAAATTGTGCGAGAAATCGATGCTATGGGAGGCTATAGCGGTATCGTGAGTGACAAAACTGCGATACAGTTTAAGATGCTCAATAAGTCGAAGGGCCCGGCCATGTGGAGTCCGAGGGTGCAAAGTGACCGTATGCGATTCGCAGAAGAGTGGCGTTTGCAACTCGAGAACACTTTTAATTTGGATTTCTACCAGGAAATGGTTTCAGGAATACTCGTAGAGGGTGATGCGATAGTAGGTGTTAAAACGTCGCTCGGATTAGAAGTTCGTGCGAAAAGTGTGGTGCTAACCAATGGTACTTTCTTAAACGGACTTATACATATAGGTGAAAAGCAATTTGGGGGAGGTCGTGCCGGAGAAAGAGCAGCTACAGGAATTACAAAAGATCTTGTTGATCTTGGCTTTGATTCAGGTAGAATGAAAACAGGAACGCCACCTCGAGTCGATGGACGATCCTTAGATTTTTCAAAAATGATACTGCAACCCGGAGATGAGGTGCCAGAAAAGTTTAGCTACTCTGATGTGACAAAACCATTAACCAAACAACGTGCCTGCCATATGTCCTACACAAGCTCAAGAGTTCATGAACTTTTGAAGGAAGGATTTGATCGATCTCCAATGTTTAATGGATCGATTCAAAGTATTGGTCCAAGATACTGCCCGTCTATAGAAGATAAGATAAATCGCTTTGCCGATAAAGATCGTCATCAATTGTTCGTAGAACCTGAAGGATGGAATACAGTAGAATATTATATTAACGGATTTTCAACTTCGCTACCGGAGGATGTTCAGTTTAAGGCGTTGCGTGAATGCGACGGATTTAAGAATGTAAAATTCTTCCGTCCTGGTTATGCGATCGAATATGATTACTTTCCACCAACTCAATTAAAACATACGTTAGAGACCAAATTAGTGTCAGGATTGTATTTCGCAGGACAAATTAATGGAACTACCGGTTATGAAGAAGCCGCCGCTCAAGGATTAATGGCCGGGATTAACGCGAGCCTTAAGATTCAAGCAAAAGAGCCCTTTATTCTAAAACGTAATGAGGCCTATATTGGGGTGTTAATAGATGATCTAATCACGAAAGGTACAGAAGAGCCCTACCGTATGTTTACCTCTCGGGCCGAATACAGAACCTTATTGCGACAAGATAATGCAGACTTTCGATTAACACCTAGGTCGTATGATATCGGTTTGGCAAGTGAAAAGCGACTACGTACCATGGAGAAAAAGAAGAGCGATGCAAATGCGTTTATTCAGTTCTTTAAAGATACGAGTGTAAACCCGGAGACGATGAATCCTATTTTAGAGGATAACAATTCATCAGTAATTAGTCAGAGCGATAAGATGTTCAAGTTGTTCTCCCGACCTAATATTACGATGGAGGATATGCGTAAGATCGATTCGGTAGAAACATATATTTCAGAAAACGAATTAGATCACGAGGTCTTAGAACAAACCGAAATTCAAGTAAAATATGCCGGTTATATTCAAAAGGAGAAGAACAATGCAGATAAACTAAACAGATTAGAAGGCATAAAGATCCCTGAGAACTTTGACTATTCCAAGTTAAAGTCCCTTTCCTATGAAGCCAGAGAAAAATTAACGAATATAAGACCCGCAACCGTGTCTCAAGCGTCGCGTATTAGTGGAGTATCTCCTAACGATATTTCGGTAATGCTTGTATATATGGGGCGTTAGTCACTATGTTTCACGTGGAACACCAGAAATCATAAAAGTGCAAAAAGCTCCCAAACATATTCCTGATTCGGTTAAAGACCACTTAGTTTCCGAAGAAATATTTCAACTGCAATACGACCACGAGCGAAGCATGCTTGTAACCACTCCGCAACCCAGTAAGGAGGAATTGCCTTCTTATTATGAAAGTGAAGCCTATATTTCGCATACCGACGGAAAGAAGGGATTGATGCCCTACTTGTATCAAACAGTTAAGAAGTATGCGCTGTCGAAGAAATTACGCCTAATTACTATTCTCAATAGAAAACCGGGAACCTTGTTGGATATTGGAGCCGGCACAGGAGAATTCTTGAAACTTGCAAAACAATACGGCTGGGAAATTTCTGGAGTAGAAGTAAGTGAAAAGGCCAGAGCATTTTCCAAACAGAAAGGGATCGATCTTCAAACGTCCATAGATCGTTATAAGGGGCAACAGTTTGATGTCATCACATTGTGGCATGTATTAGAGCATTTGCCCGATTTGGAGAATACGATAACGAAAATAGAAGCTTTATTAAGACCGGGTGGAAGTTTGGTAGTGGCTGTTCCCAATTTTAACGCGTACGATGCAAAATTCTATAAGCAGTTTTGGGCCGCTTACGATGTGCCTAGACATTTGTGGCATTTTTCGAAAGCAAGTATGAAGGTGTTGTTTTCCGAAGAAATGAAACTTGAAAAAACCAAACCAATGATCTTCGATTCTTTTTATGTAAGTCTTATTTCTGAAAAATACCGATCAGGAAAAACGTTTTCAATCTTGGCACTATTGATTGGATTGTGGTCAAATATAGCCGCACTTCGCTCCAAACAGTATTCATCGCATATTTACTGCTTCAGAAAAGCAAAATAAAGCTGCTAGACATCCTTTTAACAACATCCGACGTGGATGGCTGCGAATTACTCTAAATTGCCTTAGAAGTGCTTAAAATACCGCTATTATCAATAGAAAAACACTATTGAGAACAATTAATCGATAGGTAATTATTATACTAGCTCTTTTTTGTGAATAAGACGGGTAAGTTGGATTGATAGATCGGTGAAAATAATTTTTCCATTACCATTTCTTTCAATGTGGTAAGAAGCTTCCTCTAGCGCAGTATTAATTTCAAAAATATTGTTTTGATGCACAAATGGCGCAAATTTATCGATAGAGAATTTAGGGTCCTGTGTTTTAAAATATAAAAGAGAATCTGCCTTATAGTTCTTCAATAAAGCTTGGCGAAACACCTCGATACAATAGCTCAAGAATTTTTTTTGAGTTTCTCTTCCATGGCCGGCCATCGTATGGCTCCACTTTATTAATTCGGTGATCGCTTTTTTATTGCCTTTTGCAGCAAAAGCGACACGTACCCAAGAAATAAACCATTTTTCAAACTCGAGATCATCACTGTCGTGTGCTAATATATGCAGCGCTCTATTATAGTCTCCATTGGCTTGACGACTAATTTTGGTTGCCTTTTCTAGCGAGATATCTTGAGAATTGATGAGTGCATTGGCGATTGCTTCTTCAGAAAGTAGTGGAAAATGTAATTTTTGACAACGAGAGCGAATGGTACTTATTAGCTGTTCTTCCTGCTCGGTTAGAAACAACAAAACTGTCTTTTCTGGCGGTTCTTCTACCAGTTTTAAGATCTTGTTTGCGCAGCTGGTATTCATATGTTCTGCCATCCAAACGATCATCACTTTATAGCCGCCTTCGTATGCTTTTAGCGAAAGTTTCTTCATCATGTCTGAAGCCTCATCTACATTAATGTTACCTTGCTTTCGCTCAATACCAAGGGATTGAAGCCATTCAAAAACAGATCCATAAGGATGTTGTGTTACAAATTCACGCCATTCTGATAAAAAAAGCGAAGAAACAGGATGCTTTTTTACCGTGTCATTCGTATTGACGGGAAACACAAAATGCAAGTCGGGATGGGATAATTTTTTTACTTTGGAAGCACACGAAAAATAGGCCGGACTCCCTTCTTCATGCAAACTACATAGCAACGCTTGGGCATATGCGATCGCAGCAGGTAAAATACCACTTCCCGAAACACCAACAAATAATTGGGCATGCGGGATTCGACCATTTTCGATCGATTTCTGCAAATGTGATTTAATGTGTTCCTGACCTATGATTTCTGAAAAATCCATACGCAAAACTACACTTTTTTTACTTCTGAAAAGCAATCGTGAAAAACCCTATATTTGCAGCTGAAAACACCTGCTATGAAAACAATAAACGACTTTAACTTTCATCAAAAAAAAGCATTAATTCGTGTCGACTTCAACGTTCCATTAAACGACGATCATGAAGTGACCGACGCTACTCGAATTGAAGCTGCGAAGCCCACTATCATTAAGGTCTTAGAAGACGGCGGAAGTTGTGTACTTATGTCACATTTAGGGCGTCCAAAAAATAAAGAGAACGAGTTTTCTTTACAACATATCGTAGATACAGCCTCCGATGTGCTTGGGGTGCATGTGAAGTTCGTAGCAGATTGTGTAGGTGAGGAAGTTTCCGAAGCGGTACACAAATTACAGCCGGGAGAAATATTGTTGCTGGAAAATCTGCGATATTACGAAGCGGAAACTAAAGGTGACCGTGCCTTCGCAAAGCAATTATCAAAGTTTGGAGATATTTATATAAACGATGCCTTCGGAACTGCACATAGAGCCCATGCTTCTACTGCTGTTATCGCGCAATTCTTTCCTGAAAATAAATGCTTCGGAAAGCTTTTAGCTAGTGAGATTAAGCACGTTAATAAAGTATTGAATGAAAGTGAAAAGCCCGTGACCGCTATAATTGGAGGGGCTAAGGTGTCTTCCAAGATCACAATCATCGAAAACATCTTGAGTAAAATAGATCACCTCATTATTGGTGGTGGTATGGCATTTACATTTATTAAAGCACAAGGCGGCGATGTGGGAGCCTCGCTCGTTGAAGAAGATAAATTAGAATTGTCTTTGGATATCATTAAAAAGGCTAAGAAAAATAACGTAAACCTACACCTGCCTTTAGATGTGGTTGCGGCCGACAGCTTTACTGAATTCGCCAGCACTGAGATCGATCCCATAGATGCCATTCCGGACGGATGGATGGGCTTGGATGTTGGTCCAAAAACAAATGAGTTATTTGCCCGTGTGATTTCAGAGTCCAAGACTATTTTGTGGAACGGACCGGTAGGTGTTTTTGAAATGGAACCATTTGCAAAGGGCACAATTTCATTAGGCAATGCAATCGCACAAGCAACCAATGAAGGAGCATTTTCGCTAGTAGGTGGAGGAGACTCGGTCGCTGCCGTAAAGAAATTTTCTTTTACAAATAAGGTGAGCTATGTCTCAACCGGCGGTGGTGCCATGCTGGAAATGTTAGAGGGTAAAACCTTGCCAGGAATTCAAGCCATCGAGCAATAAACAACTGATATTCATTTTTTTACCATTCCATAGAATGTTAAAAATTTGCTTATTTCAGTCATTTCGTTACATTTAGCAAAATTTTTGCAACAGACCTACGTTAAAAAATTATGAGAAGCCCTATTTTCCTACTGTTGGCGCTGTGTTTTACAGTTTCCTTCGCACAACAAGATACCCCGACTGCCGATACCCTTCAGAAACAAAGGGTACGCGTTACCGACACCATTCTAGTTACGGAAGTTTCAGGAGATATTACAAAGACTATCATCGCAACCAAAGAAAGCGATACTATGGTTTTTGCCATGGAGGACATTATTCAGGCGCGTACTATCGATAGTATGTGGTTGGAAGAACTGTATCGATCAGATCGATTTGAAGAAATGTATGGTACGGTACTCAACCAAAATTATGAACCTGTTCCTTACGAAGAGCTCCCTACCGAGGTCTTAAAAGAACGGTTAAAAGAATTAAACGCACGTACGCCTTTCAATGTGGAATACAACCCTTCATTGGAAAGTGTTATCAAAAACTATCTAAAGAATAGGCGTAACACATTGGCTAAATTAATGGCCCTTAGCGATTACTACTTTCCAATGTTCGAAGAAGAACTGGACCGACAAGGCCTTCCATTAGAAATGAAATACTTGGCCATTGTCGAGTCTGCCTTAGATCCAACAGCCGTATCCAGAGTAGGAGCCACCGGGCTGTGGCAATTTATGTTCAGCACAGGGAAGATGTTTGGATTAGATGTAAATTCTTATGTTGATGAACGCTGTGATCCATTAATGGCTACGGAAGCCGCAGCAAAATATTTAAAGAGCTTATACAAAAGTTTAGGCGATTGGGACCTTGCCTTAGCGGCCTATAATTCGGGTCCGGGCAATGTGTCGAAGGCAATTCGCCGTTCTGGTGGACAAACAAATTATTGGAACATTCGAAAGAATTTACCGCGAGAAACCGCTGGCTACGTTCCCGCTTTCTTAGCGACCATGTATATTTTTGAATTTGCTGAAGAACATGGCTTTAAAAGCAATGGTCCACGAATTCCGTATATCGCCACCGATACGATTAAAGTAAAAAGGAAACTGTCGTTAGAACACGTAGCTAAAGTGGCCGACCTTGACATTGACGAATTAAAGTTTTTAAATCCGTCCTACAAGCTTGGGGTTATCCCGGTGATCAAGGATGAGAACTATGTGTTGCGACTTCCCGTAGATGTAATGGGTAAATTTGTAGCCAATGAAGAGGCTATTTATGCATTTGCCGAAAAAGAATTCAACGATCGGGAGAAGCCATTACCGGAACTTTTCGACCAACCGGATCGTATTCGATATCGTGTTCGAAGCGGTGATTATTTAGGAAAAATCGCAGCTAAGTACGGCGTTAGTGTGAGTCAGATCAAACGATGGAATGGATTGCGAAGCAATAATTTACGCGTGGGGCAGCGACTTACGATTCACCCTCGCAAGATGGTGACAACGACAGCGAGTAAGCAAGCTTCGGCCACAAACGAGAAGACCTATACCGTGCGAAATGGAGATTCACTTTGGAGTATCTCACAAAAATTTCCCGGTGTCACCGTTCAGAATCTCAAAAAATGGAACGATATTAGCGGTACTAAGTTAAAACCAGGGATGAAGCTAAAGATTCAACGAGGCTAATCTCCCGCTGAAAAACTTCTCGTAATGAAACATTTTTTAATGGCTGCATTCGCGGCAATAGTACTCATTTCATGTAATTCTGGAGGCAAAAAAGACGCCTCGCTTCTCTCAAAATCGGTTGGAAATATAAACACCTTACAAGTAGTCGTTTCAAATGATCTTTGGAACGGTGAAGTAGGTGAAGCCATACGAACCCATTTCGCAGCTCCTACCGACGGGCTGCCTCAAGAAGAACCCTTATTTTCTATGCGTCAAATGCCTCCAAATGCATTTAGTGGTTTTGCGCGCAAATCGAGATTGGTATTGTACGTAGCTTTGGGTGATGAAACTAAGGCAACCATCGCAAACGATCAATTTGCCAAGCCGCAAACCGTTGCATATGTGATTGCCAAGACCAAGCAAGAACTAGTAGAATTAATTAACTCAAAACAAGAACAGATCGTCGATAAATTTCATCAGTCTGAAATTGAAGAACGTCAGCGAAGAACACGAGTTTCACTTCTGAAACTGGACTCGTTAAAGACAGACCTTGGTGTTAGTTTACAAATCCCATCCGCCTACCGAATTGCCAAGAAAAGTGATGATTTCTATTGGATTAGAAAAGACCTAAAGTCGGGAAGTACCAACATCATCGTGTACGAAGTACCGCTTAACATGATAGGAAAAGACAGCACCGTTGTTGGTGACATTATCAAAGTGCGTGATTCAATTGGTGGAAGCCTGCTGCCTGTGGAAGAAGACGGGCGATTTAGAACGGAAGAGGCCTATGCGCCCTATCTTTTTACTTCGGAAATCGACGGTAAGTTTGCTTACGAGACCAAAGGAACCTGGGATGTAACAGATCAATACATGGCGGGCCCTTTCTTAAACTATGCGGTTCGGGATGAAGCAAACGACCGTTACCTAATCTTAGAAGGTTTTACGTATGCACCTTCGGTCGAGAAACGCGATCTTCAATTTGAACTGGAATCGATCTTGCGTTCGGCAAAGATTGAATAAAAAATAATCATCAATGAAAAAGCCCGAGAATCCTAAGATTATCGGGCTTTTTATTCAGAAAAAATACTGAACAATTATTTCTTTTCCTCTATTTTGGTATCATCATCCTCTTCTTTAGAGGCGTCCTTGAATTCTTTTATTCCGCTACCTAATCCACGCATTAATTCGGGGATCTTTCTTCCTCCAAACAATAACAATACAACCACAACGATTAGGGCAATTTGCCAGGGTCCGATAGCTAATGGTAAAAATAGTGCGCTCATTATATTCAAAATTTATTGGCAAAGGTAACAAGAATTACTTAGATAAAACGTTTTCCTTAGAAGTTTAGCACAAGGGGCTTAGTTATTTTATATTTGTAGTTGGCAATAGGTCGAAATGGCAGAAAAAGAAAAAAGAAGTAAAAAAATAAAGAAAAAGCTACTGCACAAGTATCGCTTGGTGGTTCTCAATGAAGATACGTTCGAAGAGCGTTTCTCTTTTAAATTAAACCGTCTAAACGTTTTTGTGTTTAGTACTGTATTTGCCGTACTTCTTATAGCAATGACGACCTTGCTTATCGCTTTCACCCCATTACGCGAATATATTCCAGGCTATTCTTCCACCGCTTTAAAGAAGCGAGCAACCGATCTGCGCTTTAAAACAGACTCACTGCAGCAAGTTCTCGCTGTAAACGAGCAATATATCAACTCGATACGCAAAGTGCTCACAGGGGACGTTAAAACGGTCGATTTCGATAAAGACTCCATTATTGAAGCAGCTCAGCGTGACGTATCAAATATCGATCTTTCTGCATCGAGACAAGATTCATTGTTACGGGAAGAAGTGGCTAGAGAAGATAAATACAACCCGTTAATAGGGGATTCTGAACTAAATTTTGTTCTCTTTGCACCTGTAAAAGGGTCTATTTCTGAACCGTATAATCCCAAAGCCAAGCACTATGCCGTAGATATTGTAACCACCAAAGATGCACCGGTGAAAGCTACCGCCGACGGAACGGTCGTTTTTGCAGAATGGACCGCGGCCACGGGCTATGTGACCATACTAAAACATCGCAACGAATTAATTTCAGTTTACAAGCACAATGCCTCCCTTACCAAAGAACAAGGCGAACTAGTTAAGGCCGGAGAAGTAATCGCAACGGTAGGCGATACCGGAGAACTTACCACCGGGCCGCATTTACACTTCGAACTTTGGCTGGATGGAAACCCCATCGACCCAACGAGTATAATTGATTTCGATTAACACGCTATGTCTCTTAAATCTTTCGCAGCCAAAATATTTGCTCGCATCGAGGTCACTCGCATGAAAAGCTGGATGAACCGCCCTGAAGCCACTCAGAAAAAAGTATTTGATAATTTGCTGAAACAAGCTGCGAATACTTCCTTCGGAAAGGATCACGATTTTAAGAATATCAAGGATTACAAAACATTTGCCGAACGAGTTCCTGTTCGTGATTACGAGGCGTTACGCAACTACGTAGATCGTGTAGTTGAAGGTGAACCCGATGTACTGTGGCCGGGAAAACCCTTATATTTTGCAAAAACTTCTGGGACCACATCCGGTGCCAAATTCATCCCGCTTACGAAAGACTCAATGCCGGGCCACATCAACGCCGCCCGCAACGCAATCTTATGCTATATATATGAAACCGGGAAAGCGAGCTTTGTAGATGGTAAAATGATCTTTTTACAAGGAAGTCCGGAGATGCATGAAAAAAATGGGATTCAGCTGGGGCGTCTATCGGGAATAGTTGCGCACTATGTTCCGGGGTACTTGCAAACCAATCGCTTACCTAGCTGGGAGACCAATTGTATTTCCGATTGGGAGACGAAAGTAGACGCCATAGTCGAAGAGACAAAAGATGAGAATATGACGGTAATTAGTGGTATTCCATCCTGGGTGCAAATGTATTTTGAACGACTGCAGCAGGCGACGGGGAAAAAGGTGGGTGACTTGTTCGAAAACTTCGAACTTTTTATTTACGGTGGTGTTAATTATGAACCGTATCGATCTAAATTTGAGGCGCTTATAGGCCGTAGTGTCCCTAGTATTGAGTTATATCCTGCTTCGGAAGGATTTTTCGCATTTCAAGACCTTCAGAATAAAAAAGGCATGTTATTACAACTAAACTCCGGTATTTTTTACGAGTTTATTGAAGCTTCCGAATTCTTTTCCGAAGCACCTAAACGCCTCACCATAAGCGAGGTAGAAGTGGGTGTGAACTACGTGATGCTTGTATCTACTAATGCCGGACTATGGGCGTATAATGTCGGGGATACGGTTCAATTTACAGAACTTCGGCCGTATCGACTTATCGTTTCTGGACGAATTAAACACTTTATTTCTGCTTTTGGTGAACACGTTATTGGCAAAGAAGTGGAACAAGCCATGAATGAAGCACAAGCAGCATTCAATTTTACGATAAGTGAGTTTACTGTAGCACCACAAACCGATCCACCTGAAGGAGAACTACCTTATCACGAGTGGTTCATAGAATTTGAGAATCCACCTAACGACCTTCGATTGGTGGCTAATGCATTGGATACTAGTCTTCAAGAGCAAAATAGTTACTATAAAGATTTAATTGAAGGAAAAGTGCTCCAGCATTTGAAAATCAGTGTGTTACAAAAAAACAGTTTTCGGGATTATATGAAATCTAAAGGAAAATTAGGGGGTCAAAATAAAATACCACGGCTTTCTAACGATCGAGAGATCGCAAACGCCCTTGAACAATTCCGCGTGTAAAATGCGGCCTTAAAATTAGTGTTATCTTTGCTGTCAATGACAAAATTAAAATCACATACAAGGACACGAGCCCAAGAAAGCACAGGTGCCATAGAGCGGCTATATATCACCATGCGACACTTATTTAATCGTGGGTTTTACAAGCCTATGGGGATATCGGGCGAAACCCTTCGTGAGTCCTTATTAATACTGCGTCCGGAAATTTATGGTTCTATTGCCGAAGACAAGATCGAGCTACAAGGGCTGTTGTATGTAATGGAGCGACTTCCCAACGGAATTGAAGAGTGCCGATTTATTAACCTCACCAGTGATGAAGGGTATAAGAACTCCCATTTTAAACCCATAATCCCCCTTAAACGTCGTAGAAATTGTTACCGCATCGATGAAGAACAGATGAACATTGAGGTTACACGAGGGCGTTCTGAGATCTATGATGTATTAACACACCTTACCTTCCTCTATCTGGAGTCGCATAAGATCATGAAACAAGTAATGATCAACGAGCAAGGAGATGTTATTCGTGATTGGACGAAGTTAGAAGCTGCCGTGACCAAAAAAGGCAAGCTAACTAAGGAGGAAAAAGAGATAGCGCTTACACATACCGCAAATTTCTTAGGCCGTACCTTCGAAGAAGTAAGTGAGATCTATCCACTGTTTGCAAGCGATAAAGAACCTAATAAGTTTTTAAATATTATTTATTATCTCGGAAAATTAGCGATCGATGAGGTGATCAACGATAATAAACGAATCATTACATTTAGCCCGGTATTACGAGAACGATTAGGACATCATATACACGGTGAACGCTGGGCTTTAAAGATAAAACAAGTGTTAGAGGAGCAACAATTGCTTCAACGACCATTGCACATTTTAAGTGCTAATATGCACAGTGTAATGAATACGTTATTTGCTCGAAAAGCGCTGGCAAAAGAATTTAAATCAGATGAGGCATTACCCATGTACACCGCGCTTAGCAGTCCGGCAAATACAAAATATCGTCAAAAGGTGAAGAAAACTGCCTTGGCGAATGGTATGACCTTTATTGAAGATAGCAGCGGAACGAATATCGACGTGCAAGTATTCGATACCGCAAAGATTAAGGAAAGTTCGTTTATTTCTTCGGAAAATGAAGTGGAGGAAAGTGATAAACCGGTAATAATCGTCATGGATTACGCCTTTGGAGAACAGGCCTACGAAACTATGGACGAGTTACTGAAGCCGTACGTTGACGGTGATCGCGCTACGCATTTTCTAAATGTGGTTTCAATATCGATCATGGGAAAAGCCGGTATTTTGGAAGGAGGAAAGGGAGATGTGATGATACCTTCAGCCCACGTATTTGAAGGGACAGCAGACAATTATCCTTTTAAGAACAAATTAAAGAAATCTTTGTTTGCCGACGACGATCTAAATGTTTGTACCGGGACTATGATCACAGTACTAGGTACCTCTTTACAAAACAGAGACCTCTTAAAGTTTTTCCACAATTCTACCTGGGATGTAATTGGATTAGAAATGGAGGGAGCACATTACCAAAAAGCGATCCAAGCTGCGGCAAAAATTAGAGGAAGTATTAGTTCAAAAGTAAAGGTGCGTTATGCCTATTACGCTTCAGATAACCCATTAGAAACGGGAAGCACTTTAGCTTCGGGAGGATTAGGTGCCAGTGGGGTAAAACCTACCTATGCGATCACCGAAAAAATGTTAAATCAGATTTTAGTTTAATCTAAAAAAATATTTTGAAACACAATAAAGTCTTAGTTACCGGGGGTGCCGGGTTTATCGGTTCAAATTATGTGGCCATGATAATGGAGTCGCAACAGCAAGAAGTTTTTGTGCTAGATAAGCTAACCTATGCCGGAAATTTGAAGAATTTGGAGCAATTTTCAGCAAAAAACAACTATCATTTTATACAAGGAGATATTTGCGACGCAACTTTTATTCAGAATCTTTTTGAAAAACATCAATTTGATCTGGTCGTTCATTTTGCAGCCGAATCGCATGTGGATAATTCCATAAGTGGTCCTTCAGAATTTATTCAAACAAATATCGTTGGTACTTTTAATCTACTTCAAGCGGCCTATAAAACATGGATGAACGGTCCCAACCAATTAAAAGCAACTTTTAAAGCAGCGCGCTTTTTACATGTCTCTACCGATGAGGTATACGGCACACTTGGCGAAACAGGCCTATTTACCGAAACCACTTCGTATGCGCCCAATAGTCCGTATAGTGCTTCCAAAGCTTCTTCCGATTTTTTGGTTCGTAGTTATTTTCACACCTACGGTTTACCGGTGGTCACTACGAATTGCTCCAATAATTACGGACCAAACCAGCATAAAGAAAAATTGATACCCACTATTATCCGTAAGGCTATCGCCGGAGAACCCATTCCTATCTATGGAGACGGGAAGAATGTAAGAGATTGGTTGTATGTGAAGGACCATTGTACGGGTATACAACTAGCTATAGAACAAGGAAGACTTGGCGAAACCTACAATATTGGTGGTCGCAATGAAAGGGAGAACCTGTACATTGCACATACCATTTGTGATCTTTTAGACGAGCTACAGCCAAAAGAGCAGCCCTATAAAGATCAAATTACTTTTGTTACCGATCGTCCCGGTCACGATTTTAGATATGCTATAGACGCCTCTAAGATCGAGAACGAATTAGGTTGGAAGGCGAAAGAAAATTTTGAAAGCGGGATTAATAAGACCATACAGTGGTACTTAGATAACACAGATCGATTATGAAGGGAATTATATTAGCCGGTGGTTCCGGAACACGCTTACACCCAATTACCCTAGCGGTTAGCAAACAATTGATGCCGGTATACGACAAACCGATGATCTATTATCCGTTGTCTACCCTTATGTATGCAGGCATTCGAGAGATCTTGATCATTTCTACCCCGCAAGACCTTCCGTTGTTTCAAAAGTTATTAGGTGACGGCAAACAATTGGGATGTACTTTTACCTATGCCGAGCAGCCAAACCCCAATGGCCTAGCCGAGGCGTTCATTATTGGAAAAGATTTTATTGGAGACGATAAAGTGGCTCTAATTTTGGGTGATAATATCTTTTATGGCTCCGGACTTAAAGAGTTACTACAATCCAATAACGATCCGGACGGGGGTGTGATCTACGCTTATCATGTACATGACCCAGAACGTTATGGTGTGGTCGATTTCGATAAGGATGGCAAAGCACTGTCCATCGAAGAAAAACCTGAGCACCCTAAGTCTAATTACGCAGTACCTGGTATTTATTTTTATGATAATAGTGTCGTCGATATCGCAGCGAACATTCAACCAAGCGCTCGAGGAGAGCTAGAGATCACCGATGTGAACAATGCCTATTTAAAACAAGGAAAGCTACGGGTAAGTATACTCGATAAGGGCACGGCTTGGCTAGATACCGGCACCTTTGCATCATTGATGCAAGCAGCACAGTTTGTAGAAGTAATAGAAGAACGACAAGGATTAAAGATTGGTGCTATTGAAGAAGCTGCCTATGAAATGGGCTTTATTTCGAAACAAGAATTGACCGAGCTCGCAAAACCCCTATTAAAAAGCGGGTATGGAACACATTTAACGCAACTAGATTAATGCTACACATAGAACAGAGTCCGTTACAAGATTGCTTTATCGTTAAACCTTCGGTTTTTAAGGACGAGCGCGGGAGCTTTTGCGAGACCTTCAATAAAAGAGCGTTTAAAGAAGCCACGGGTTGTTCGATAGATTTTGTACAAGACAATCAGTCTACCTCTAGTTATGGGGTGTTGCGCGGACTTCATTATCAAAAAGGGAAAATGGCCCAAGCGAAACTAGTTCGTGTGGTAGTAGGAAGAGTTCTCGATATTGTTGTAGATCTTCGGAAAGATTCTAATAGCTTCGGAAAGCATTTTTCATACATACTCGATGCGGAGAATCAACATCAGTTGTTCGTGCCAAGAGGCTTTGCACACGGCTTTGTGGTGCTTTCTGAAAAAGCCGTTTTTGCTTACAAGTGTGATAATTATTACGATAAGGCTTCCGAAGGGGGTATTATTTATAATGACGCAACCTTGTCGTTAGACTGGCATCTTCCGAAGGAGGATTTAATAATTTCAGAAAAAGACAGACAACTTCCTACGTTCAAGGAGGCAATTACATGAAAAAAGTACTGGTTACAGGAGCAAAAGGACAGTTGGGACGATGCATAGCAGATGCTACTTCAAGATTTCCAACCTTAACGTGTACTTTTATTGCCAAGGAAACCCTTGACATTAACAACACTACTGCCGTTCACGAGTTTTTTACCAACAATGAATTCGACTATTGCATTAATACGGCAGCCTACACCAATGTTGAACAAGCGGAAGAACAAACAGAACAGGCCATGGCGGTGAATGCCGAAGCGGTTAAAGTATTGGCCAATGCGTGTAAAAAACACCACATCACCTTACTGCATATTTCTACCGACTATGTGTTCGATGGGACGCAGGACCGACCGTATGTAGAAACCGATGCTACCAATCCCCTAAATGTCTATGGCGCCTCCAAATTAAAAGGAGAACAGTATTTACAGAAATATAGTGAGCGCTTTTTTATTTTCCGAACTTCTTGGTTGTATTCGCAATACGGGCATAACTTTTACAAAACCATTTTGCGACATGCGGATGCTGGAACTGACTTAACCATTACGACCGAACAAACCGGAACACCTACCAATGCTAATGATCTGGCCAAGGCGTTGCTTGCTGTTATAGCTTCGGAAAGTACCGCATATGGCTTGTATCATTACAGTAATTCCGGTGAAGCAACCTGGTATGATTTTGCAAAAGCTATTTTAGAATTTTCAGAACAAATAGCAAAAACAACTCTTGCACAAACCGCACATTACCGTACTTTTGCAGCGCGACCAGAATATAGTGTGCTGGATACCACAAAGTTTAAAAATACGTTTAACAACAACCCATTACCCTGGAAAGAAAGTTTAAGGGAATTAGTAGCAACGCATACCACTAACAATTAAAATGAATTATGGCACATCAAACTACAGATGAAATAGACTTAGGCCTTGTTTTTAAAAAAATAGGAGAGCAATACCGAAAATTTCTACTTTGGTTATTCCATTGGTTTCAATTTGTATTGAAACATTGGATCATCATCTTATTAATCATTATTCTTGGTGCTGTTGCCGGATATTATTGGCAAAAAGGATCTACGGGGAAGAATTTGGCCACGTTAATAGTTCAAAATAACTTCGATAGCACAAGTTATGTCTACGATGCACTCAAATTGCTAAAAACGAAAAGCAAACAAGGAGATGCGAAATTTTTAAAACGTTATGGTTTTAATACTGAAGAAGCAGAAATAGCCGACATAGAGATCGAGCCCATAGTAAACATTCTAGACCTTGCGCGAAACACTAAGGACGAGGACAGAACCTTGGAAGAATATATGGCTCAAACCGATTTTGAGGATGACATTCTCCTTTCCGAAGTGTTCTATACCGAATATAAGTTTCACAAAGTACTTGTTTATACTACCGCTAACGCCTCCAATGAGACGATAGAAAAGGTGATCGATTATTTAAATAGCAACGAACTATTGCAAGAAGTACGATTGGTATCTATAGAGGAAACCAAACAACAGATCAAGAATCACGAAAAGAGTATCAAGGACATCGATGGAGTGTTTGAAAGTTATGTCGATTCTAACAGTACGGTAAATCCCGCTGCGCAAGTATACTTCAAAAACAATGAGAACAACAACCTTCATATGTTGCTGGAAGAAAAGCGCAACATTATGAACGATATAGAGGAGTTAAAAGCAGAGCTTATAAAATACGACGGTATTGTTACTGTAATTAACAAGCCTGTTTTACACTATTCGGGAAGCTTCTTCGACAATAAGGTGGTGCTATTACCACTTTTCTTGGTCTTTTTATATTTCTTATTCTTTGCACTTAGAGGGTCTTACTTTAGAGTTAAGAAGATGGCAGAAGAAAATAAGCGATAGACGATTCTTAATTAACACATATGAAGTTACCCAATTTTCTTGTGGCTGGATTTCCCAAATGCGGATCAACATCCCTGTACTACTATTTGTATGAACACCCGGAGATCTATTTACCAAAACAGAAAGAGCTTCATTTTTTCACTTACGACATTATAAGCAAACAGGATAAGGGTAAAGCCGATAAAGAAATCAAAAAATTCCATATTGGTTCTTTACCCAAATACAAGTTGTTATTTGAAGATGTAGAGGACGAAAAGATCATAGGTGATGTTTCCCCTTCTTATGCGAATTATGCCGAGGCGATCCCTAAAATAAAGGAGGTGCTAGGTGCAGACACCAAGATCATTATCATTGTTCGTGACCCTATAAAACGGGCGTATTCCAATTATTTGCATTTGGTGCGCGAAGATCGAGAAACACTTCCGTTTTACGAAGCATTACAGGCCGAAGCAGAACGACGCGAGCAGCAATACTCCGATTTCTGGTATTATGCGTTCAACTCGATGTATTACGAAAAAATAAAACGAATGAAAGCGCATTTTAGCGATGTGCAAATTATTACGTTTGAAGAATTCATTAAGAATCCGCAACATGGTATGCAAGCGGTCTATTCCTTTTTAGGGGCCGATCCATCCTTTAAAACAGATACGGTCGACACTCAATTTAATCCGGGGGGCACCTATAAGAAGAATACCTTGACCAACTTTATTTTCAAACAAAGTAAAGCAAAGAATATTCTTAAAAAGACATTGCCCATCACGACTTCTTTGAAGAAACTAAAGATCAAATTGATCAACAAATACAAAGAGCAAACCCCACCAATTGATCCTAAGGCCGAAGCCTACTTGATAGCACTGTTTAAAGATGATGTTGCAAAATTAAAACGAGATTTTAACGTAAAGACCGAATATTGGAATGATGCATTCCAAGCCTAGCGAAGCACCACAAAATTGGACACGATAAAACAAATACAGCAAGCGAAAGAAACCATCACCTTAAAACAGGTGATCGCTGCTGTTGTGTTCGTAGGGATTTTTTTTATACCGTTTAGCTCGTTTTCAGGGATCTCATTTTTAGGGGAATTTTCGAAAGAGCCGGCAGCCATTTTCTTTTTTGGCGCATTTTTCCTTTTACTAGTTCTCGCAGCAATTCAACGAAAGATCGCGATTCCATTTAACAACCTGTTGTTTCAAGTGGTGTTGCTGCTCATCGCCTGGTTCTTTATTACTACTGTGCTAAATATTCCGGCCATTCACAATTACTATTTTAAAGGGATAGGAGGTTACGAACGCTTTATTAGGCAGTATGCCGTACTTCTAATCTCTGCGGTATTCTTTTTTCTAACGTATTACAATGTCTTTATAAATTACAGCAGTAAAGAGTTGTTTACCAAGGTGCGACGCGTGTTCTTATTTAGTATGGTAATAGTAACCGCCTATGGATTTTTTGAAATTCTCATAGTTAAATTCGGAATGGGCGTTTTTTACAATGTGATCAATTTGTTCGATTATTTCCCGTTTACCAATGTATATCTGCATGGTGGTTCGCGAATATCATCGGTAACTTTTGAAGCACCCGCATTGGCAACCTACCTGTTAACGGTATCCGGATGGATGTTCAGCTACATAATCACCGAGAAAGGCATGTTGAGGTTCGTTCCTTCTTTAGCTATAATTGTTTTGGCGCTTTTCTCAGATTCACGTGCGGCACTAGTGGTTATCTTTTTACAAATTGTTGTATTCGGATTTCTATTGCTGAAGAAAAAAAGGCACCATCAATTATTTATCAAAATAGCCGCCTTATCGACCGTAGCCATTCTTGTGATTGGCGTCGCCAAAGGGGATGTAATAGCCGAATACATTACCGAAAAATTAACGTCTTTTGGCGTAGAAGATGATCAGCACAGTATTTCGAATAGATCGCGATTCGGGATTCAACAAGCAAGCTTGATGGTCTTTGAAGAAAACCCGATAATTGGGGTTGGCTATGGGCAACAAGCCTACGAAGCAAGAGAGCGTTATCCACGATGGGCAACCGCAGGCAACTGGGAGTTCAAATTGAAGTATTTAAATCAGTCAGATCCACAATTTCCGCCGGGGTATAACATCTACACCCGAATTTTAGCGGAAGGAGGTATCATTGGAATGATCATCTTTGCTTCATTACTTATTCTAATAATGTGGGTATGTCTGGTGGTTACGCAAAAGAATGATGATCGCTACTTGTTAGCCTTGGTCATCTTAATCTCTATGGTGGGCTTTTATTTTAATTGGCTAAAGATGGATACCGTTCGGGTATTTGGCTTTTGGATCAATTTAGCTTTGCTAGTAGCCATTACGAGAAAGACAAGATTTGTGGCGAACTTAAAACAACGAAATGAATAATGTGCTTCGCACTTTTATAAAGAATACACTTGTAAACCGAAGTCTCAAGGTATTGTTATTGAGAGTTGGCGGGGTGTTCTTGTTTTTCCTTTTGTCATTGTTCTTAACCAATTTTTTTGATCCTGAGATCGTAGGACGATACGATTTTACAAGGTCCACTCTCTTAATACTGGGCGGAATTTGTCTGCTGGGGACCAACCAAGCAATTATCTATTACTCAGGCGTACTGGTGGCGCAAGACTCTTTGGGCGGACTTCACCGTGTGTACCAAAAAATGGTCACCATAATTGTGGGAACCTCCTTAGTGTTCTTAGTGCTGGTCTTATTAATTCCTGATTCATTTTTTAACACTTTCTTTGAAAAAGCAGATGCTTCAGAATTAGTTTTTAAGATCGTACTTGCGTTAAGCGCCTTCGCCATGACGATGTTGAATATCGATACCTTGCGCGGACTTAAACGCACCCTTTTTTCAGAATTATACAGGAACATATTTAGATATTTACCCTTCTTTCTTGGGGCAATTCTATTATTTGCAACACAAAATGCACACTGGTTGGTCGAGGTGTATCTGCTGGGCTTTGTAGTATTGGCATTGGTTTCTACCATTCAAGTGGTGATTGCATTTCATAAGAGCGAAACTCCCGATCGATCGATCAATTATTCATACAATTCGATCTTTAAAAAGTCATACCCCATGGCATTAAGCGCAGTATCGTATTTTATGATGCAAAGCATAGACATTATTTTGCTGGGTAAGTTTACCGATTTCGACACGGTGGCGTTTTATTCCGTGGCTGTAAAGCTTGCTACCGCTACTTCTTTGGCCTTGCAATCGGTGAACATCATTATCGCACCAAAGATCGCAGAGGTGTTTAAAAAACAGGAACTAGAGAGTCTTAACAAGATGATCAAGAACAGCGCACGACTTATTTTTATGCTTAGCTTACCGGCCTTGGCCGTGCTGGCACTTTTTGCCACCTTTTTTCTAGGGCTCTTCGGAAGTGAATACACGGTCGCTAAGGAAGCGCTATATATCCTATTGCTGGGACAGTTCTTTAACACGCTTTGCGGGCCGGTAGCCATTTACATGAATATGACCGGAAAACAACATGTGTTACATCAAATATTGATTGTAGGTTTTGCGACAAACTTAATTTGCAATTGGTTCTTTATTCCCGAATTTGGTATGATAGGTGCCGCTTGGGCTACCGCTCTTAGTATGATACTGTGGAATGTGATCGCCGTACTGTATACGTATAAGAAAGACCGTATTAAAACATTTATTTCGTGAGTACAGCTTCAGAAAAAAATAAAAAACTAATCGTGCTAATGGCACACTACAACAACCCGAAGGGCTTGCTAGATTCGCTGCGATCTATCGATGAACCTTTCGAGGTCGATGTGCTCATTGTAGACGATGGAAGCGAACACAAGCCAAATGAAGCCGAGTTACGAGATAGTTATGACAACGGAACCTTGTATTTTGATTATTTAAAGACCAATCAAGGGGTAGGAATAGCGGCGAATAGAGCATTAGAGCTAGCCCAACAAATGCACTATGAACTTATTGCACGCTTCGACTGTGGCGATATTTATTACAAAGAAAAGTTTAAAAAACAACTGGATTATCTAGCGGCCAATCCCGATGTAAAATTGCTTGGGACCTGGGCACGAGTGATCGATGAGAAAGGAAACTTTCTGCATATGCTAAAACACCCGACATCCTATGAAGAACTCAAGAAAAAAATGTACTTGAACAGTATGTTCTTGAATCCGTCGGTGGTGTTTTATTCTGAAATTATTTCCGAAGTAGGCAATTATCCGTATAAATATAGAAGAGCAGCGCAAGATTACGCCTTCTTTTTTAAGGTGATCAAAAAGTTCAAGGCAGAAAATTATCCGGAAGTACTTATGGATTACATTGCAGATCCAAACTCGATCTCGACCACCAAACGCAGACTTCAAGTTAAGAATAGGATAAACATCGTACTCGATAATTTCTATTGGGGATGGTACCCGATATTCGGAATACTAAGAGGATCTATTCTATACTTGATGCCTAGAAGTCTTACGACCTTTTTTAAAAAAATTGTACAACGAACGTAAAATGAGAAGCGTATAAACCGATCAAATAATAAATCATATAGCGTGTACCCTTGCTAAATACCTTAAATTTGAAGTTATGAAGGCCTTATTAAAAAGTATATATCCGTATTTATTCCTCTTCTTTTGTTTTGTATTGCCTTTAGATAAGTATGCGACTTCGGTCCCCAATATCGTGCTCATTGCATTGGTCGTAATATTTCCATTCGTAGTAACGAAAGAGAATTTCAATATTTTGAAGAAACGGGAAGTATTGCTTTTCGCCGGCTTGGTGTTATATGTGTTTTTGAATGGCTTTTTATTTCAGGATTTCGATCGAGACCTTACCATTAGCAAGAAGATCGCAGGTTCTTTATTGCTTATTGTGCTCGCAATCCCACTCGAACGCACCGATAAGCTTAAGAAAACCGTCATCGTTTCAGTAGTGATATGCATCGCTATTTCGCTCTACCACCTTTA
Organism: Candidatus Ulvibacter alkanivorans; assembly: GCF_003333325.1. Lineage (GTDB taxonomy): Bacteria > Bacteroidota > Bacteroidia > Flavobacteriales > Flavobacteriaceae > Ulvibacter_A > Ulvibacter_A alkanivorans. Next base: position 111,500 of record NZ_QOLC01000089.1, on the reverse strand, counting down.
TTTCTTCTATATGCGAGAGGGCGAATTCAATTTTGCCGCAGGCGGTGAGATTAACGAGGTACTCATAATAGATCGGTTGTATCTCGGCTTTCTCTGTGTTATAAGCATTATTGCATCTATAGGGCTTATTGGTAGAAAATATAACGAATACAACAAATGGTATTTCGCAAACATTGTGCTCTGTGCAGGTTTTGTACTGCTAATCTCGTCTAGGTTAGCGATTTTGTTATTGGTGTTGCTATTCCTTTTAAAGATATTCTACACCAAAAGTAAAAAGGAGTATTTGTTTTTTTTCTTCGGAATCGTAGGTCTTATGATCGTAGCATTCATGCTAAATAAAAACCTGAACGAACGCTTTTTCTACGCCCACAGTACGCAAAAAGATAAAGGATATATAGAATTATTTCAACGCATGGAACCACGTGTAATTATTTGGGAATGTAATTACAACATCGCTAAAAATGAACCATTCGCATTAACCGGATTAGGATTTTACCACACCAAGGATTTACTGGTAGATTGCTATCGCGAAATAGTTACGCCAGATCGCCGCAAACAGTATTTTATAGAGAGTCGATTTAATTCGCACAACCAGTTTATGGACTTTTTCTTGAGTACAGGTATTATTGGCGGACTCGTTTTCGGACTCATATTTTTGTCCTTTTTTGTGCGAAACTGGAAGTATTTCTTTGGAACAGGGCTTATAGTTACCATGTTCGCGTTTGCCAATATCGAGAGTTTCTTTCACCGCCAGTTAGGAGCCTATTATTTTGGGATCGTCTGTATCTTTTTATTAATGGATTACCAACGAAGAAACACCGATTCCGAAGAAACCAAAACAGGAAACCAAGCCGAGTAAGAAGTATGGAGATGAAGGCAGAAGCAGAAATGAAAAATCACTACTTTTGCATCTTGAAAATAAGAAAGAGGGACCGTATTTAATGAAAAAGAAAGCACTCATTGTAGATTGGTTAGATAAATACGGTGGTGCCGAACGTGTTATAAGTTCTTTGTGTAGTGTATTTGCTTTCGAAAAATGTTACTTGCTCATTAATATTATGAGTAAGGAGAATGAAGCAAAGGTTTTTGGGCAACGCCCTATTCCTGTTAAGGAAACCATTATTCGGTACGCCGGATCGAAGTTCAGGTACTTGTTTTTTTTGTTTCAGGGTGTGTTTAGACGCATTAAGATCGATCCCGATATCGATGTGATCATTTCGTCTTCGCATGCCATAGCAAAAGGAATTAATAAGTCGCACCCTCGACAAGTGCATATCTCCTATTTTCAGGCAAGAAACTTGAAATATATCTGGGATGATTATAAGTTGTACTTCGGAAGGCTAAGGTTTATGCTGTATCCTATGATTGCGATCATGCGAAAAATGGATATTAAAGATGCACAAAAGCCGGATCATATTATCGCCAACTCAGTTTTTGTAAAAGATTGGGTCAAGAAAATATACAATAGGGAAGCCGATGTGATTTATCCGCCGGTTGACTTGTCTAAGTTCACTTTAGAAACGGATAAGGAAGACTATTACGTGGCGGTAGGTAGAATAGAACCATACAAACGTTTCGATATCGTGGTAGACGCATTTAATGAGACGAATCGTAAACTAATTGTGGTGGGCGATGGGAGCCAGTTAAACAGTTTAAAACTAAGAGCAAACGATACGATTTCGTTCGTTGGTTTTGTAGATGCTTCCGAAGTATTTAAATATATAAGCAAGGCCAAAGGATTTATTCATGCGGGCATTGAAGATTTCGGGATCGCTCCAATTGAAGCACAAGCTTGCGGGACTCCAGTGATCGCTTATGGATACGGCGGTGTTCTAGAAACCATAATTGAAAATAAAACGGGAGTTTTCTTCCGTGAAGAAAGCAAAGAAAGCTTACTCGAGGCGATCGATGCATTTGAAAAAGTGCAATTCGATTACCATAAAATTTGTGAGAATGCCCAGCGTTTTAGCAAAGAAAAATTTGAAAGCGCTATGGAAACCTATGTAGCGCAAAAGATTAATGATAATGATTAAGAAATTTAGATGAAAATAGCAGTAATAGGAACAGGATATGTAGGATTGGTCACCGGAACCTGCCTCGCAGAGACAGGGAACGATGTGATATGTGTCGACATCAATGAAGAAAAAGTTGAGAAAATGCGTCAAGGGATAGTCCCTATTTACGAACCCCATTTAGACATACTTTTCGATCGCAATATTAATGCAGGAAGGCTGCGTTTTACCACTTCCTTAGACGAAGGTTTAGCACATGGCGATATCGTGTTTTTAGCGCTTCCAACGCCCGAAGATGAAGATGGCTCTGCAGATCTATCGTATGTTTTAAATGTTTCCGAAGAAATAGGAAAGAAAATAACCTCTTATAAGGTAATCGTCGATAAGAGCACCGTTCCGGTTGGTACTGCCGAAAGAGTCACCGAGGTGATCGCCAAGAACGCAACTTGCGAGTTCGATGTAGTCTCAAACCCTGAATTTCTTAGAGAAGGTTTTGCAGTAGACGACTTTCTGAAACCCGAACGAATTATTATTGGATCTAGCAGCGAGCGTGCGACTACGCTAATGCAGAAATTATACGGTCCTTTTGTGCGTTCCGGTAATCCGGTGATCGTAATGGACGAAAAATCGGCAGAGTTGACCAAATACGCAGCAAATTCATTCTTAGCAACGAAGATCACCTTTATGAACGAGATCGCGAACTATTGCGAAAAAGTGGGAGCCGATGTCGATAAAGTACGAGCGGGCATGGGAACCGATTCTCGAATTGGAAAGCGCTTTTTGTTTCCCGGAATAGGATACGGAGGTTCGTGTTTTCCAAAAGATGTAAAAGCCTTGCAAAAAGCCGGCAAGGACGAATCCTACGATTTCAAAATATTAAATTCGGTCATCGAAGTTAATCGCAAGCAAAAGACTATCCTACTGCCTAAAATCGAGGCTTATTTCGACGGGAATCTAAAAGATAAGAACATCGCTGTTTGGGGATTGGCCTTTAAGCCGGAAACCGACGACATTCGTGAAGCGCCTTCTATCGACATGATGCAAGCCCTACTTAAAAAAGGAGCAAATTTAACTGTATTCGACCCGGAAGCGATGGAGAACATAAAAGCCAAATTTGGGGAAACACTAACTTACGCCGACTCTATGTATGAAGCGCTTGAAGATGCCGATGCATTGCTTATTTGTACTGAATGGAGCATTTTTAGAACACCAAATTACAGTAAATTAAAAGAGTTGCTCAAGCAACCGGTAATTTTCGACGGTCGAAATTTATATAACGTTAATGATATGGAAGCAGAAGGGTTTACGTATATTTCAATCGGAAGAAAGGAAGCGAACACATGAAAAAGAGAGTACTAATTACCGGAGCCGCTGGATTTCTAGGATCCCACCTATGCGATAAATTTGTTGCAGAAGGGTATTCGGTAATTGGTATGGACAACCTTATAACAGGTGACCTGAAGAACATCGAACATTTGTTCAAGAATGAAGATTTCGAGTTTTACCATCACGATGTTACAAAATTTGTACACGTACCGGGCAAAGTAGATTATATCTTACATTTTGCCTCTCCCGCAAGCCCTATAGATTATTTAAAAATACCAATTCAAACGCTCAAGGTGGGTTCGCTTGGCACCCATAATCTTTTGGGGTTGGCAAAAGAAAAAAAGGCTAGAATTCTTATCGCGTCTACTTCGGAAGTATATGGCGATCCATTGGTACACCCGCAATCTGAAGAATATTACGGCAACGTAAACACCATTGGGCCACGTGGGGTATACGATGAAGCAAAACGTTTTCAAGAATCGATCACGATGGCGTATCACCGTTTTCACGGACTCGAAACGCGTATCGCTCGAATATTTAATACTTACGGTCCAAGAATGCGACTTAATGACGGAAGGGTAATTCCGGCATTTATTGGTCAAGCATTAAGAGGGGAAGACCTTACGGTGTTTGGAGACGGAAGTCAAACACGTTCGTTTTGTTATGTAGATGACCAAATAGAAGGATTATACAGCTTATTACTAAGCGATTATACGCTACCGGTAAATATTGGTAACCCGGACGAGATCACCATACTCGATTTTGCCAAAGAGATCATTAAACTCACCAAAACTGACCAAAAGATCGTGTTTAAACCTTTGCCAAAGGACGACCCAATGCAACGTCAACCCGATATAACGAAAGCAAAAGAGGTGTTGAACTGGCAACCAAAAACAGCAAGGCAAGAAGGAATGAAAAAGACCTTTACGTACTTTAAGAACTTGACCAAAGAAGAGCTGTTTAAAAGCGAACATAAGGACTTTTCAAAGCATATTAGACCGTAAGCATGATTTTTAAAAGAGGGAGATATTCAGGGTTTTTACGGCCAATTTCGTATGGAATAGATCTAGCCATTATTCACATTTTGGCTTTTCCGTTCTTCGGCAACAATTTTGAGTATCTCAACTATATCATATTTGTATCCTTAGCATGGATCATACTGTCGGTCAAGTCAAATTTCTACGAGATCTACCGCTTTACCCATGTTGCTAAGATCATGTCGTTGATCGGAAAACAAGGGATCGTATTTTTCTTGATCGTTTTCGCCTTTTTTGGCTATTACAACAACATCGAGAAGGACCCTATTGCTATTATCAAGTACTTTTTGTTGGTAATGCTTCTCATTACCGTCGTTAAACTAACGGTCTATTACCTGCTTAAAAAATACAGATTACACTTACGAGGGAATCTGAGAAGAGTTGTTATTATCGGCCTCAACCAAAAGACAGACCAATTGCGTAAGTTCTTTATCGATAATCCGGAATACGGTTATCAATTGCACAAGACCTTCGAATTACGTGGCCCTAATAAAGTATCGGTGGCAGAATGTTTCGACTATATTAACGAGCATAAGATCGATGAGATCTATTCTTCCGTAGCAGAGATCAATAATAAGGACCTGGTGAAACTAATCGATTTTGCCGATAATAATTTAAAGATTTTAAAATTCCTTCCCGACAACAAAGAAATTTATAGCAAACGACTCGATTTTACCTATTACGGTTTCCTGCCAATACTTTCGTTACGTAAGATCCCAATGGAAGAGCCATTCAACAAGTTGGTAAAACGCAGTTTCGATATTGTACTGTCATTAATAATCATTATTGGCATCCTTTCATGGCTTACCCCTATTTTAGGGATCATTATTAAGCTAGAGTCTAAAGGTCCGGTGTTCTTTAAACAGAAACGCAACGGACTGGATTATCAAGAATTCTTCTGTTATAAGTTCCGATCGATGAAGCCCAATCCTTTGGCACATTTACATCAAGTGCGCAAAGGAGATGAACGTATTACACGCGTGGGTAAGATCATTCGTAAAACTAGTATTGATGAATTGCCGCAGTTTATCAACGTGCTAAAAGGAGACATGTCGGTCGTGGGGCCTCGTCCTCACATGGTAAGTCACACCCACATGTATGCCGAACGTATCGACAAGTTTATGGTGCGTCATTTTATCAAACCGGGAATTACAGGCTTGGCACAAGTAAGTGGCTATCGGGGTGAGGTAGAAAGCGACAAAGACATTATTAATCGCGTTAAATACGATATCTTCTACTTAGAGAATTGGTCATTATTCTTAGACATCAAAATTACTTTTCAAACGGTGTATAACGCATTACGAGGCGAAGAAAAAGCGTATTAAAGCGCTTCTATGCTTCGGAAGAATTCCGAGAACTGAGTATCAAAATCAAAGGCTTGCAATGCGCGTTGTTGTACCTTGTTTTTAGGATATACTGAAAGTTTTTCCAAAGAAAGTGAATTTACAAATGCTTGAAGCGCATCCATATCCTGCACCGGAAGCACCCATCCTAATTCATGGGTAACGACTAACTTCTCTCCTTCACCCCCGGCATTGTATAACACCGGAAGCCCAAGTCGGGTATATTCAAAGATCTTAGAAGGTACCGAGCCATAAATACGTTTTACCAAAGGAATAAAGGCAATATCATGCTGTATTAGCAGGGTATGTAGTTGTTCACGAGATACTTCTCCGTGGTAGTGAATATTTGGTTTGTTCAATGCTGCTATCGCCGCCGCTTCGGGCCCGTTTCCATAGAGATGTAAGGAAACATTTTCAGAAAAGTCTATATGCTTGCAAATAGTATATAGTCCTTGAGCGACGCCCAACAAGCCGGCGTAGACCAAAGTGATCGTAGTAGTGTGTTTTGTTTCTTTTGGTGCAGCTGCATCAAATCGAGGGAGATTTCGATACAAGAGCATCTTTTTGTTGGGATAATAGGAAGAAACATGCGTTAGGATCTCTTTCGATTGCCCAACTACCAAATGTGCTTTTCTATAGCAAAAGCGTTCCATTTTTTCTAGCAAGCGATAATAACTTCCCTTTTTTAACAGCCCCATTTCCAGTCCGGCCAACGGCCAAAGGTCTGAGATATTCAATACGATCTTCTTTCTAAAGAGCCAAGCGAACCATACGGCAGTAAACCCTACAAATACAGGAGAATATTGTACAAAGACTTTAGGGGGAATCTTTCCGAAGAGAAAAAATAACGACAAGCTACAAGCAAACGATAACATAGATAACAACCGAATAAACTTGTTGGAAGAATTACTAGGCCACACCCAAAGGCGGTAGATAGTAATGTCGCCCTTAGCTTCTTCTGCGTATAGTTTTCCTTTAAACGTAGAATAAATGCTTCCGGTCGGGTAATTAGGCAGTGGGCAGACCACAGCTACTTTCATTTTGTGGTTGACCAAGGCTTCGGCTAGAGACAGCATTCTGTTAGCTGCCGCTCCTTTTTCGGGAGGAAAATAATTGGTAACCAGTAAGATATCGTTAGTTGCCATGTAAGCTTAAGATATGATCTAGTATGCGCTTTGCCGCTTTCCCATCCCATTTAGGTATATGTTGCGACTTAGGCCAGTTTCCACTCGCCAATAATTCGAAGGCCGTATCGATCTTTTTTGGATCGTTGCCAACAAGCATATTGGTGCCCAGCTCACAAGTTTCGGGTCTTTCGGTGCTATCTCTAAAGGTAATACACGGTATGTTGAGGACTGAAGCTTCTTCTGTAATGCCACCCGAATCGGTTAAAACCGCTTTAGCGTGCTTCACAAGATAGATAAACGACAAATAACCTTGGGGCGATACATAATGCAAGTTCGGAAAGCTGAGGTCCGCATCTTGTAATATCTTTTGTGTGCGAGGATGAACGGGAAATACGACAGCAGCGCCCTTGGCGTGTTCCATGATCTGCGATAATAAGGCTGTAAAGCGAGTCAATCCATCTACATTCGACGGACGGTGCAAGGTAAGCACGAAATACTTGTTTTTAGACAGCTTCAATTCGTCCCAAAAAGATGGTTGTTGCAGTCTGTTGAGGTTATGCAGCAACGTGTCTATCATCACATTACCAACAAAGAAGATGTGTGTAGTCGGTTTGCCAATCGATTTTAAATGATCGCTCGCCTGTTGGGAAGTTGTAAAAAAATAATCGGTGATACTGTCGGTCACAATTCGATTGATCTCTTCGGGCATTTTCATATCCCCACTTCGTATTCCTGCTTCTACATGTGTAACAGGAATATGTGCTTTTTTAGCCACGATGGTACAAGCCATAGTGGAGGTTACGTCGCCTACCACCAGAACCAGATCACAAGGATGTGCTGCCAATTCTTTTTCAAAACCTACCATTATGGCTCCGGTTTGGGCGGCCTGACTTCCACTTTTTACATCTAAATTGTCGTTTGGTTTGGGAATGTTGAGTTCTTCAAAGAAGGTATCGCTCAAATTCTTATCGTAATGCTGCCCTGTATGTATGAGTCGGTATGAAAGCGAAACCCCTTGCTGCTGTCGCCTCTCGATCTCGTGAATAATTGGAGCGATCTTCATAAAGTTTGGACGAGCTCCTGCGACAAGGGTGATTTTCATAGTGATGTGGGTCTATAGTAGTTCAAAAATAACAAAATAAAACGCTACGCATCGAGTAAACTAACGAACTGTTTCAGTTTTCCACGTGCGCTTCGGTCGAGCTGTTCTTTTCGCTCGAACTCTAATGTTAGATCTTTTTCCAAATACCGGTATAATCCTTTCTCTATTCGTTTTATCGCTTCCGAAGTGAGCGCACTTTCAGAAACATATAGTATTCTAAACGTATCGAGAGCCGTTTGTTCTACGACAAATTCTTTTACATTTCCGTCATCTTCGATCACGCTTTTGGTGACATAATAGAAGGTAAGTCCGGGCACCGATCTCCCGTCGGGTAATTTTGCGACATCATTGGTTCGTCCAACCAGCTTTTCAAGGATTGGCTTTTTAAGTGTACTGTCGGGATGCAATATTCCGGTATCACCAATATCGTAACGTATCATTGGATGTGCGCGATTATAAAGTGAGGTGATCACAATGCGACCGGGTGTACCATGTGGAACTATTTGGTCTTGATCATCAAGGATCTCGACCAATAAAGTTTCGCTATTTACTACCATTTTGCCGTCGGGATGCGTAAATGCGATAAGATCCAACTCACTAGCTCCATACTCATTTACAACGGGAACCCCCAACACCGATTCCAGCAGCGTTTTATCGCTATCAAATAACATTTCGCTTGTCGTAATGCAATATTGCAGGCTGGGACATACGGTGGTAAGTACTATGTTCTTTTTTTGAAGGAATTTGGCAAACAGCACGATCGCGCTCGTATAACCGTTGATATAGGTAAAGCGTTTTCGTTTGAATACTTTTAAAAATTGCTCCATTTTTTCTTCGGAAAGATCGAAGATTGGAAAACGATAGCGTTTGCTCAATCGGTCTTTGAACCGTTCTTTTACATACCCTTTTTTGTTTAAAGGGATGCCGTAGAACCGTGCTTGAAGCGATCTATTTAGGTCGAGACCGTACCAACTATACCGGTCTATGATCTCGGCCCAAGTAAGTGCATGACAAAAATTATCTTTTGCAAATATAAATGGATGCCCGCTGGAGCCCGATGTTTTGTTTACGTATGCGTATTTATTGTTAAATCCGTTAGACAATCGTCCGGCCAAGGATTGTTGCAAATCGCTCTTTTGTAGCACCGGTACTTCCTCCCAGTTTAAGAACGATTCAACTCCAGTAAAGGATTGATAGAACTCATTTTCTCGTTGGTGGTATTCTACGATGTCATTGCACAGTTTGGTCACGTAGGCTGAGTAATCGTCTAGTGGAATCTGTTGAATCTCTTTCAACCGTTTCTTGGCTTCCACTATGGGAAAGCCTTTAAATCGCAATGTGTGTTCAAAAAGATTCAAAATAGATCGATTTTACGTTCAATGTAGTGATTCTCTGTTTTGTAAAAAAAGTATTGTGATTTTTTCCGAAGCAATCTAATGCATTACCTCCCTAAAAGCCGGTTTGTGTCATTGTCAACGCATAAAATTACGTTATTTTTGGAAGTGAATTAAAACCTTGCTTCTATGAATATTTTGATCTTGGGCTCCGGCGGTAGAGAACACACATTTGCTTATATGATTGCCCAGAGTAAACGATGCGATTCCCTATTCGTGGCACCCGGAAATGCAGGTACAGCCACCATTGCAACCAATATAGCCCTTTCGGTTACCGATTTTAAAGCCATTGAACAATCTGTGAAAGAACACCAAATAGAAATGGTTATAGTAGGACCGGAAGATCCGTTGGTACAAGGAATAGCCGACTATTTTGAAACTACCGAATCATTGCAAGATGTGATGCTTATTGGTCCTTCAAAACGTGGTGCGTTGTTGGAAGGGAGTAAAGAGCGTGCTAAAGAGTTTATGGCGCAACACAACATTCCAACCGCAGCCTACGCAAGTTTTACTGCAGAAAGCATAGAAGCCGGAAATGAGTTCTTAGACAGCTTACAACCCCCTTACGTGCTCAAGGCCGATGGTCTGGCTGCGGGAAAAGGGGTATTGATCTTAGAGGATCTCGACGAGGCAAAACAGGAATTGGCGAACATGCTTACACACCAAAAATTTGGAGCTGCAAGTGCGACCGTAGTGATCGAAGAATTTCTAGACGGAATCGAACTGAGTGTTTTCGTACTTACCGATGGGGAAAATTATAAGATCTTGCCTACCGCCAAAGATTACAAACGAATTGGTGAAGGTGACACCGGATTGAACACGGGAGGGATGGGCGCAATTTCTCCGGTGCCATTTGCAGACCAAACCCTTATGAATAAAATTGAACAGCGAATCGTAAAACCGACGATCGATGGGCTCAAATCTGAAAAGATCGATTACAAAGGGTTTGTATTTATTGGCTTGATCAAAGTTGGTGATGAGCCCTATGTGATCGAGTATAATGTACGAATGGGTGATCCTGAAACCGAAGTGGTGTTGCCGCGTATTAAAACGGATCTGGTCGAGCTACTGGAAAAAACATATAAAAAACAATTAAACAATATTGAGATCGAGATCGATGAGCGCGCTGCGGCTACTGTTATGGTGGTGTCGGGCGGTTACCCGGAGGCTTATGATAAAGGGAAAGAGATCGCAGGAATTTCCGATATTGAAGATTCGATCGTATTTCATGCGGGTACGGCGATCAATGTAGGGAAGACAGTGACCAATGGCGGACGCGTTATTGCCGTGACCTCACTAGAAAAAGATTTCAAACAAGCGCTAAAAAAATCCTATCAGAACGTAGAAAAACTATCGTTCGACAGGATGTATTATAGAACCGATATTGGTTTCGATCTAGCTTAAGAACGAATGCGAGGTAGAAGAGCGATCCTCTTCGTTATTGTCATTAAACTTCTTCAATTGTATCATCCAATAAACAAATGCTACAAAACCAATAATCATTAATAACCAGGACATTATGTTCGCCAAGAACCAACTGTCGTAAGAGAGTGCTCTTAGGGCGTCAAACGGAATGAATAAAATATCTTCGGTAAATGATTGTATTCCTTCAAAAATTCCTTTCCAAGACATATCTTTATATTTATAACGCAAAAGTATAAATTACCCGCTATGCTTACAAGCTTTTTCGGTAAATCTAATCCAATTAATTTTGTAGTGCTTGCTGTGGGGCTGGTTTTGGGTTTCGTTTTAGGAGCGCTTCGCTTGTCTGAAAGCGTTCTTAACTTTTCTACGATAGGTCATTATATTCTGCTTTTACTGCTAAGTATATTCTCTATGTTCTTGTTAGATTTTATGATACGCAAGAACGACCTCACCAAACAAAATACCTTTGGCGTCTTTTTTTACAGTTGTTTTCTGGTCATGTTACCCATTGTTTTTCTGAAAACAGCCATTATCATTGCTAATGTACTTATACTGCTAGCACTACGAAGAATGCTAAGTCTATATTCTGAAAAGAACACCGAAAAGAAAATAATCGATGCTGCGATCTGGATCACCCTCGCTTCCTTCTTCTATTTTTATAGCCTTTTGTTCTTTATCGTCTTATTCGTTGCTATTGTACGTAAGTCGCATACCACGTACAAACACATGCTCATTCCCTTGGCAGGATTTACCGCTATATTTTTATTGGTAACGGCGTATTATTTTATCACCACCGATTCCTTTGCATGGTTCTACGAATGGAAACCTGCCATCACAATGGATTTTTCTGCTTATAATGCCATGAAGGTCGTGCTTCCGCTATCGGTAATTGCAACTTTGTTGGTATGGACCTCGACATTTCGAGTGTTTAAATTGTCGTCAGTTCAGAAGAAAGAACGACCTAATTATTTATTTATGCTAGTCGTGGCATTTGTAAGTATTGCTGTAGCCTTAGCAAGTCCTGAAAAGTCAGGAGCCGAAATGTTGTTCGTATTTGCTCCCACTGCCATTATAAGTGCAAATTACTTGGAGCAACTCAATGAATTCTGGTTTAAAGAAGTGCTACTGTGGCTTGTTTTGCTGTTGCCACTAAGTTTTTTATTCTTGTAGTAACTACCTTCATACAGATGATGGCTTCGGAAAGAGCCTTGCTTCACAGCATAATTCCTATAATAAAAAATAATACCTTTGTGTAATTAAAAAATTGCGGTCTCGGCTGCGGTTTCAAACGGAAGTGTTTCAGAAAAAATTACAACATGTTCAGCGATAAGGCAAATTCAATATTTAATGAAGTGATCGATACGTATCACGAGATCAACACCGTAGACCAACCCTTTAATAATCCATACGACAAAGACAAAGAACTTATAGAACATTTGTTGTATCGCAAGTGCTGGATCGATACCGTACAATGGCATTATGAAGACATTATTCGCGATCCTGAAATTGACCCGGAAGCAGCCTTAACACTAAAACGAAAAATTGATGCTTCGAATCAAGATCGCACCGATACGGTCGAGTATATCGACAGTTACTTTCTAGAAAAATTTAAGGATGTTGAGGTAAAACCGGATGCAACGATCAATACTGAAAGTCCGGCATGGGGAATCGACCGACTATCCATTTTGGCATTAAAGATCTATCATATGAACGAGGAAGCCACTCGTGAAGACGCTTCTCAAGAGCACCAAATGGCATGTAAGGCCAAACTGGACATTCTCTTAGAACAGCGAGTAGACCTTAGCACTGCGATCAACCAATTGTTGGATGATATCGCTCATGGTAAGAAATATATGAAGGTGTACAAACAGATGAAGATGTATAACGACGATGAGCTAAACCCGGTATTGCGCGGAAAATAAAATAGGATTCACCACTTCCGGTGAACAAACTTTCTTATAGTAAACAAGGTATTCCTAATGACGAAACCCAAGCACATTTTGGTCATCCGATTATCGGCTTTGGGCGATGTGGCGATGACCGTGCCGGTCCTTCGTGTGTTGGCTAAAACCTATCCCGACGTTAGAGTCACCGTCTTATCCCGTCCGTTCTTTAAGCCGCTATTCGAAGAACTTTCCAATGTGCAATTTTTGGAAGCCGATGTGTATGGTACGCATAAGAACATTGGGTTACTAAAACTTGCAAACGAAGCCAAGGCTTTGGGTGTAACGGCTGTTGCCGATCTACACAACGTGATACGCTCTAAGGTAATTCGAAACTATTTGATGCTTACAGGGCTCCAAACTGCAGCCATCGATAAAGGGAGAACTGAAAAAAAAGCGTTAACACGCGCCAATCCCGATAAAAAATTGCGACCATTACGCAGTATGCATCAGCGTTATGCCGAGGTATTTCAGAAATTAGGATGTTCTCTCGACTTGGACCGGCACGAGTTTCCTCCTAAAAAAGAATTGAGTCCGTTACTGCATGAGCTCATCGGTAAACATGCTAAGAAACTTATAGGAATCGCTCCGTTTGCTGCGTATGAAGGAAAGAAGTATCCTCTTTCACATATGACTCAAGTGATCAAATCATTAGACGCCACGGGAAAATACAAACTGTTTTTATTTGGTGCCGGACACGATGAGATCAAACTACTTCGCGCCTTCGAGACAAAGTACAAATCGGTAACGAATATGGCCGGGAGGGTGTCTTTTGAGGAAGAATTAAAGCTAATCTCCAATTTAGACGGTATGCTCTCTATGGATAGTGCCAATGGACATCTAGCTGCGTTGTATGGAATTCCGGTGCTTACCTTATGGGGCGTTACACATCCGTATTTAGGTTTTACGCCTTTTGGCCAGCCAATCACCCATCAACTTGTTTCTGATCGTGGTGAATACCCGCTAATACCTACTTCCGTTTATGGGAATAAAGCACCAAATGGTTACGATAAGGCCATGGAGAGCATACCTCCCGCCAAGGTCGTGGCAAGGCTGGAAGCCATTACCAATAGCTAGTCCTTATACATCGTCGTAATCGATCACTAATTTAGCGGTGGTCGGGTGTGCTTGGCAAGTAAGTATTAAACCTTCGGCGATCTCGCCATCAGTTAGAATTTGGTTTTTACGCATTTCGGCTTTTCCTTCTTTTATACGAGCAATACACGTACTGCAGATACCTCCTTGACATGAATAGGGAGCATCTAACCCCTGTTCCAACACAGCTTCTAAGACCGAATTTTTTTGAGACATTACGAACGAGTCGGTTTCATCATCGACCGTGACCGTGATTTCGGTATTTCCGTCATGCGACTCCACCAATAATCCTTCTTCGGCAGTGGTAAATAACTCGAAATGTATTTGCTTTTCGTTCACCCCTTGTTCCTTGAGTGTGGCCGAAACCAGATCGATCATGGGTTCCGGACCGCAAAGAAAATAGTCGTTGAATGTGGTGTCCTCGAATTTGTTTTTCAGCAAGAAATTAACGGTAGACCGCTCAATTCTTCCGAAGAGCGCTTCCTCCTCCTGAGTTCGGCTATAAATAAACTCTAAGAACAACCTAGTTGGATGCTCCTTTTGTAGTTGCAACAATTCTGAAGCAAACATCGTCTCTCGCATCGACTGGTTTCCGTAGACCAATAAGAATTTACCATCTCCGCCAACTTCCATCGCAGCTTTTACGATGGCGAGTATGGGAGTGATGCCACTACCGGCCGCAAAGGCGGCATAGTTCACATCTGGTTGCGGTTCTAAAACAAACGTACCTTGGGGCGGCATGACCTCTAGGGTGTCTCCAGCTTTTAATTTAGTATTTGCAAATACAGAGAATCGACCGTCCGGGACTTTTTTAACGCCCACCTTTAAGATGGCTTCGGAAGGACTACTGCACAACGAATACGCGCGGCGTTCTTCTTTATCGTTTAGTCTATGTTTTAGCGTAAGATATTGACCCGCAGTGAATCGGAAGGTTTCGACCAATGCATCGGGCACATTAAAACTAATGGATACCGAGTTTGGGGTCTCTTGTTTTACTTCGGAAATGGTCAAGGTGTGAAAATCGCTCATAGGACTCAAAAATTTTTTAGCAAAAATACAATCAAATTTAGGTTCACAAAGGATTAAGCGGGGTATTCCAACTGTTTTTTTGGGTAATTTAAAGGGGAGATATTAAAAAGAAATGTATTTTTACCGATCTATCATGCTTTTACATACTAAAAGCATGTCTTTTTAGTTACTGTAGTATAATAAATACACCAATTTTGAAGGGCGCATATAAAACTACCATTTTAGTACTGGTTATCTTAATCCTCGCAGCATGTTCGCGTAAAAAGAATACATTCATGAGCCGCAACTATCATGCGGTTACAGCCGAATATAATGCACTTTATAATGGCGACGTTGCTTTTGTGGATGGAAGGGACGAACTTGCTTTAACCTTTCGTGATAATTTTTGGGAGATCCTTCCGGTAGAACGAATTGCACCAAAAGCCGAAGAATCGGGACTTCCAAGTGAGGAAGAGAATCCAAATTTTAATAGAGCCGAAGAAAAAGCGGCCAAGGCCATACAAAAACACTCCATTTATATAGATGGAAAAGAACACAACCCTCAGGTCGATGAGGCCTATATGTTATTAGGGAAATCGCGCTATTTCGACAGCCGATTTATACCTGCATTAGACGCCTTTAATTTTATACTAAATCGCTACCCTACAAGTAACAGCATTAATCGAGCGAAAGTATGGAAAGCAAAAGCAAACATTCGACTTAGCAATGAAGATGTTGCACTAGAGAACCTTCAGAAAATGATAGACGAAGAAGAGCTGGAGGACGAAGAACTTGCAGACGCATCGGCTATCATGGCTCAAGCCTATATCAATTTAGATTCGTTAGAACAAGCCTTGCCGTTTATGAAAATGGCTTCAGAATATGTAAAAGATAACGAGCTAAAAGGACGGTATTCCTATATAAAAGGACAACTTTACAACCGCCTTGGATTTAAAGACAGTGCGAATCTCGCCTTCGATGAGGTGATAGAACTTAATCGTAAATCGCCACGTATCTACATGATCAACGCCTATATCGCAAAGGCGCAAAACTTCGATTATGAAAATGAGGATAAAGTGGCTTTTCTGGAATTATTACGGGAGTTAGAAGAAGATCGAGAAAATCGACCTTACTTAGATAAGATCTACAATCAAATTGGGGATTATTATCGAAATAGTGATAGCATAGCCACTGCGGTAGATTTTTATAATAAATCGATCCAAGCCTATACACAGGATAAATACTTACAAGCTGTCAACTACAGAACACTGGCAGAGATCAATTTTGATCGCGC
The DNA here is from genome assembly GCF_003333325.1 of Candidatus Ulvibacter alkanivorans. GTDB lineage: Bacteria > Bacteroidota > Bacteroidia > Flavobacteriales > Flavobacteriaceae > Ulvibacter_A > Ulvibacter_A alkanivorans. The sequence goes on along the minus strand of NZ_QOLC01000089.1, from coordinate 95,394 downwards.
ACTCTATAAGAATGCAGGAGCCTATTACGATAGCACCATTACTTTCTTAGAGGTGAATTCTCGCGAATGGCGACGTATGAAAAAGAAGAGAGAGAATCTTGACGACGTGATTAAATATGAGGACATTGCTACTACCAATGACAGCATATTAAGAATCGCCAACATGAGCGAATCGGCTCGACTTAGTTTCTTCACAGAATATACCGATGAGCTTAAAGCACAAGCCAAAAAAGACTCCTTAGCGGCAGTTGCTCAAGAAGAGCGGATCGCCAATCAAGAGTTTTATAATCAGAACAATACAGGCAATACGACCTTAAAAGGATCAGAAAGTGGAGGCAATAGTCGTTTTTACTTCTATAATTCGTCTACCGTTGCCTATGGGAAACAACAATTTAGACAACGCTGGGGTGACCGAAAATTGGAAGATAATTGGAGAAGGTCAAGCAAAAAGACAAGCGGTCTGGAAACTGAAGTTGAGGTTGGAGAAACTGTTGTGACCATCGCAGACAACGAGCGTTTTGATCCACAATATTATATCGATCAAATCCCTTCGGAAACAAAAGTGTTAGACAGTCTCGCTAAAGACCGAAACTTTGCCTATTATCAATTAGGATTAATTTATAAAGAGAAATTTAAGGAATACGGCTTGGCGGCAGATAGGCTGGAAACCCTATTGACTTTTAGCCCGGAAGAGCGGTTAATACTACCTACAAAGTACAATCTTTTTAAGATCTACGGTCAATTAGACGATGAGGCTAAGGCCAATCAGTTTAAGAATGATATTTTAAACAATCACAGCGAATCGCGTTACGCCGAGATCTTACGAAATCCGAATACCCAATTACCATCAGATGAGTCCAGTCCCGAATTTAAGTACAAGGAATTGTACAAAGAATTTGAGGCCTCGCGCTATCAGTATGTAATTGACACCGCCGATGAATATATTATACAGTACAATGGCGATGCAATAGTGCCAAAATTAGAGTTGCTAAAAGCGACAGCCCTCGCCAGGAAAGATGGTTTTGAAGCGTATAAAAAAGCATTGAACTATGTTTCATTGAACTATCCTAATTCCGAAGAAGGCAAGCAAGCACAAGACATTTATGCTACTGTGCTCCCAAAATTAGCAGTAACTACATTTGTCCCGGACGAAGAAAGTACAAGTTGGAAAGTAGTGTACCGTTTTAATGTGGATGAAATGGAAGCTGCTGAGGCACTTCAGAAAAAATTAGATGAGGCCATCGAAGAATATCGCTACTCGAATATGAGTACCTCGATCGACTATTACAACGAAGACACCCGTTTTGTGATCATACACGGATTAAACACGAAAATGGGAGGACGAGGCTTTGGTGAGATCTTAGAAGAAAACAAAGAGTATAAGATCAAACGCCCATTTTTTGAAATCGCAACACCTAATTATAAGATCATTCAGATTCATAAGAATTTAGAATCATACCTGAATCGGAGTGAAGTCGAAGAAGAAAATAGTAATCCCCAAAAATAGCGACTATGTTTTCAGACAAAAAAGAGAAGAGTATGAATGAGCCAGGCACAGGACAAAATCGTATTAACGAAGGAACTAATATCAAGGGAGATATTCATTCTAAGGGATTCTTTCGTATAGATGGAACGATCGAAGGCAACGTAAACACCCCTTCTAAAGTGGTGATTGGGCGTACCGGAAAGATCGATGGAACACTTACGTGCGAAAATGCCGATATTGAAGGTACTTTCGATGGGAACTTAAATGTATCGGGCACGCTTACGTTAAAAGAAACAGCCCATATTGAAGGAGATGTAGTCGTAGGTAAGCTAGCCGTTGAACCCGGTGCCACATTTAATGCAACCTGTCGCATGAAAGGCGCCAATAGCAAAAAGCAAACGGCACCCTCTTCAGAAAATGAAACGGCAGAAGCCACTAAGAATCATCCGTACGATCGTCAACAACGACTTAAAAAGACTTCTGGAGAAACCTCCAAATAAGAAACAATCCTAACGGCTATAAAACTACACTATTGTGACTAAGCCTAACGATTCCAATTCAGAAAAAAACAAGAATCGATTACAGGCCTACGCTCGCTTTTCGGGTATAGCCTTCGAGATGATCGCTATCATTGGTCTTGGAACCTATGGCGGTATGAAGTTAGACGAGGCCTACCCTAATTCCTATTCATTATTCACTATAATTTGTAGCTTGTTATCTGTTGGTATCGCGATGTATGTGGTTATAAAACAAGTTTCGACCGATTCAAAAAAAGACAATGATTAAAGACATCCTAGCCTATTTATTAAAACTGTTGGCTTTTACAATCCTATTATTGGGAGTGCACTATTATATTTTCTTTATTTTCTTTTCTGAAGTAGTGCTTTTCTTTCCTTTATGGAGTATCTATCTATTTAATAGCTTTTTGGTATTTGTGGTTTTTGCCTTTATTCGCTATAAGGTGGCAAATGGTTATAAAAAGATCTATAACTTATTCTTGATCACGACCTTGTTGAAGATGGTTTTAGCCATGGTCTTCTTATTGCCATTATTTGTAGGAAAAGCGGTAAACGCAAAGATCGATGTGATCAATTTTTTTATCCCTTATTTCTTCTATTTAGCCTTCGAAATCATAAGCTTACAGAAAAGTTTTAATCAAGAAGAAACAAAGTAAATTTTGGTTTGTCAATTGATTAAATGTTAGTACATTTGCACCAAATTTCAGGAACGCAAAAGCACGACATTGAAAACAACTCATTTTACTACCATTAAAAGCCTCATAACCGGGGTGTTTTTTATTTTAGTAGCCTCTTCAACTTTTGCAGCTACTACCGCGTCTTCCAAAGAAGAGTCGACCGAAGAAGAAGTGTTCAATGTAACCGATATGATCATGCATCATATTAAGGACGCACATGATTTTCATATCATGGACTGGGATGGTCATGCGATCTCGGTTCCGTTACCTATTATACTTTGGACCGAGAACGGCTTAGTAACCTTTATGTCGAGTGAGTTTAAGCACGATGATACTGGTACGGTAGTCGTAGAGCGAAAAGGACAGAAATTTGTAAAATACCACGAAGAGATCTATTATGCTTCCGATGCGCCGCAAGGAGACACCTATATGTTACCGGGCGAAGGCAATCATCCGGGCAATGAACAGCCACTAGATTTTTCGATCACCAAGTTGGTGTTTTCTATGTTCCTTTCAATGGTATTGTTATTGTTGATCTTCGGACTTTCTGCAAGGAGATACGATGGCAATGGGGTTCCAAAAGGGATTGCTAAATTCACAGAACCACTAGTAGTATTTATACGTGACGAGGTAGCACGACCTAACATCGGGGAGAAAAAATACCGCCGTTATATGCCGTTCTTATTAACGTTGTTCTTCTTTATTTGGATAAATAACGTAATGGGATTAATTCCGTTTTTCCCATTTAGCGCTAACTTAAGTGGAAACATTGCTTTTACCTTAGTATTAGCGACCATTACTTTTGTTATCACAACAGTGGTAGCTAACAAAGACTACTGGAAACACATCTTTTGGATGCCAGGTTTACCGGTACCTATGAAAATATTCTTAGCCCCAATCGAGTTTATGGGGATTTTTATTAAACCGATCTCGCTTATGATTCGTTTGTTTGCAAACATCACGGCAGGTCATATTATCGTATTGAGTTTGATCTCGTTGATCTTTATTGCTGAAACCGTGTGGGTAGCTCCGGCTTCCATATTCTTTTCAGTATTTATCAGCGTGATCGAGGTCATGGTTGTAGCCATTCAGGCGTACATTTTTACTTTACTGTCGGCCTTATATATAGGTACAGCAGTAGAAGAACATGAACATTAATTAATTTTTAATATTTAAACACTATGAGTTTAGCATTATTACAGGAAGTAGCAGCCGTAGATTACGGAGCTATCGGAGCAATTGGAGCAGGACTTGCAGCTATCGGTGCCGGAATTGGTATTGGTAAAATTGGTGGTTCAGCAATGGACGCTATTGCACGTCAGCCCGAAATGCAAGGAAAAATTCAAGCATCTGCAATTGTTATTGTTGCCTTCGTTGAGGCGGTAGCACTTTTCGCGGTGGTTGTATCCCTTATTAAGTAGAAAAAGTTCGGCGCAACGGTTGGTTGCGCCGCCCTTTTTAGTTTTAAATACTAAAGATTATAAAAAAATAAAGAAATGGATTTAGTTACTCCAGATGTAGGATTGATGTTTTGGACGTTTGTTTCATTCGTCGTATTGTTTTTTCTTCTGAAGAAATTCGCATGGGGACCAATTGTAGGTACCGTCAATTCTCGTGAAGATTCCATTAGAGAGGCACTAGCTTCTGCTGAAGCTGCCAAACGTGAAATGGAAAACTTAACCGCAGATAACGAGCGCATCCTTAAAGAAGCACGTGCAGAACGTGAGTCTATGCTAAAGGAAGCACGTGAGATCAAAAACAAGATGATCGCAGATGCAAAAGATGATGCCAAGAGCGAAGCAGACAAAATGATCTCTCAAGCACAAGCAGCCATCGAAACTGAAAAGAAAGCCGCTGTAGCAGAATTAAAAAGCACAGTAGCCGAACTTTCCGTAGAAATTGCAGAAAAAGTGATGAAAAGTGAACTTTCTAACAAAGACAAGCAATTGAAATTGGTTGAAGATATGTTAGGAGACGCTAAATTAAACTAATAAAAGATGAACGGAAGCAAAGTAGCCATACGATACGCGAAAGCAGTCTTACAACAAGCCAACGATGCCGACCTGGCCAACGTTGTGTTTGGCGATATGCAATCCGTAGATGCCACGCTTGAAGAAAGTAAAGATTTAAGAACTGTGCTTAACAGTCCGGTAATTAAAAACTCCGACAAGCAAGAGGCATTACTAAAAATATTTAGTGCTCAAACAGAAAACACTAAAACGCTTATTAAAGTTTTGGTGGAAAACAAGCGAATTGAAGCACTAGGCGATGTAGCCAAGAGTTACATTCATTTGTACAACGAACAACAAGGTGTCAAAGTGGCCAAAGTGACTACTGCACTACCTATTACTTCGGAAATTGAAGCACAGGTCCTCAGTAAAGTGAAGGAGCTTACCGGAAGTGATTCGGTTACCTTAGAGAATGTGATCGATGAGGAAATAATTGGAGGATTTATTCTTAGAGTAGGAGACCTTCAATACAATGCGAGTATCGCAAATAAGTTAGGAAATTTAAAAAGAGAATTTAGTAAAAGTTTATAACGTGTGGTCTTGGCGCAAGCGAGATCATCAAACATAATTAAACAAAAATGGCACAAGTAAAACCCGCTGAAGTTTCAGCAATTTTAAAGCAACAACTTTCAGGTTTTGAAGCTACCGCTTCATTAGATGAAGTAGGAACTGTACTAACCGTAGGGGATGGTATTGCCCGAGTGTACGGACTTGCCAACGCACAATACGGTGAATTGGTTGAATTCGAAGATGGATTAGAAGGGATTGTATTGAACCTGGAAGAAGATAACGTAGGGGTTGTATTATTAGGGCCTTCTAAAGCGATTAAAGAAGGTGATACTGTAAAGCGTACCCAACGTATTGCTTCCCTAAATGTTGGTGAAGGAATTACAGGACGTGTAGTAAACACCTTGGGACAGCCTATCGATGGAAAAGGACCTATTACAGGTGAAACTTACGAAATGCCATTAGAGCGTAAAGCTCCGGGTGTAATTTACCGTCAACCGGTAAACGAACCATTACAAACAGGTATCAAATCAATCGACGCGATGATCCCGGTAGGACGTGGACAACGTGAATTGGTGATTGGTGACCGCCAAACAGGTAAGTCAACCGTTTGTATCGATACCATTTTGAACCAAAAAGAATTTTACGATGCAGGAGAGCCTGTATATTGTATCTATGTAGCCATTGGACAAAAAGCGTCTACGGTTGCAAACATTGCAAAAGTATTGGAAGATGCAGGAGCATTGGCCTATACTACAATCGTTGCTGCAAATGCATCAGACCCTGCACCAATGCAGGTATATGCTCCATTTGCAGGTGCTGCGATTGGTGAGTATTTCCGTGATACCGGTCGTCCGGCACTAATTATCTATGACGATTTATCCAAGCAAGCAGTTGCATACCGTGAGGTATCACTCTTATTACGTCGTCCACCGGGACGTGAGGCGTATCCTGGAGATGTATTCTACCTTCACTCAAGATTGCTAGAGCGTTCGGCAAAAGTGATTGCCGATGATGATATCGCCAAGGAAATGAACGATCTACCCGAAAGCTTAAAGCCAATCGTAAAAGGTGGTGGTTCACTAACTGCCCTTCCTATTATTGAAACGCAGGCAGGAGACGTATCGGCCTATATCCCAACAAACGTGATCTCGATTACCGATGGACAGATCTTCTTAGAATCTGACCTTTTTAACGCAGGGGTTCGTCCTGCGATTAACGTTGGTATCTCGGTATCTCGTGTAGGAGGTAATGCACAGATCAAGTCTATGAAGAAAGTAGCAGGTACCTTAAAATTGGATCAGGCACAATTCCGTGAATTGGAAGCCTTTGCTAAATTTGGTTCCGACCTTGATGCAGCAACCTTGAACGTGATCGAAAAAGGTAGACGTAACGTGGAGATCCTTAAACAAGCACAAAATGACCCTTATCCGGTAGAAGACCAGGTGGCCATCATTTATGCCGGTTCTAAGAACTTACTTCGTAACGTTCCTGTAGAGAAAGTAAAAGAGTTTGAAAGAGACTATCTTGAAATGTTAGATGCAAAACACAGAGATACATTAGATACGTTAAAGGCCGGTAAGTTGACCGACGAAGCGATCGATGTATTAACTTCTGTGGCTGCAGACCTTTCAGCTCGATATAAGAAGTAATGATTTCTGCTACTTGCGAGTAGCTTTCATTTCAAAAGAGTAACAACGTTATTGGTTACCATAATTTTGAATTAAAATAAATGGCAAACTTAAAAGAAATACGTAGTAGAATTGCCTCGGTTGGATCGACCATGCAGATCACCAGTGCCATGAAAATGGTATCGGCTGCAAAGTTGAAAAAAGCCCAAGATGCAATTACGGCAATGCGTCCTTATTCTGAAAAACTCACCGAGTTGCTTCAAAACCTCAGTGCGACCTTAGATGGTGATACAGGAGGTAAATACTCAGAGCAACGTGACGTGAATAAGGTATTGGTTGTTGTGATCACTTCAAACCGAGGTTTGGCAGGTGCTTTTAACAGTAATGTCATTAAGCAGGCAAAAGTGTTGGCTTCTGAAAACTATGCCGGAAAGGAAGTAGATTTCTTTACCATCGGTAAAAAAGGGAATGATATTCTTAAAAAAACCGGGAATGTCTTTCAGAACAACAACAATATCTTCGATGACCTAACTTACGACGCTACCGCAGAAGTTGCAGAGATCTTAATGGATCTGTTTTCTAAAGGAGCATACGATAAGATCGTAGTTGTTTACAACCATTTTAAGAATGCAGCGACACAATTAGTAATGACCGAACAGTTTTTACCAATTTTGCCGCCTAAGCCTTCAGAAAATACAACAACAAATGCTGCAGCCGATTATATTTTTGAACCTTCGAAAGTAGAAATCATTGAAGGATTGATTCCGAAGAGCTTAAAAACTCAATTGTTTAAAGCGTTACGCGATTCTGCAGCGAGTGAACATGGAGCACGTATGACGGCCATGCACAAGGCAACAGATAACGCGACCGAACTTCGCGATCAACTTAAATTACAATACAACAAAGCGCGTCAAGCAGCAATTACGAACGAAATCCTTGAGATCGTTGGTGGTGCAGAGGCCTTGGCCGGTTAACATATAGGATAGTATCCTAAGGGTATAATACCTACTTAGTGCGAGAACCTTCCATTTTCAACACTGTTGAGAATCGAAGGTTCTTTTTTTGCTACCTTTATGGCAAGGCTTTTGAAAAGTTTAGCTAAAAAATTCGCTATGAGATTAATTAAGAATACTGTTTTACTGCTAGGAACGTCCTTTGTCTTGTTTGGATTTTCCAATTGCGGTGCCTCTAAGAACGAAAAATTAAAGTACGAGCTTACGCAAGATGCTCCGTTTACCATAGCAAATAGTTTTTATCAGGATTGGGTGGCCGGTGTAAAAGATGGAGGTGCCGGAACCAATCTTCACATTACCTTTGGTTCGTTGCCGAACACTATTTCCATCGAATCGTTCTACTTTCAGCAACAATTAGAACCGGCTGTTAGATCAACGCAAAACAAGCTGTTGTATATAGGCTATTTTTCCGAAGAGAAAAAACAGGACATTATAATGGATGCGAATGTCGTTGAGGAAGCTAAGAACACTCCTCCAAAATCATTTCCTTTTCAGTTAGCAGAAAACGAGGCCGTTATCGCTTATAAAGACGATGGGAAACTGTCTTTTTTCAAGCTTTCAAATATCGAACAAAAACCTATGTTAGCTTATCCACAAAGTAATCCTAATGGTGAACAGTAAAACGTAGGAAGCTAGTGGGAATTTCTCTACTTTTACCTAAGAAATTTATCCGCATTGAGCGTTTTCACGAAATTATTTAAGCAAACTTTTATCTACGGCTTGGCTACGGTTTTACCACGTGCCTTAGCAATAGTTTTAGTGCCGCTTTATGTAGAAGTATTGCAAAAAGAGCAATACGGTATCTACGCTTCGCTGATGGCATTTCTAATTCTGGGAAACGTCTTGCTTTCCTACGGAATGGAAACCGCTTTTTTTCGCTTTATCAATAAGGATGTATCTAAGAAGCAAATCGTACAATCCACCGCACTTACCTCCCTTACGTTATCGACGGCATTGTTTCTTGCGTTGTTCTTGTTTTTTAGAGAATCGCTGGCCGATCTGCTGGAATTTAAAACCGAATATGTAACCTACGGATTATGGATTCTAGCCTTAGATGCCCTTGCGGTAATACCCTTTGTTTGGTTTAGAGCCAACGAACGCCCCATGCGCTATGCGATCATCAAGATCCTTAACGTCTTGGTAAATCTCGGCTTTAATCTATTCTTCTTTTTAGTGCTTCCAACATGGGCAAATGAAACCAACGATTCGTTTTGGCGTAGTATTTATTCCGAAGAAAACAAGGTGGCATTTGTCTTTATCGCTAATCTAATAGCAAGTGGGTTTACCTTATTGGTCCTTTTACCGCAGTACGTAAAAATTGGTTTTGGTTTTAATACCACAGTCTGGAGACAGATGCTACGTTATGCGTTCCCGGTCCTAATTGCCGGTATTGCCTTTTCGATCAATGAAGCCTTCGACAAGATATTGCTGAAGTATCTATTGCCGGCAGATATTGCCGAAGCAGAGGTTGGCGTATATGCCGCATGTTATAAGCTAGGGGTTTTTATGACCCTGTTCGCGACGGCTTTTAGATTGGGAATTGAACCGTTTTTCTTTAATCATGCTAAAAGCGCCAACGCAAAGCAAACCTATGCAACCATCACAAAATATTTTACGATCTTCGGAAGTATTATTCTATTATTCGTGATCGTTTACCTCGATGTGTTCAAACGTATCCTAATTCCTGAAAGCGAATATTGGGTAGCACTCGAGATTGTTCCGCTCATACTACTGGCAAACTTATGTCTGGGCATTTATCACAATCTGTCGGTTTGGTACAAGGTTACCGATCGCACTAGGTTTGGCGCGTACATATCGGTGGTTGGCGCCATAGTGACGCTGGTACTGAATTTTATTTTAATTCCTAGCATGAGTTATCACGGGTCGGCTGTCGCTACCTTGGCCGCCTACGGGAGTATGATGCTACTGTCTTACGGTTTTGGCCAGCGTTACTACGCAATTCCTTACGACTTAAAACGAATAGCAGGATACCTAGTGTTGTCTATCGCACTTTCTGCTGTGTCCTTTTATATGTTTGAAGGGAATATAACCATTGGGACTGTATTATTATTGGTATTTTTGTCATTGCTTTTCTTTTCTGAAAGGAAAGAACTAGGACGAATCATAGGTAAATAATTGACATGAAAGTTAAGATAATAAACAAATCAAAGCATCCATTGCCTTCGTATGAAACTATTGCTTCTGCCGGAATGGATTTACGTGCGAATGTGGCGGAACCGTCAACCTTACAACCCTTGCAGCGTGCAATCGTTAAAACGGGATTGTTTATTGAACTTCCGGTAGGTTTTGAAGCACAAGTGCGCCCGCGTAGCGGCCTGGCTGCTAAGAATGGAATTTCAGTATTGAACGCACCTGGAACGATCGATGCTGATTACCGTGGTGAAATTGGTGTGATCCTAGTAAATCTGTCAAATCAACCATTTACAATAGAGGATGGAGAACGAATCGCCCAGTTGGTGATCGCGAAACACGAACGGGCCGTGTGGGAAGAAGTGGAAACCTTAGAAGAGACCTCAAGAGGTAGCGGCGGATTTGGAAGTACAGGTGTAAAATAAAAAAGCGTAGTACGGCACCGACCCCATGTCGTACAATAAAGAATCGTATAAATTGAATTAACATGAAAATAATTGTCCCAATGGCAGGGCGTGGATCGCGTCTTCGTCCTCATACCTTAACGGTACCTAAGCCTTTAATTCCGGTGGCGGGCAAACCCATTGTGCACCGATTGGTAAGTGAGATCGTATCCATTCTTGATGAAAAAATAGATGAGATCGCTTTTATATTGGGCGATCCGGCGTTTTTTGGAGAAGAGGTGGTAGAAAGTCTTACCGAATTGGCCGAAGGGCTGGGCGCCAAAGCAAGCATTTATCGACAATTAGAGCCTAAAGGTACCGGACATGCCATAATGTGTGCCGAACCGTCATTAGAGGGACCGGCAGTAATTGCTTATGCCGATACGCTCATCAAGGCCGACTTTAGCTTAGATAAGGAGACAGATAGTGTTATTTGGACTAAAAAAGTTAAAAACCCGGAGGCCTACGGAGTTGTAAATTTGAATGAACGCGATGAGATCGTAGAATTGGTAGAAAAACCAACCGAATTTGTAGGCGATCAAGCCGTTATAGGAATCTATTATTTTAAAGATGTTGGGGTGCTTAAAAACGAACTCCAATACGTATTAGACAACAATATTATTCATGGAGGAGAGTATCAAATCAATGACGGGATAAAACGTATGTTGGCCGATGGAAAGGTCTTTAAGACCGGAACGGTCGAAGAGTGGATGGATTGCGGAAACAAAGAAGTGACGGTGGAAACCAACCGTAAAATGCTTGGCTTTCTAGCTGAGAGCGGAGCTACTTTAATTTCAGAAAGGAGCAACACCCAACATGCAACCATTATTCCGCCATGTTATATTGGAGACAATGTTTTGTTGAAAAATAGCACAGTGGGACCTTATGTTTCAATAGGTAACGGTACAATAATTGAGAATAGTAACGTTAAAAATAGTATAATCCAGTCGCAATCAGTAGTTAAAAATGCTACTTTAGACAATGCAATGATTGGTAACCACGCTACCTTCGATGGTAATTTTACGAATGTAAGTATCGGAGATTATTCCGAATTAAAATAAACATAAGTGCCGCTACTATAGGGTGGTGCTTCAAATACGATTAGAGAGGTTTATACCTTTCGTGCTAGCAAAATGAAGAATCTACACAGCTATGTCTTGCTTTTTTTCTTCGGAATAATTTGTATTCCAAACGATTGCTATGCGCAAGAATTAGCCGAAGTGCCAACCGATGATCTTGGTGATGTAAGCGATCAATTTCAAGAACATTTTTTTGAAGCCTTAAAGCAAAAAGGCATTGAAAACTATGAACTTGCCCTCGATGCTTTACGAAAGGCCGAAAATGCAGCCAAAGGCGACACCGATCTAGTGGCTGTGGTTACCTTCGAAATGGGTAAGAACAATACAGAACTAGGCAATTACGACCAAGCAGAAGCGCAATTCAAAAATGTATTACAGGATCAAGGAGATCGACTCGATGTATTAGAAGCCTTATATAATTTATATTATTTAGAACGTGATTACGATGCGGCTATCCCGTTGGTACAGCGATTACAAGAATTCGATGAAGATTACAAGGAAGACTTGGCAAACCTTTACCATCGCACGAGACAATACGATAAGGCGCTAAGTGTTTTAGACGAGCTCGATGAACTATGGGGAGAAAGCGACTATAGAAACGCCTTAAGAACTCAGATCTACCGAGCCACAGGAAATACCTCCGGTGAGATCGAGAATTTGGAAGGGCGCATCGACGCGAACCCTAAAAATGAAAGAGAATACCTGAATCTCATCTATTTATACAGCGAAGAGGGTGATACCGAGAAGGCCTTCGAAACAGCTAAGACCTTACTTAGAAATAACCCACAAAGCAAACTGGTACATTTAGCGCTGTATAAATTCTATTTAGACGAAGGAAACACTTCCGAAGCATTAAACTCTATGAAAATTGTGTTTTCAGCCCAACAAATAGATAAAGAGAGTAAATATAAAGTGCTTGGGGATTTTATTCAGTTTGTAAATACATATCCGGCCTACGAAACGGAACTGGAAACTATAGTCTCTGGATTTTCAGAGGACATTAGTGGACAGGTCTATGAAAAACTTGGTGATTATTACATCACAAAACAACAAAGAGCAGATGCGCTAAAGTATTATGAAAAAGGAATAGCGATCGATCCCGATAACTTTAGTTTGTTAAAGAACACTCTATTGCTTCAAATCGATTTCAACAAATTTGATGCTGCTGCAAGTACCAGCAAAAGTGCCTTAGAAATATTCCCGGCTCAGCCCATACTGTATCTACTCAATGGAGTAGCCAATAATCAGTTAGAACAACCGGAACTTGCTATAGAAAGTTTAGAAACCGGGATTGATTATTTATTCGACGACCCTCAAATGGAAAAAGATTTCTACACGCAATTGCAGATCGCATATCAAAAAAAGGGCGATACAAAAAAAGCCCAGCTGTATGCCGACAAAGCGGCGCAAATAAACCTCCCGAATTAATCTTATGAAACACCTATTTTCCCTACTTTTCGTCTTAGTGCTTTTAAGTGCTTGTGGGGGCGCTAAAAACACTACCGGATCCAATACCGCAAAGCCTTCTATGACCGTTAAGGATCTTACGAAAGCACATGCCAACGCATCTCCAAACTTTACGACCATGGCAGCTAGAGTTCAAGTAGTCTACGAAAATGAAAACAAGCTGCAAAGTATCACCGCTAGTTTACGCATGGAAAAGGATAAAAAGATTTGGATCAAAGCATCCATTCTAGGCATTACATTGGCTAAAGTGTTGATCACACCCGACAAAGTTAGTTACTATGAAACCATTGGCAACACGTATTTTGAAGGTGATTTTACACTTTTAAGTGAATGGCTCGGTACCGAGATCAATTTTAATAAGGCACAGGCTATTTTGTTAGGGCAGTCTATTTTTCCGTTCGATGCGGCTACCTATTCGGCCACAGTCGCCAATAACAAATACAAGGTGCAACCAAAGGTTCAGCCACAGAACTTTATTCATTCTATTTTTCTGAATCCGGAGAATTTTAAGGTAGCTTCGGAAAGTCTTTCACAGCCTTACGATGATCGTTTGTTGTCGATACGCTACGCAAGCTATCAAACACTTGAAGCAGGTTCCTTCCCTTCAGAAATAGACATAGATGCCACCGAAGCAGGCAGTAAAACAAAGATACAGTTAAATTATAAAGACATCGATCTCAATGTTTCTATAGGTTTTCCGTTTACTATTCCGGAAGGTTATACAGCAATCGAATTATAAACTATGAAGTACAGTCGTTTCGCATTCTTTTTAATTATTGGAATTCTGTTCTCAGGAGCAATGAATGCCCAATCTGACAAGCAAAAGGAACTAGAAGAAAAGCGCCAATCATTGCTCAATGAGATTAAGCAGATCAATTCCTTGCTATTTCAAACACGAGGTGAGAAAAAGTCGGTACTTACCGAAGTAGCCGATCTGGACCAACGTATTAAAACACGTGAGAACCTTATACGAGTTACCAATCAACAGGCCAATTTATTAAGCCGAGAAATTAATGACAATCTTAATAAGATCGATCAACTACGAGACGAGTTGGAGACCTTAAAGGAAGACTACGCGGCCATGATCAAGAAGTCGTATCGCAGTAAATCACAACAAAGCAGAGTGATGTTCTTGTTATCTTCGGAAAATTTCTTGCAGGCGTATAAACGCTTGCAATACATGAAGCAGTATACCAAACACCGTAAGAAACAAGGGGAAAGTATAAAAGAAAAGGCAGCCTTGTTACAAGTTCTAAATACCGACCTAATAGAGCAGCGCAAACAAAAAGAAAAACTAATTGAAGAAAACAGGATCGCTAAGGTAAAGCTCACACAAGAAAAGAAGGACCAAGAAAAATTGATCGCTTCCTTAAAAAAGGACGAAGGGAAATTTGCAACCCAAATACGTAACAAAGAAAGTGAAGCGCGAGAACTCAACAAGCAAATAAATGCATTGATTAAAGCAGCAATAGCCGAAGCCAATAACAAGGCAGGGAATACAGCTACCCGTACTACGACTGCCTCGGCAACAACCTTTGACCTTACTCCGGAGGCCAAAGCCTTGGCGGCCGATTTTAAAAATAATAAAGGCAAGTTAATCTGGCCGGTTGAAAAAGGGGTGGTGCAGAATCGATATGGGAAGCGACAGCATCCTCAATTTCCAAATGTAACACAAATGTTTCATGGGGTCGAAATTGCCACGGAGCCAAATGCATTGGTTCGGTCTGTTTTTAATGGGGTCGTCTTAGAAGTACAACAATTGAGAGGCGCCAACAAGGCCGTACTTATTCAACATGGAGATTATATAACCATTTATAATAATCTTGCGTCTGTAATGGTTAAAAAAGGGGACGCCGTAAGCACCAAACAATCTATTGGAACCGTATTTACCCATCCCACTACAGGGAAAGCCGTGATCAAATTTCTAGTGTACCAAAACACTAAAGAAATGAACCCTGCCGATTGGATCTACAGAATGTAATAAAAAAGGCGCCATTTGGGCGCCTTTTTAGTTTATGGTATCGAAAAGTTATTTAATAACTAACTTTTTGGTTTCAGTTTGAACTCCCGTTTTTATGGTAACAAAATAGATTCCACTCGCATAGTTGGCTACATTTAATCGCGCCGTACCGGTACTTATATCATTTCCATTTTGCACTTGCATGATCTGCCCTAAACTGTTGGTAACAGCTATCGAATAATTGTTTGGAGTGTTCGTTCCAAAATCAATAAATACTTCGTCTTCAGCCGGATTTGGATACATGGTTATGGTAGTAAGAACAGTATCTTCCACACTTAATGTTCCAGCGTTAAGATTAATATTATCGATAAAGGTAGAGTTTCCGTAGCCATTCACATTCACAAAACGGAACATAGCAACCTCTCCCTCATAAGGTGACAGGTCTATGGTCTCCGTGCGCCAGTCTGCCGCCGATGAGGGCGTCCAAATAGATGTTTCATAGCTTGACAGTGTCGATAGATCAAGGTTGGTTTTCTCGTACACGCTCGTAAAGGTAACTCCACAATCTGTTGATACCTCTACACGAAGGGCGTCAAACAGCGAAGAAGAGTATTGAGCCTTCGCGAGATCGAAGGTCAACGACGGTCCATTCGTATTTGTAAGATCGAAGATGAGTGTTTGCAACACATCTTCTTCACCCGGAGCATTGTAGTTATAGTTGTTAATGTAGGGCGTGGTAGTCGCATTTCCATCACTACCGGTAATATTGGTTCGTTCTGTCCATGTAATGGCTCCATCGTTATTCAAGATATACCATCCGGCGGGCGGAAGACTACTCGTTTCGAAGTCTTCTTCAAAATCCAATGAAGTGGCCTCGACTGCAGCATAAAAGTCTAACGATTGCTCATTGTTGGAAGCATTTTGATCTGTAGACAGATCAACATATACGCTAAGCGTATATTCGCCTGCGGTTGATAAAGTCACCGGCGTGGTGAATTCAAAATTGTCTTGCTGTCCGCTCGCTAAGGTAGCTGTATAGGTTTCTTCAACTGGCGTATTGCTATCGATTTGATATCCTACCGTAAAATTACTCTGTGGATCTACACCTGTATTTCGAATTGTAGCCGAAATGGTCACTTCATCGGTTCCGCTACAGATAATCGCGAAGTCGTTGGCCGAGTTGTTGATCGCTTCGAGTGCTACGTCGTTTGCCAACGAGCAATTCAATAAACCACCTGCGTAATTGATCGCAATAGTACGTCGGCTTTCCCAACCTTCTGTATTGTTCTTTGCAACTATCGCAGCCCATTGCGTCGCATTTGGGTCTGTAATTGGAACCGTTACAGTAGTACCTGTTGTAGTACCTACTACTTCCATATATTTATTACCTAACAGATAAACATCGTATTCTTCAGCATCTGCCAACGCATTCCAAGCAAATGTAATATTGGTTGGACATACTTGGGCAAATTCTAATCCGGTAACCTGATTCGCGATCGAAAAAGTGGCATCGCTCGTATCTTGGAACGAACCACTTGTGATTCGGATCAAAGCATTTCCGGTAACTTCGTTAGGGACATTCCAACCATAGTTGGTGGTAGTGTTACTCACCGTGGTGATCGAATTCCAAGTTCCTCCATTATCGGTAGAATATTCTAAGGTATAGCCTGCAGTAGTATTGATCCCGTCCCAGTGGATGCTTTCTGTTTCGCCCGGACGGAAACTTTCTCCGTCGTTTGGATAAGTAAGTGTTAGGTTTTCTGAAATTATTTCATATACCACGAAATACTCTTGAGGTCCTACCGGTACATTGAACCCGGTAATGTCGATGTCATAATCACCGGCTGCTGGGCTGTTGATCAATACTTGTTCAACATTGTTTAAATGATCTTCACCATTTGTAGCGGGAAGATTAAGAGTAGTAGGATTTGGTGTAGGGTCCAAGATCCATGGCAGATAATCGTTATTAGAAGGATCGGTTACTACCAGGTCTAGGTCATTAACCAAGGCGGGATTTGCTCCCGGAGTTGCTTCCGGATCACTCCAATAAACCATGAATCGTACTTGTGCAGTTCCTGCAGGCACGTTTATAGTATGTGTATTAGTACTTCCTTGAATACTAGTGTCAGATAAATAACGTCCTTCTTCAATTAGTTTTCCGGCTCTAAGTCCGTTTACAATTCCCCAACCAAATTTGTAATCAGGTCCAATGTTCCCGGCTTCGTTGGCGGTATTTAAAAGTGTTGCTTTAATGAGTGCAGAAGGTGGAAAAGCACCTCCGTTAAGGTCACCGTATACTTCATATAGTTGAGCAGCAACGCCTGCGATTCCCGGTGCAGCTCCGGAAGTACCACCAAATGATTGATAGCCATTATTGGGATTGGTAGATCCTTGATTTTGTCCGTTGGCGGCAATGTCGGGTTTAATTCGGCCGTCATGAGCCGGTCCACGACTACTGGAATTTACAAGCGATCCGTCAAAAAATGTATTAGCAGTAGCAATTACATTCTTTCCTTGTTTGTGACCTCCGGTAATATTCCCCCATTGGTTCCCGGCTCCGTATCCACAGTTGTTGTTATTTGAATTTCCTGCAGAGAACACATGTAGCAAGGTCGGAATTGTGCGGGTTTGAAAATCTACAGTCCTAGTACCCGATGTATACCCCGCATTACAACCATCACTATACGATGAATTGGTGATTTGAACATCGCCATTGTTAATATACGTTTGAGTGGCGGTATCTAAAAAATTAGAAGCGTAATTGGATACAAAAATATTCGATCCGGCTGCCATTCCTCGCATGGTAGGGTCAAGGTTACCGGCTCCTGCCATAATACCTCCAACACCATCACCATGGGTTCCTGTGGTTCCACTAGCGAACGAATTGTCTATACGACCTTGAAAGTCGATATGAGGTCCTACGATTCCATCATCACGTACCATAACACCAATTCCGTCTCCTGTGTAGTTTCTACCGGCACTTGTTTGCGTATCTAAACCACTTGCACGGTGAAGACTTCTTCCTCTAGTGTCATCTTTCACCGGAGGAGCCGCAATTAGCTCAACCCATCGTACGTATGGAAGGTTCGACAATGCATCTAAGCAATTATCGGGAATCGCCAAGTCTATAATGTTCGATCCTTTATATTGCTGTTCTAAAGTGATTTGTTGTTGTGCAAGATCCTGCAGCACGAAATCGGTAGATACGTTTTTATGATGAATTAAAGTGACCAATATTTTATTCCCTTTCTTAGCATAAGAAGGGTATGGTGGATTTTTCAGTTCTTCTGAAAGTTTAAAACGACCTTCTACGGGAACGATAGCACGAACGCCATTATTCCGAAGAAAATCTACAGAAACAGTTTCAGGAAAATAAAATAAATACGTTCTATGCGGAATGTAATCCATCAACTGAAGGCTGTTCGCTTCAAACCGATCTTGAACCGTTTGCGAAGGGGTTTCATAAAATTGGATCCAACCAAAGTATCCGTTTGCCAAACGTGAAGATTCTGGCATTTGTCCCCAATTAAAAGTATTAATGTTTTCGGGAACTTCTAAGACCTCATCTTGAAATCGGATCGTATAATCAGATTGAGCAAATGATAAAGTAAAAATTCCAATACAGGCTAAGAGTAGCGTAAAAGTAGTTTTGTTCATTACGATTTTTTTAGGTAGCTGAAGCAGCTATTTTTTTTTGGAAATCCAAATATATCTAATCGACGTAAAAAAACAAGCAGAATTTTAAGAATAATTCTGCACTTTTAGCAATATAAAATCCTACTAATCAAGTAGGTTAAATCGCGTATTCTACTAACTTTTCTATAAAGTTACTCGAACAATGCTTTTAATTCTGAAGCTTCGTTCGGTTTCATTTTTCCGGCCAATACCAAACTTAATTGCTTTCTTCTTAAGGCAGCATCATAGCGTTCTTTCTCTAATTCTGTTTCGGGAATTAATTGTGGTACAGGAACAGGATTTCCCATTTCATCGACCGCTACAAACGTATAAATTGCTTCATTCGCCTTGCTGCGCAATCCACTTTCGCGATCCTCGATCCAAACATCCATAAAGACCTCCATCGAACTTTTGAACGCCCTACTAACGTGTGCTTCTACAGTAACTACACTCCCGAGTGGGATCATCTTATTAAAAGCAACGTGATTAACAGAAGCGGTTACCACGATACGGCGGCTGTGTCGTCTGGCCGAAATACTGGCAGCTCGGTCCATTCGCGCTAACAGTTCGCCTCCAAACATATTTCCAATAGGATTGGTTTCGCTAGGAAGTACTAGATCGGTTATTACCGTTCGTGTTTCTTTTGGTGTTTTACTACCCATAGTTCTGTTTTTTTGCAAAGGTAGTAATTCCTACCTAGGCAATGGTCAAAAGAAAGTTGAATATAAAGTGATTATTGATCTAGTTCTTGAACTAGCAACCAAGCATCTTTGTTCTCTGTAGCCTTGATAGATCGTAACGAGCGTAACGCTTCCAATCGATCTTCGAAGCTTTGATAGACTACTTGATGTAAACCGTATCGGTTCTTTCCTATGGCTCGTGCCGAATAGCCTTTTTCCTGAAGTTGTTCTAATTTTTTTTGTGCATTCTCCTCAATTCTGAATGCACCGGCAATTATGTGATATTTTCCGGTTTGCTTCGGAATGCTAACATTTAGCACCGGCAACGGATTTTCTAATATAAAAGTCGCTTCTTGTATTTGATCATCAACCAGTGAATTCGCCTTTTGCTTTTCAGCATAATTGTGATTTTGTACGTTGCTCTCATACAGTTTCATCCCTCCGAAGCTACTTAAAGCAACGGCGATCAAACCAATAGCAGCATAGCGTAGGTAAGGTCGGGTTTCTCGTTTTTCTGGCGTGAATAATAATGGTGTTTTCTCTTTTTCCGCTTCAGAGGATGCGTTGATACCTTCTCGCGATATGGTTGGAGATACAAATGAACTAAGTCCGAAAGAAGCCGTACTAAAATTCTCTGTTTCCGAAGGTATGAATTGAATAGACCGTTCTTCATTTAACGAAAAGGAACCGATCTTTTTAAATTGAATGGTTGCTCCTTCGGAAAGTTGTAAGGCGATCTTTCCGGTAAAATTTCTAATTTTTTGGAGCGCTTCTTCATAACTGCAGTTCTCTGCGGAAGCTACATAATTAGCCAACAACCCATCATTGGTTTGAAGTTGTCGATTAAAAGACACGGTTTTTCCCGGTGGCGTAAAAGTATGTGAATCGGCATCAATACTCGCAGATCGATATTGGGTTAAAAAGGCACCAAATCCTGGAATGATCACACACTCGTAACGGTAGAGTAGGTCGTTTATGTAATTCGCCATTTGCATGTAAACAAACTTAATTTTTTTTTAAACCTTCGTCAATTTTAAATGCATTAAGTTATCAACAACCAAAATTGTTGTATTTTTAAGTGCAACTCCCCTGCAAATTGTCACAAGTACCATGCTGTCTAAAAATGAATTACGCTACACGCTGGCATTACAGCGCGTACCAAATTTGGGAGATGCTTCAGCAAAAAAATTGATTCATCACGTTGGTTCTGCCGAAGGAGTATTTAGCGAAGACCCACGTAAATTGCTAAAAATCGACGGAATTGGCGCGAGCAAATTGAAAGCGCTCAACGATCGTTCGGTCTTAGATGAAGCCGAAGCCGAACTTCGATTCGTAGAACAAAACGGGATCGCCTATAGCTACTATCAAGAGGTGACCTACCCCGAACGATTAAAACATTGCTTAGACGGTCCGCTGTTATTTTTTCATAAAGGGAATATCGATCTAAAAAACAAACGAATTATTAGCATAGTTGGTACTCGCAGCATAACCACCTATGGCAAAGCTTTTTGTGAGAAATTGATTGCAGAACTTGTGCCACTCGATCCCGTGATTGTTTCAGGATTCGCTTACGGCGTAGATATTACAGCTCATAAGGCGGCTTTAAAGCACGGTCTACAAACTATTGCTTGTTTAGCGCACGGATTGAATCAAATTTATCCGAGATCACACAAGAAATATGTGGAAAAGGTGAAAGACCACGGTGGGCTTATTACCGAATTTTGGAGCGATGATCCCTTTGATCGTACTAATTTCTTAAGAAGAAACCGAATCATTGCAGGAATTAGCGAAGCAACCGTTGTTATCGAATCGGGAGAAAAAGGAGGTAGTCTTGTAACTGCAGATATCGCAAATTCATACAACCGTGAAGTCTTCGCTGTGCCGGGACGTGCCACCGACTTGCAAAGTGTGGGGTGTAACTACCTTATACGAACACAACAAGCACATTTAATCAGCTCCAGTTCCGATTTGGTATTTATGCTGGGTTGGAAATTGAAGCCTACACGATCTCCGGTAGTGCAAACACGATTGTTCGACGATCTTTCCGAAGCAGAACAAAAAATTGTCGATTATTTACAACAAAAAGACAAAGAGTTACTCGATAGTATTGCGCTGGGTTGTAGCATCCCCGCCTTTACTGCAGCCTCATTATTACTTACCTTAGAATTAAAAGGTGTGGTGCAACCACTGCCGGGAAAACAATTTAAATTGGTTTAGTATCCTACCTTTTCACGAACACGTGAAAGTACGGCGTTTGCCGTTTTTGTCGCTTTTTCGGCACCTACTGCCAATGCGGCATCGATCTCATCCAGGTGGTTCATATAATAGGTATACCGTTCGCGTTGTTCAGCAAATTTTTCTAGTACAAGTTCAAACAGTGCTTGTTTCGCATGGCCATAACCGTAGCCACCGGCTTCGTAGTTTTTACGCATGGCAGCAATGTCTCCTTCGGAAGCCAATAAAGCATATAACGCAAAAACATTACAACTTTTAGGGTCTTTAGGATCTTCCAACGGTGTACTGTCGGTTTCAATACCCATGATCTGCTTACGCAATTTCTTGTCGGGCAGGAAAAGGTTGATAATATTGTTTTTCGATTTGCTCATTTTTGCACCGTCGGTGCCCGGAATTAACTTGGTGTTCTCTTCCACTTTTGCCTCTGGTAATACAAAGGTCTCACCCATTTGCGCATGGAAACGAGCAGCCACATCCCGGGTCATCTCAAGATGTTGTAATTGATCTTTTCCTACCGGAACGATCTCGGCATCGTATAATAGGATGTCGGCAGCCATTAACATAGGGTAGGTAAACAATCCGGCGTTTACGTCTTCTAATCGGTCTGCTTTGTCTTTAAAGGAGTGTGCCAAGGTAAGGCGCTGATAAGGAAAGAAACAGCTAAGATACCAGGACAGTTCCGTTACTTGTGGGATATCGCTTTGTCGATAAAAAACAGTTTTCGAAATGTCCAATCCAAAGGCCAACCATACCGCAGCTGTACTGTAAGTATTGTTTTTTAAAGTCTCACCATCCTTTATTTGCGTTAAGGAGTGCATATCTGCGATAAACAAATACGACTCATTTTTAGGATCGTTCGCCATTTTGATCGCCGGCACGATGGCACCTAGTATATTCCCTAAGTGTGGGGTTCCCGTAGATTGGATTCCTGTAAGTATTCTCGACATGAATAATTCAATTTTTGGCAAAGTTACTTTTTTTCACGTTTCGGTAGGTTGCAAATCATTATTTTTGATGCGCGATGCAAATTCTTCGTTACATTTTAACGCCCCTCTACCGAATATGGTTCTATATTCTGGTCACTGTGCCTATCGTTATCTTATTCCCTTTACTTATTGTAAGTATCGCAAAGGAAAGTTGGTATCCGTATTTTTTTAAACTAGCTCGACTTTGGGCAACCATCATTCTGTTCGGTATGGGATTCTTTCCTAGGATAAAGCGTCAAACTCAATATGAAAAACGAAAAAGTTATATGTTCGTTTCCAATCACACCTCCATGACCGATATCATGTTGATGTTATATGTAACTCGTAACCCTTTTGTTTTTGTTGGCAAGAAAGAATTAGCTAAGATCCCGGTCTTCGGATTTTTCTATAAGCGCACTTGTATCCTGGTAGATCGGAACAGTCCAAAGAGCAGGCTCGAAGTATTTCAGCGAGCACAACAAAAATTGAATCAAGGATTGAGTGTGTGTATTTTTCCCGAAGGAGGAATTCCAGAAGATGAGCGCATTGTATTGGACGAATTCAAAGATGGTGCGTTCCGTTTAGCCATTGCACATCATATACCTATTGCGCCTATGGTATTTCACGACAACAAAAAGCGGTTTTCGTACACCTTCTTTAGTGGAACTCCCGGTAAAATGAGAGTAACCGTGCTCCCTATTGTGCCAACTGCGATATTAGAATTAGAAGATAGACGTATGTTAAAACTTCAAACGAGAGCAGCAATTTTAGACGAACTTCAAAATCCTTCACTTTAGCGCATAAAAAAACCGCCCTATGGCGAAGGACGGTTTTTTCTGTCATCAATGCTTGGTATAATCCAAACCTAACCAACTAAAAAATAACCTAAAACTTAAAACTCAAACCGGTATACACTCCCAAATAATAGGGCTTAAAACCTACAGATGAATCTGTGTACGGGTTGAGCTGGTATTTAAACATAGGCTCAATATTAAACTTAAACTTTCTACTAATCTTATAATCGAGTCCCAACCCAATATTGGTTGTAAAACTAACCGATGATAAATTGTTGGCTTCCCCTAAGGTTTCGCTAAAATCTGCTGCGCGAACGGAAACATCGTTGCTTCCTAGGAATAACGTACTAAAACCACCAATGACATTAACCCCTATTTTGTTATTTAATAGGGCGTATTTTAATTCTAATGGTACTTCGTAATAATTGATGTTTTGTATTAACGAAACATCGCCCGCAGTGGATTTCGGCGTGATGTTTCCAAAAGGATCTCCATCGTTCATTCCTTCGGCCAAGGTTCCTTTGTCGACAACGGTCAAGACAACTTGTCGGCCACCATAATCGATCGACTTTAAAGCCACTCCCACTGGACCTGTTCCTAGTTCTACATCACCCGTCGCGTAGCTGAGGTCAACATTGCTTACTCCAGAACGCACACTTAATTTATCGGTAATGGCGTAGCTTACTTGTACACCATAACTTAGATTTACGTCTCCACTTTGTGTATTATCAGCAAACATAGCGTCAATCGAAGACCCTTCACCTAAAGTGTTGTAATATACCGGTGCCACAAAAGGACCAACATCCCAACGGTCGTCAATTTTTGTGTTTGGTTTTGTTATTTTTTCTTCTTCCTCTTGAGAGCTTGCGATCGCATCGTAAATAGACGGCTTCTCTTTGTCTTGAGTAACATCTTCTTTATTCGTATCGCCGGTCGTAGTTGATGTTCCCAAGTTTTCGGAATCGGTAGACTTGTTTTCCGCCACACCGGTCTTGGTCTCAGTTACTACTTCTTTTGCTGTATCGATCAAAGGATCTTTTTCGAGTTCATTCTTTTTTGCTTCGGAAACAGTAGCGATGCGTTTATCGGAAGCAATACCTTTATTGGCTTTCTTACGTAACTCGTCATTTGATAGTTCTGCCTTATTTGGTTGCTTCTTTTTATTGTCTGAAGCCACCGTAGTTTCGGCAACTTTTGTGCTATTTACGATTTTGTCTTTAATTGTTCTAGTTGTATTTAGATCATCTTGTTCTTCTGAAGCATCGGTAGCATTTCTATTTTCGGTCTTTTCTTCGGTTGCTTCGGAAGCGATCACGGTCTTCGATTCATTGGAAATTGTGTTTGGATCTTTAGAACTGTCTTCAACGTGTTCAGAAGGATCTTCAGTTACAATGGAAGGATCCTCACTTCCGAAGGGATCAAAAACAGTATTGCCAATGGTAAGCAGTAAGGCAAGTAAAGCAGCGACCCCGGCCACTTTCCACCATAATGGAATAACCTTGCGCTCCTCTTTCTCTTCTTTTAATTGTGCTTGGATCTTGTTCCAAACTTCGGGAGAGGGAGTGGCTTCAAAGTTTTTAAAGCGATCTTTAAAAAGCTGGTCTATGTGCTTTTTATCTTTCATAATTATTCGGCATTTTTTGCCTGCTGGTATGCTTCAATTTTAGATTGTAAAATAGCGCGTGCTCTTGCTAGATTAGATTTAGACGTACCATCACTAATTCCTAACATCTCGGCGATCTCTTTATGCTGATAATCATCGAGCACATACATGGTAAACACCAACCTGTAACGATCGGGGAGTTGCTGTATGATCTCCAGCAAGTAATCTAAAGGAATTCCGTCATCATCTATAGAAACATCGTCTGCTTCATCCTCGATCTGGTCTTCCCTGTGTATGTCAAAAACACGTTTTTTTCGGTATTTCTGAAGTACCGTGTTTACGGTGATCCGTTTCATCCAGCCTTCAAAAGAACCTTTGTCTTTAAACTGAGCTATTTTTTTGAAAATAGTAATAAATGCATCTTGCAAGCTATCTTCCGCTTCAACATAATTAGGTGAATACTTTAGGCAAATTGAAAAGAGTATACCAGAATATCGTCTATACAATTCTCCTTGCGCACTAGCATTTTGCTGCTTACATTGTATGATGAGCTCGTCTAAAGTCAAATTGCAGTACCGTACATTATATTGTTGATAAATCTTACGCTAAGTAAGTGGCAACCAATAATTGAGGGTTCTACACACTGTAGATACCGTTTGCTAAAAAGGGTTGCGTCCAAGCTGAAATTAGGCATGAATGGCCGCGATCGAATCTTTGATCTTTTGCTCCAATTCTTCCATAAGTTCCGGGTTGTCTTGTAGTAAGGTTTTTACCGCTTCGCGCCCTTGACCTAGTTTGGTGTCGTCGTAACTAAACCACGAACCACTCTTTTTAATGATCTCAAAATCGACGCCAAGATCAATGATCTCACCTACCTTAGATACACCTTCACCGTACATGATATCAAATTCGGCAGTTTTAAAAGGAGGGGCCACTTTATTCTTAACCACCTTTACACGGGTTTTATTACCCATTACCGAACTATTGGTATCTTTAATTTGTGTCGATCGACGAATGTCCAACCGAACCGAAGCGTAGAACTTAAGTGCGTTACCACCGGTTGTGGTTTCCGGATTTCCAAACATTACCCCAATCTTTTCGCGTAACTGATTGATAAAGATCACGGTACATTTGGTCTTGCTTATGGAACCTGTAAGTTTCCGAAGTGCTTGCGACATTAATCGCGCGTGAAGTCCCATTTTACTGTCACCCATTTCACCTTCTATCTCACTTTTTGGCGTTAATGCAGCTACCGAGTCGATAACTATAATATCTATAGCACCACTACGGATCAAATTATCGGTGATCTCCAAAGCCTGTTCTCCATTATCGGGTTGCGAAATAATCAGGTTCTCTATGTCAATTCCCAGTTTTTCGGCATAATATCTATCAAAAGCATGTTCTGCATCAATAAAAGCGGCAATGCCTCCTTTTTTTTGTGCTTCTGCAATGGCGTGCAAGGTCAATGTAGTTTTACCCGAAGATTCCGGTCCGTAGATCTCGATCACTCGTCCTCTAGGATATCCACCCACACCCAAGGCAACATCAAGACCTAAAGATCCGGTTGGAATTACATCAACTTCTTCTACAGCCGAATCACCCATCTTCATTACGGTGCCTTTCCCGTAGGTCTTGTCCAGCTTGTCTAATGTTAGTTTTAAGGCTTTTAGTTTTGCGTCTTTTTCAGTACTCATGTTTGTATAAAATTTATGTGGGGAGTGAATAGGCTAAGGTACTATTTCTTTGTGTTCATCACAAAGGTTCCCACCCTCTAATTATACTTTTTGTCAACATGCCCGAATTGCTTAAATTTGCCTCCTGTTTAAATAAAATCTTTTACACTAAATAAAGTATAGCATGCAACTGTACAACACCTTAAGTGCAAAAGAGCGGGAAGCATTACTTGAAAAGGCCGGTGAAGACCGTCTTACCCTCTCTTTTTATCAATATGCCAAGATCGGCAATCCTAAATTATTTAGAAATCACCTATTTATTGCGTGGGACGAACTGGAAGTCCTAGGACGTATTTATGTTGCCCACGAAGGTATCAATGCGCAATTGTCTGTTCCCGCTAAGCGTTTCAATGAATTTAAAACCTTCTTGGACGGAATTTATTTTCTGAAAGATGTTCGTTTAAATATCGCCATAGAACACGACCTTAAGTCGTTCTTAAAACTAAAGGTGAAAGTGCGAAAAAAAATTGTGGCCGACGGGCTCAACGATGAAACCTTTGACGTGCGAAACAAAGGAGTGCACGTAGATGCTTCCACCTTCAATGCCTTGATCGAAGATCCCGATACTATCTTGGTCGATATGCGTAATCATTACGAAAGTGAGATAGGGCATTTTAAAGGTGCTATCACACCCGATGTAGACACCTTTAGAGATTCATTAGACATAATAGAAGAAGATCTAAAAGCGCACAAGGAAGATAAAAAACTCGTCATGTATTGTACAGGAGGAATACGATGTGAAAAGGCCAGTGCGTATTACAAACACAAAGGATTCAAGAATGTGTTTCAATTAGAAGGCGGGATTATAGAATACACCCGACAAGTAGAGAAAAAAGGACTGGAAAATAAGTTTATTGGAAAGAACTTTGTCTTCGACCATAGGCGTGGAGAACGAATCACAGAAGATGTCATTGCGCAATGTCACCAATGTGGTGCGCCTTGCGACTCGCATGTGAACTGTGCTAATGAAGCCTGTCATTTATTATTTATTCAATGTGATTCGTGTGCCGAAGCTATGGAGAATTGTTGCTCTACCGAATGTCAAGATATCATCCAATTGCCCTACGAAGAACAGAAAAAGCTTCGGAAAGGAATTCCTAACAGCAATAAGATATTTAAGAAAGGACGTTCGGAGAAACTAAAGTTTAAAAAATAAATTCGGAATTCTAATTTCAGAATTCATCATTAATTATTGGTATCTTTACCTACTAAAGATAATGTTTAATCTACGTCTCTTTTCTTCTGAAAAAGAGCAATATATATAAAATATGGGCTGTACAAGCTGTGCCTCGGGTACCAATGGTCAGCCAAAAGGATGCAAGAACAATGGGACTTGCGGTACTGATGGCTGTAATAAATTAACGGTATTCGATTGGCTTTCTAACATGTCACTTCCGGGTAATATGGAGCCATTTAAAGGGGTGGAAGTACGCTTTAAAAATGGTAGAAAGCACTTCTATCAAAATGCCGAGGACCTTAGTTTAAGTGTTGGCGACATTGTTGCTACCGAAGCTTCTCCGGGACACGATATTGGTATCGTTACCTTGATGGGAGAACTGGTGCGTGTTCAAATGAAGAAAAAGAACGAAGCCCCAAAACCCGAAGCACTTCCGAAGATCTACCGAAAAGCAACTCAAAAGGACATCGATGTGTGGCAAAAAGTACGAGATCGCGAGGCTGATGTACAAAAACAGTCCAGAGAGATCGCCATACGACTTGGTCTTCAAATGAAAATTAGTGATGTCGAGTTTCAAGGCGATGCCTCAAAGGCCATCTTTTATTACACCGCCGAAGAACGAGTCGATTTTAGACAACTTATTAAAGAGTTCGCAAGAACCTTCAACACAAGGATTGAAATGAAACAAGTAGGGTTTCGTCAAGAAGCCGCTCGCTTAGGAGGAATTGGGTCCTGTGGTCGTGAATTGTGCTGTTCTACTTGGTTAACCGATTTTAGATCGGTAAATACTTCGGCAGCACGGTATCAACAATTATCCCTTAATCCTCAAAAACTTGCCGGGCAATGCGGGAAGTTGAAATGCTGTCTTAATTACGAACTTGACACCTATTTGGAAGCATTGGAAGCCTTTCCGAAGAGCGATGTAAAGCTACAAACCGAAAAAGGCCCTGCCGTTTGTCAAAAGATCGACATATTTAAAGGATTGTTGTGGTATTCGTATGTAAAGGATGGCATGAACTGGCACCAGCTTTCGGTCGAAAAGGTAAACGAGATCATCGCTTTAAATAACAAAGGGAAAAATGTGGCCAGCTTAGAAGAATTTATAGAGGACACTCCTGTTTCGAAGAAAAAGGAATTGTTTAGCAATGTTGTTGGTCAAGATAGTTTAACGCGTTTCGATCAACCAAAACAAAAACGCAAGAAACGTCGTAAAAAGAGCAGGAACAGAAATAAGAATCGCAACCGAAATTCAAAAAAGAATGCGTAATTTTTTAGTTGTTTTTGGTGTCGTCCTATTGTGTGTGTCGTGTAATACCGATACCGTAGTTAGCGGCAATCAAAATATTTCAGGAGGATGGGATGTAGACCAACCAGCCGTTTTTGAAATTCCTCAATTGGACTCGCTTCAAACGTATAATATGTTCCTGAATGTGCGAAACACGAACGACTATAAGTTTAACAATTTGTTTTTGATAGTTCGTATGGACTTTCCACACGGTAAGGTCGTAACCGATACCTTAGAATATAGAATGGCGCATCCGGACGGAACATGGATGGGTCAAGGAATTGGTAGCGTAAAAGAGAATAAGTTGTGGTATAAAGAAGGCATACGTTTTGCAGAGACCGGAAATTATAACATAACTATAACACATGCGGTTCGCAATAACGGTGCTGTAGAAGGCGTTAAAAATCTAGAGGGAATAACCGACGTTGGGTATAGTATCGAAAAAACAGATCAAGAAGAGTAGCCATGGCAAAGAAAAAAACAACAAAAAAAGCAACTAAAGATGTGGGGCGACATATTAGAACCTTTTGGAAGATCTTTGCCGGATTCATAGGGCTAATAATCCTTGTTTTCTTATTAGCATCTTGGGGTGTCTTCGGAAGCTTACCCGATGAGACGAGTCTTGAGAACCCCGAAAAGAACTTAGCAACCGAGATTATCGCGAGCGATGGCAAGGTGATTGGGAAATTCTATAAGGAGAACCGCACCCCGGTCCCCTATGAAGCATTGCCAGACCATCTAATAAATGCCTTGATCGCAACCGAAGATGTACGCTTTTACGATCATGCAGGTATCGACGCTAAAGGTACCGTGCGTGCAGTCGCATTTCTGGGAACCAAAGGAGGCGCGAGTACCATCTCACAACAGTTGGCTAAATTGTTCTTTACCGAACAAGTTTCAAGAAATAAACTACAACGAGGTATACAAAAGATCAAAGAATGGATCATTGCAACACGCCTCGAACGCAGATATACCAAAGAAGAAATCATTACCATGTATTTTAACGAATACGATTTCTTAAATCAGGCGGTAGGAATCGAATCGGCAGCTAATATTTATTTCGACAAGCCGCCTTCAGAATTAAACACAGCCGAATCGGCCATGTTGGTAGGAATGTTTAAAAACTCTTCCTTGTACAATCCGGTGCGAAATCCGGTTGGTGTAAAGAACCGTCGTAACGTTGTACTATCACAAATGGAGAAGTACGGTTATATTACCGAGCAAGTAAAGGATTCCTTGCAGGCAACTCCACTTAATATCGAATTTACGCCCCAAGGGCATGTAGAAGGATTGGCTACCTACTTTAGAGAATACGCAAGAGCGTTTATGGCAGACTGGGTTGACAAGAACCCTAGAAGTGACGGGACCAAGTACAATATCTATAGCGACGGATTAAAAGTGTATACGACCATCGATTCTAAAATGCAACAGTATGCAGAAGAGGCAGTCGACCTTCATATCGCCAATTTGCAAAAATCCTTTGACGAACAGAATGAGAAAAATAAAACAGCTCCTTTTAGAGATTTAACCGAAGAGGAAACGAAAGGTATAATGAACAGCGCCATGCGTCGAAGCGATCGCTGGCGTATATTGGAGGAGCAAGGTAAGAGCGAAAAAGAGATCATCGCAAGCTTTAAGAAAAAAACAAAGATGCGAATCTTTTCATGGGGTGGCGAAATAGACACCTTAATGACCCCAATGGATAGCATACGCTATTACAAGTCGTTCTTACGTGCGTCATTAATGTCCATGACGCCTCAAACAGGGGAAGTCAAAGCATGGGTTGGTGGTATCAACTACAAGCATTTTAAATACGACATGGTAAAGACCGGTAAGCGACAAATAGGGTCTACCTTTAAACCTTTTGTGTACGCTACCGCCATCGACCAAATGCATATGTCGCCTTGTGACACCTTGCCTAATACGCCACATACCATTCCGGCAGGAAAATATGGCTTGCTAAAACCATGGACTCCCAAAAATTCCGGTGACACCTCAGGTGAAATGCTTTCACTGAAAACGGCCTTAGCACAATCGATCAATACGGTCACGGCACGTTTAATAGACCGAGTTGGGCCACGACCGGTGATCGACCTCGTTAAGAAAATGGGTGTGGATACCGAAAATATACCCGAAGCACCCTCTATTGCTTTAGGTACTCCAGATGTCTCGTTATACGAAATGGTAGGTGCCTACAGTGTTTTTGCTAATGAAGGCGTTTACGTGAAACCCACGTTAATTTCAAGGATCGAAGATAAGAACGGTACGGTACTTTATCAAAGCGTTCCTGAAACCAAAGATGTAATTAGCGACGAGTCGGCGTATGTTACTGTAAGTCTAATGGAAGGTGTGACACAGTCTGGTTCTGGTGCGAGATTACGTGGTACTTGGGCTACTACCAACAAATTTTATAATGAGGTGGTAACAGGTTACCCTTACGATTTTAAGAATCCAATTGCGGGAAAAACAGGTACTACACAAAATAATAGTGATGGCTGGTTTATGGGGATGGTACCCAACTTGGTAACGGGTGTTTGGGTTGGAGGCGATGATCGTGCTACGCATTTTGCCTCAACGCGATACGGTCAAGGAGCAACCATGGCCCTGCCTATTTGGGCTATTTATATGAAGAAGTGTTACGAAGATGAAGCGTTAAATATCTCGACGGGAAGCTTTAATCGACCCTCTAATTTGTCAATACAAACAGATTGTTCTAAATGGCGAGAAGATAATACCGATACGAAAGACGAGATTATCGATGAATTCGATTTTTAGACAGAAGTTATTTTTTTCTAGGCTTTCTTCGGAAGGAACTCTGCTTCAATTTTAGTATTTTTATCCAAACAAAAAGGAGCACTATGTTTCATAGTGTCAGTTTTCAGAAAAAATAAATTAAATGATCAATAAAACGGTATCTAACGTTCAAGAAGCCTGCGAAGGCATCAAAGACGGGATGACATTTATGTTGGGTGGGTTCGGACTTAGTGGTATTCCCGAGAATGCTATTTCCGAATTGGTTCGTCGCAATGTTAAAGAGGTGACTTGTATTTCAAACAATGCAGGCGTAGATGATTTTGGACTGGGATTGTTGCTTCAGAAACATCAAATTAAAAAGATGATCTCTTCTTACGTAGGTGAGAACGCAGAATTTGAACGACAAATGTTAAGCGGAGAACTGGAAGTAGAGCTTATTCCACAAGGAACACTTGCACAACGTTGTAGAGCAGCGCAAAGTGGAATTCCGGCATTCTTTACCCCTGCCGGCTACGGAACAGAAGTAGCCGAAGGAAAAGAAGCCAGAGAATTTAACGGGAAAATGCACATATTAGAAAAGGCTTTTAAAGCAGACTATGCTTTTGTCAAGGCTTGGAAAGGCGATACCGCCGGGAATTTGATCTTTAAAGGAACCGCACGTAATTTCAATCCGAATATGTGTGGCGCAGCCACTATTACCGTTGCTGAGGTTGAGGAACTGGTTCCGGCCGGTGAACTGGA
Organism: Candidatus Ulvibacter alkanivorans; assembly: GCF_003333325.1. GTDB lineage: Bacteria > Bacteroidota > Bacteroidia > Flavobacteriales > Flavobacteriaceae > Ulvibacter_A > Ulvibacter_A alkanivorans. The sequence continues at coordinate 62,811 of NZ_QOLC01000089.1, read as the reverse complement.
CCCTAACGAAATACATATCCCCGGAATATTTGTACAGCGCATATTCCAAGGAGAACGCTACGAAAAACGTATTGAACAACGAACCGTAAGAACGAAGGCCTAATGAGTTTATCGAAAGAACAAATCGCACAACGTATCGCTAAAGAAGTAAAAGATGGGTATTACGTAAACCTAGGAATTGGTATTCCCACCTTGGTCGCTAATTTCGTACGAGACGATATTGAAGTCGAGTTTCAAAGTGAGAATGGCATTCTAGGAATGGGCCCTTTCCCCTTTGAAGGAGAAGAGGATCCTGATCTTATAAATGCGGGAAAACAAACCATTACAGCCTTGCCTGGTGCTTCGTTTTTCGACTCTGCTACCAGCTTTTCTATGATTCGTGGACAACATGTAGATCTCACTATCTTAGGAGCTATGGAAGTTGCACAAAACGGAGATATCGCTAATTGGAAGATTCCCGGGAAAATGGTTAAAGGTATGGGAGGCGCCATGGATCTAGTGGCTTCTGCCGAGAATATTATCGTAGCTATGATGCATACCAATCGCGCAGGCGAGTCTAAACTACTTAAAGAATGCAGTCTACCATTAACAGGTGTGAACTGTGTAAAAAAGATCGTGACCAACTTGGCCGTGCTCGAAATAGAACATAACCGCTTTAAATTATTGGAACGCGCACCGGGCGTAAGTGTGGAAGAAATTCAAGCGGCTACACAAGGAGAACTTTTGGTCGAAGGTGAAATTCCCGAAATGAAATTGTAAGTAACTATCATTAATAAGCAACACATCCGATGTTTTTACATCGGATTTTTTTTGATTCAATTGTAAGAAAAACCTTAATTAAAATACGAAAATGTTAAAAAAAAGTGTATTACAACGAAAAAAAGTGTTTTTAATCGTGTTTTTTGAAAAAGTGTAGGATATTAGCAGTCCCCAAGAATAACTAACAAAACCTACTTATGCAAACGATCATTAACTCTCTGAAAAATACGGTGCGATTGCTAAACAACGTACTGTATGTAGCTAAAAAAGTGTTTTTACTAATGTAATGCCTTCAAGGTGTTAAGAGTACATTACCCCGAATCTGCAATGATTCAAATAGTTGGTCCCGTTCTTTGTGAGGTTAGAACGGGACTTTTTTACTGTTACAATCCCTTCGGAATCGCATCTATTAATTTCTTGGTGTACGGTCGTGTAGGGTTCTCATAGATCTCATCGGCATCGCCCATCTCTTCTATCGCACCCTGATTCATTACAAGTAATTGGTCCGCCATGTATTTTACCACCGCAAGGTCATGCGAAATAAATATATAGGTAAATCCAAAATCCTCTTTAAGCTCATTGAGCAAATTAAGCACTTGCGCTTGTACCGAAATATCCAAGGCCGAAACCGATTCATCGCAAATAACGAGTTTGGGTTCCATGGCAATGGTCCTGGCAATACCCACACGTTGGCGTTGACCACCGGATAGCTCATGAGGATAGCGATGGTAATAACTGCTGTCTAGACCCACTCGCTCTAACAGCGAAAACACGCGCGCTTTACGTTTTTTCCTGCTGCTTTCGATCTTATGAACCTCCATAGGTTCTAGTAAGGCTTCACCTATTAGTAATCTCGGATTTAATGACGAATATGGATCTTGAAAGATTAACTGTACCTCTTTTCGCAACTTCCGAGTTTCCGAAGCCGTAAGTGTCGTTAGTTCCTTACCACGGTATCGTATTGATCCGGCGGTCGCAGTCTCTAGCTGCAAAATTGTCTTTCCTAAGGTCGATTTACCACAACCCGATTCGCCTACCAATCCCACGGTTTCTCCTTCGTAAACTTTAAAACTCACATTATCCACGGCTAATACGCGCTTATCTTTGGAAAAAATACCGGCATTGCTTACATATTCCTTTTTTAAGTTGTTTACTTCAAGGAGAGGTGCAGCTGTATAGACTTTTTTATGTCGAAAGGCACGTTGTTGAGCACTTACTTCATTGGGGGTAAAAGAACCATCGGCCAACGAGGCTATGGTAGGTAGTTTTTTAAGTCGAACGTCAAGTGTAGGTCTCGATGCCAAGAGAGCCTTGGTGTAGGTGTGGTCTGCTTCGGTAAAGATCTTGCGTACCGATCCGGTCTCTACAATTTTTCCTTTGTACATTACAACGACGGTATCGGCTATCTCACTTACTAGGCTAAGGTCGTGTGAGATAAAGATCATGCTCATGTTGGTTTCTTTCTGAAGTGATTTCAACAATTCTAAGATCTCTTTCTGAACGGTAACATCTAACGCGGTAGTGGGTTCGTCTGCAATTAAAAGTTTGGGTTTACAAGCGATCGCCATAGCGATCATTACCCGTTGCATCTGGCCGCCACTAATTTGATGTGGGTAACTATTAAAAATTTCATGAGGCCGTGGCAGTTTTACCTTTTCGAATAAGGATAAGGTTTCTTTCTTGGCTTCGGAAGCAGACATGTTTAAATGATGCATTAGGATCTCGACAACTTGAAATCCGCAACGAAGCGACGGATTTAATGCGCTCATTGGTTCCTGAAAGATCATGGAAATGTCTTTCCCTCTCAACTTTCTAAGTTGTTTTGGTTTTTCTGAAAGCAACTCCTTCTCTTCAAATAATATAGAGCCATTACTATGAGCGGTCTTTTCGGGCAACAATCCCATGATGGCCATAGAAGTCACCGATTTGCCCGAACCCGATTCCCCTACAATTCCGACAATCTCATTTTTAGAAACAGAAAAGGAGATTTGATGCACCACTTCGACCGCTTTCCTTTTTTTTCCGAAGGAAATAGAGAGGTTATGACAACTTAAAAGAGTGTTTTCCGGCATAAAATCAAAGATAGTATAATGGCAGCAATTTATTGATAAATGCACAAAACCTAGTAAGTCACTAGGAATTAGGAATTTGCGGTCAAATTGTTAATAACTTAAGGTTGCAGTTCATCGAATAAAATTTGATTTATGATAAATAAATTGTTCTTTCGTTAACGTTTTTTTATAAAATGAACCTAATTATTAACAAAAACCTAATTCATTATGAAAAAAATCTATTTTTCCGCAATGCTATTTTTCATTGCAGGACAAGTGTTTTTTGCACAAAGTACGGTTGAATCGGTAGTTCAAAACTACTTCAATGTACTAAAAGGCGAATCACACTTTAAACAAGCCGATCTTAGTCAATTCGAGATCACCGATGTGGTGCCTTCATTGAATCCGGATGTGAAACATGTTTATGTTCAACAATTTCATAACGAGATCCCCATTCAGTACGCCACCTATAAATTATCGGTAAGAAATGGAAAGGTTACCTATCACGTAGACCAATTTGTTAGCGACATTAATTCTAGAGCACCTATTGCAAGTGCTTCATTAAGTCCAGAGGACGCCGTGCTGCGAACGGTGCAAAACCACAACCTTAAACGTCCTGTCTTAACCGGTTCTCGGAACGCAGAAGGGACTTATGTTTACAATGATCCTACCGCTGCGCTCGAACCTATTAAGGTAAAGCAGCTCTACCAAATGCATGAAGGCCAACTGCGATTGGTTTGGAATGTTAGCTTCTACCAGTTGGATGCACAACATTGGTGGAATGAAAATATTGATGCAAGTACCGGAGAAGTACTGCGTACCGAAGACTGGGTTATTACCTGTAATTGGGGTGATAATCATAGCGATCATGGACATGATGGGAAGTCGGTCGACAATCTAGTAACGGTCGAAGAGGCGCCAACGAGCATGTTGGCAGGAGAAAGTTATAATGTGTATGCCATGCCTTTTGAGAGTCCGTTAGACGGTGGCCGTTCTATCGTAAACGAACCACAAGACCCTATTGCCTCACCTTATGGATGGCATGACACCAATGGTGCCAATGGTGCCGAGTATACCATTACACGTGGAAACAATGTTTGGGCGCAAGAGGATGCCAATGGTAATAATGGAACCGGATATTCACCAAATGCAGGTTCCGGTTTGGATTTTAATTATTCTATTAATCTAAACAATCAGCCTAGTTCGTATAGAGACGCGGCGATCACCAATCTTTTTTACTGGAACAACATCATGCACGATGTGTGGTATCAATACGGATTTGATGAAGCTTCAGGAAATTTTCAAGAAAATAACTACGGAAGAGGTGGTGCAGGAAGTGACTCTGTAAATGCCGATGCACAAGACGGTAGTGGATTGAACAATGCCAACTTTGCCACACCGGGCGACGGAAGCAATCCAAGAATGCAAATGTTCCTTTGGTCCGGTAACCCACAAATAGACGGTGACCTTGACAACGGAATTATAGCACATGAGTACGGTCACGGAATCTCAACACGACTTGTTGGAGGACCAAATACCAACGGACTTGGTGGTTCAGAACAAATGGGTGAAGGATGGAGCGACTGGTTTGCATTAATGCTCACCATAAAAAGTGGTGATGCAGGCGGCGATGCTCGTGCTATAGGAAACTACGCATTAGGTCAAGGGTCTAATGGTGGTGGAATTCGACCAACACCATACTCAACAAATACTTCTATTAATGGAACTACCTATGGTGACATTGGGAGCTTAGCCGTTCCTCATGGGGTTGGCTATGCTTGGGCAACGATCATTTGGGATATGACTTGGGCCTTAATAGACCAAGAAGGGTTCGATCCAGATTTTTATTACGGTACCGGAGGTAACAATATTGCCATGGCACTTGTTATTGAAGGACTAAAGAACACACCAAACAACCCTGGATTTGTTTCGGGACGAGACGGTATCTTACAAGCCGATCAAGACCTTTATGGCGGACAGTACAACTGTCTTATCTGGGATGTATTTGCCGCTAGAGGTGTAGGCGTAGACGCCAACGAGAACACCAATGGAGGAACAAACACTAACAATGACCAATCGATCTCATTCGTGAGTGGTTGTTCAGGACCACCAACACCGGAAGCATGTTCTGCAACGGTTTCAAACTATCCGGATACAGAGAGTTTTGAGTCTTCTTTTGGAGATTGGTCACAATCTACTCAAGATAATATAGACTGGATTAGAGATGCTTCAGGAACGCCCTCTAGTAATACAGGACCTTCTGCAGCAGTTGACGGAAACACTTATGTGTATGTAGAAGCTTCAGGTAATGGGACGGGATATCCAAGTAAAAGAGCGATCTTGTATTCGCCTTGTTATGATTTAAGCGGACAAAATGATGCTACATTCAACTTTAGTTACCATATGTATGGTGCTGCCGATATGGGAAGCATCGATCTTGAAGTAAGTACCGATGACGGCGCTACCTGGTCTAGTATTTGGAACCGCACCGGAAATCAAGGAAACCAATGGAATGCAGAAAGCATCGACCTAGGTGCTTATGCCGGCGAAAGTAATTTCCGTATGCGTTTTAATAGACTCACGGGCAGTACTTGGCAAGCAGATATTGCGTTAGACGCATTTGAAATGGAAGGTGGAAGTACAGCCGATACCCAGGCGCCAACTGCTCCTACTAACCTATCTACAACCGATGTCACTACAACTACGGTAGATCTAAGCTGGACAGCTTCGACCGATAATGTGGGTGTTACCGGCTACGACGTATACCAAGGAAGTAACAACTTAGGTACCGTTACCGGGACAACAGCACAAGTAACCGGCTTGACAGAAAACACTTCCTACTCCTTTAGAGTACAGGCGCGTGACGCGGCCGGGAACCTGTCACCGTTTAGTAATACTGTCAATGTAACTACCGATTCTACCGGAGGCGGTGGATGTACCAATGGTGTTGGAATTTCTTATGCTGAAAGTTTTGAAAGTTCGTTAGGAGCTTGGACACAATCTACAGCAGATGATATCAACTGGACACGCGATTCAGGTGGAACTCCATCAAGTAATACCGGACCAAGTTCAGGATCGAACGGAGCATGGTATATCTATGTGGAAGCTTCAGGAAACGGAACGGGTTACCCGAACAAGCAAGCAATTTTAAATTCTCCATGTGTCGATCTAGGCGGGGAGACCGAAGCTAGCTTTAACTTCGATTATCATATGTACGGCGCTTCTGATATGGGAAGTATTTCTCTTGAAGCCAGCACCGACGGAACCAATTGGACAAGTATCTGGAGTCAGACAGGAAATCAAGGAAACCAATGGAACGCAGAAAGTGTAAGCTTAAACGCCTATGCAGGAGCTAGCGTTCAGTTGCGATTCAACCGAATTACAGGAAGTACTTGGCAAGCGGATATTGCGATAGACAATATTAGTCTGTCGGCAGGTGGTGGCGGAACGCCTCCAACCGGATATTGTGCTTCAAATGGTAACAATACCAACGATGAGTACATTCAGCGTGTTCAAATTGGAAGCATTAATAATGCGACCGGTGCTTCGGCTGGTGGATATGGTGATTATACTAACTTATCGACCAACTTAAGCAGCAACAATACGATCACAATAACGCCGAGATGGACAGGAACAGTCTATGCTGAAGGATATGCAGTATTTGTAGATTGGAATCGCGATGGTGATTTTAACGATGCTAATGAATTAGCGTATTCTAGAAGTGCGACCACCGCAACGCCTATTTCAGGGTCGTTTACAGTGCCTACGGGAGCATCGTCCGGACCAACTCGCATGCGAGTTTCCATGAAATACAATGGAATACCAACAGCTTGTGAGAGTTTCCAATGGGGAGAAGTTGAAGACTACACCGTAGTTATTCCTTCCTCTTTACAAGGCGGTGATCCAATTATTGGAGATAATAATACGGAGTTATATGGATTTAGTTTATATCCAAATCCGGTAAATAGAGGCGTACTGAACATCAGTATTGTAGATGTAGAGCCTACTAGTTATACCATTTACTCGGTGACCGGTCAACGACTGCTACATGGTTCATTTACGACCAAGATCGATGTGTCGAACTTGTCTACAGGAATGTACTTATTAGAAATTGAAGCAGAAGGCCAAACATTGGTCGATCGATTTATAGTCGAATAATCCTAATTTAGTAATACGAAAAACCCATTGGCTTTGGCCAATGGGTTTTTTTATAGATTATACCGAACGTATTTCGTCCTCGGTTAATAGTGCTTCATTTCTAAGACGCAGCAGAATTTGAGCTACCGTAATAGTGTCTTTTTCACAATAGGTAATAATACGGTCTATATCTTTTTCAACATAGTAAACGTCTCGTACTTGGCTTCCATCAATATCATCTTTGGGAGAGGGTATTCCTAATACGTGTGCCATAAGTTTTAAAGAAGTAAAGGTCTTGTAATCTCCAAATTTCCACAGTTCAAGCGTATCCAGATGAGGAACTTCCCACGGTTTCTTTCCGAAGAGATTTAGCTTAAAGGGCAAATCAATTCCATGTATGATCATCCTTCTGGCTATATACGGAAAATCAAATTCTTTGCCGTTGTGTGCGCACAAAAGATGGTGCGGTCTGTTGAAATGGGATTCCAATAGGGTTTTGAATTCTTTTAATATTAAAAGTTCCTCACCGTGAAAGCTGGTAACGCGAAAGTTTCGAACGTCTCCTTTCATCACGATATAACCCACCGAAATACAGACGATCTTACCAAACTCAGCCCAAATTCCGGCTCGGTCGTAAAACGCCTCCGCAGAAATTTCATCCTTGCGCTGGTACTGGGTCTTTTGCTCCCACAATTGTTGTGCAGTAGCGTCTAGTGCTTCGTAATTTTCATGTTGTGGAACGGTTTCAATATCCAGAAACAGGATATGTTCCAGGTTGATCTTTGTTAGCATGTAATGAAGTATTTAATCGGGAAGTTGAATGTTAAAAATACAAAAAAATTATTCAGCATTCAGCATGGCGTAGGTTTCATCTACGTAGGTATAGAAATCATCACTAAAATGACGATCTGATTTCTCACCGCGATGATGCCCTAAACGAACAATGATTAGATCATCCTCAGGAATTGTGATCACATACTGCCCAAGAATACCACGCATTACAAAGAGTTTCTTCCCGCGATGATCGCTCAACCATAAACCATAGCCGTATTGCGGACTCTCCTTAAATCGAGCTTGTATGGAAGTAGCTACAAAACTAGAATCAAGTAGCTGTTTACCTTGCCACCTTCCGTGATCTTTGTATAACTTTCCGAAACGCGCAAAATCTCTAGCATTGCTGGCGATACAACAAAAGGCCTTAACCAATCGATGCTCTGTATCATCTATTTGCCACAAGGCAGGTTGCTCAAAACCCATAGGTTTCCAAAACGACGCCGTTAGATAGGTCGCTAATGGCTTATTGGTGGCCTTTTGAATGACCATCCCCAACAACTGTGTATTTCCACTTAGGTATTTAAATGCTTCTCCCGGTGGGTCTACAACTTCTAGGTCTAATATGGTTTCGGCTAGATCATCGTCATAGTAGGAGCGAGCGGTAACGCTAAACGGACTGGTATAACTTTCTTGCCAATCCAGACCGGATGCCATAGACGACAGATCGCCCACGGTCATACCGCTGCCTTCGAACTTTGGATAAAAATCACTCACCGGTTGCGATAAACTTTCAATATGTCCATCTTGGATGGCCTTACCCAGCAGCGCTGAAGTAATACTTTTTGCCATAGAAAATGAGTTCGTCTGCGAACTTGTGCCATAACCATCTAAATACGATTCATACCAAATACTATCGTTCTTAATAATTAAAAATGCAATAGTTCCCAATTCTGAATTGATCGCATTTAGTTTTTCGGTAGCAGTACTCCTGTTATACTTAGCATGCAACGGCCAGGGTTGTGGCGATTGGCTTGCCAAAATACTATCATTCTCAAAGTACACATGGTCATCGATAAAAGCGGTGGTGTGTCCGGTTAGATATACAACTCGAATTCCTTTGAAAATATAGTCGTAATCGGTCGCGTAGGCTACGATCACAAGCAATAAGACAATGCCGACAAACCAGCTGACAAACTTTTTCATACCACTAAAATAGGACTCCTTGTTTTACCGGACTTTCATGTTCTAATAACCATTTTTTTCGGTGCAATCCACCGGTATAGCCCGTTAATGACCCATCGGTTCCAATTACGCGGTGACAAGGAACAATAATGGCAATAGGATTTTTGCCATTTGCCGCTGCGGCCGCTCGTATTACTTTAGGGTTTCCTAAGGCGTTCGCCATGTCTTGGTAAGAGGTGGTCTTACCATATGGAATAGTCTGTAGTGCATTCCAGACTTTTTTCTGAAAGTCGCTTCCTTCAGGAGAAAGTTTCAGATCGAATTGCGTACGTTTACCTTCAAAATATTCTCGTAATTGGGAGGCTACAGGTTGAAGTACTTTCGGGATCGCAGTTGTATTGCTTTCCGAAGCATCTATAAAACTTAATGACACAAGACCCTTTTCGTCACCTTGCAATTCTAGGGTGCCAATGGGCGTGCTTAGATGTGCTGTTTTCATTCTTCGTCTGCTTGCTGATCCTTCTCACGGTCCTGTAAGCTTATCCCCATGCGCTGTGCACGGCGTTCCCAGTTTTTTCTTGCCTGCATTTGCATATCTTCGATCGCATCGCTTTCGTCCATGATCTCAAGGCCTAATAGCGTTTCAATAATATCCTCCATGGTTACAATTCCGGTCGTATTCCCAAATTCATCCACAACCAAAGCGATATGACCTCGTTGTTTGATAAAAGTGTCGAACAGGTCCGGGATGGGTGTTTCATCTTGTACCACAAAAATCTCACGCTTTACATCACTTAAAGGCTTATTCCCGCGATCTTCAACGATCTCTTCCAAGACGTCGTCCCTAAGTACGAATCCTGATATTTCGTGACTTTTTTCCTTATATACCGGGATACGGGAGAAACGCAGGTTTTTGTGCTTTTCATGAAACTCTTTTAAGGTCATGGTCTCATCTTCGCTGGTAACCACCGGGAAGGGTGTCATCACATTTTTAGCAGTTACCGATTTAAACACCAGCAAGTTCTTGATTACCGCGCTTTCGTTCTCTTCGAAAACCCCTTCTTGTTCGGCGGCATCGGTGATGGCAATAAATTCTTCACGACTCATTGTACTTACATGTGCCGATTTACCAATAAGTTTAGTGGTAAGCGTTAACAACCACAAGATACCGGTATATTTTAACGGAAAAATGATAACATGCAGGAAAATTGCTGTAAATCGTCCTAGTTTTTTCCAATAGGTTGCGCCAATTGTCTTCGGAATGATTTCAGAAACAATTAAAATTAATAATGTCATGATGGCCGAAACGACCCCAACAATATTAAACCCCCAAACCTCGATATCGTAAGGCAGCTTTTCGGCTTGTACCCCTACCAAGATAGCGCCTACAGTATGTGCAATGGTGTTTAACGTGAGTATCGCTATTAATGGCTGATCAATATCTTTTTTGTAATTGGCCAAGGTTTGGGCATAGCCCTTGCCTTCCTGATTTTTCATCTTAATATAAGTAGGTGTAAAACTTAATAAGGCGGCTTCCAACACCGAACATAAAAAAGAAAAGAAAATGGATAGTAAGGCGTAAACAATTAATAAGGTCATGCTTGCTACAAAGTTTCTACTAAATTAATTATTTAAAAACGTTTTTCGTGCAATGGAATGTTAATTACAAAAAAAGAGTGGAAATTTCCACTCTTTTTTACGTTAAGCTGCGGTTAAACGCTTTTTGACTACTTGCTCCCAATGCATTAATCGTTGCAAACAAGCTTCTGAATTCTCAGTATTCAATTCATCATCTTCTTGGTAAACGAGAATGTTTTTTACAAAGTCGATTCCACTTAACTCCATTCCAACGGTATCAAGTGTTTTGCGAGATGATCGAAGCCCAGAAACCGTACAAGTTTGAATCTTTTTAAGTGAATAGACCTGCAAAGATTCTTTTGGATGAAACGCTTCGGAAACAATAAGATATTCTTGAGTAATGTCTAACCCCAAGATGGTATTCCCAATACGTTCAAGATCTTTAATGGTGATCCCTTGCGCTTTACAGAGTGTGACAATGGTTTTTTTGTTCTTGCGCTCTACCGCAGAAGCTTGTAAAATAATATAAATAATAGGGCCCATAAAAAGAACCAATACGGCAATTCCGACAAGGATTGATTGTATTTCCATGTTGTTTTTTGTTTAGAATGTAAGTAATAAGACTTGGCCGCTTTCTAGGCGTACATAAGCTGCTACACCTCGGCGGCGTGAAAAGAAATTAGGCTTGTTACCTTACCAGAAGAAATGAAATGGGAATACTTGCTTAGTAATAAGTGAACGCAGGTCGAGGGGTGCAGGAACGACGTGCAGCGTCGATTCCAGCGTATTACTGCGAATCTCTAGAAAAGAGCGAGACCGTAAAAAATTACCGCTAGCAGTAGGGTCTTCAGAGCGAACGGTAATATAAACTTCCACAAGGCGTACTTCCGAAGCTGCACTCCCTTTTATCTGTTTCGTAAACGTAATCGCTTCTTGTCCTGTTTTTGAAACTGTAAATGTTTTAGCAAAAAGGGCAGCATCCGAAAGCGACAAAAAGCCGATCGCAACAAAAAGGTAGACTATGAAACGATTGAAATTCACACCACAAATGTAATGTGAAATTAAAATGGAACTGATAAAATTGTATTAAATTTTAACTACCAACCCACGTACTTTGGCGGAGTGATTTCGTTGAGGTTTAAGTAGACGATCAACTGGCCACGATGATGAGATACGTGGTCTTGCAACAGGTTGAGAATTTGTAACTTACTCTTGGGGCCGGCAAAGAAATCTACTGTTTCTTGTAATCGTTCCGGCCGAATGTTTTTTATGGCTTCGGAAACAGCGTCGAACGATGCTGTAAGTAGTGCAATTGTTTCGGCCTTGGTTGTTGGGATGGCCGCTTTGCTTCGGTCGTATGCTACATCTGAAAAATAGGAGCCTACCAACCAATCTATGTTCGATTTTATATGTATTAGCTGTTCTTTAAAGGTCATTTGCCGTTTTGTTGGTTGATAGTCGTAAAGACTATCGGGCATGGCTTCAGCCATTTCTACAAGATACGACTTAGAGTTGTCCCACTTTTCGAGAAAAGCTGTTGTAACCGTGGTTTGTTGTGCACTCGCAAGCGAAACATTAAACAACAATAGTAGCAACAACAGATTCTTTAAAGGTCTCATCTTTCCGAAGGTATAGAAGGTACTATGATAATAATTGAACGACATCTTTAGCGTAATAACTGGCAATTAAATGTGCGCCGGCTCTTTTAATCGCCGTGATCTGTTCCATCATCACGGCATCGTGATCCAACCATCCTTTTTCGGCAGCAGCCTTGAGCATCGCATATTCACCACTCACTTGATACACGGCAACGGGCACATCTACGGCGTTTCGAATGTCACGTACAATATCCAAGTAGCATAAGCCGGGTTTTACCATCACTATATCGGCACCTTCTTGAATATCCATAAGGGTTTCTCGAACTGCTTCGTCGCGATTTGCAGGATCCATTTGGTACGTTTGCTTGTCTTTTGGAATGTCTTTAAGGGCTACCGGAGCCGAATCTAGAGCGTCGCGAAACGGGCCATAAAAAGCCGAGGCATATTTAGCACTGTAACTCATAATTCCTGTATCGTGATACCCTTCATCTTCCAACAGACTGCGAATTTCGAAGATGCGACCATCCATCATATCACTTGGGGCCACAAAATCGGCTCCGGCCTTGGCATGAGACAGTGCCATCTCGGCCAAAACAGCATTGGTATCGTCGTTTATAATGCTTCCTTCGGAAACAATCCCGTCGTGACCAAATTCAGAATACGGATCTAAGGCGACATCGGTCATTACCAACATATCGGGAACGGCATCTCTAACGGTCTTTATAGCCCGCTGCATGAGTCCGTCGGCATTTAACGCCTCTGTCCCTTTATTATCTTTTAAGCTGTCGGGTACTTTTACAAACAACAAGACCGACTTTAGTCCTAGATTGGCTAACGATCTTACTTCCGAAGCAAGTAGATCGAGGCTATATCGAAAGTAATTGGGCATAGAAGGGATCTCTTCTTTAATACCTTTACCTTCGACCACGAATAGGGGTACGAGGAAATCGTTTGGAGAAATTATGGTTTCTCGTACAAGATTTCGAATGGTGTCTGTGGTACGTAAGCGTCTATTTCTGCGTAATGGATACATGGTTTTTTAGTGTTAAAATGACCAGATTTACACCCAGTCTTTGGGGTTTTTTAATACTTCGATCAGTTTTTCTTCTTCGCTACCCGATTTTGGGTGATGGTCGTACTTCCATTGTACCACCGGCGGAAGGCTCATAAGGATGCTTTCTATACGTCCATTCGTTTTTAGCCCGAACAACGTTCCTTTATCATGCACTAGATTGAATTCTACATAGCGTCCGCGTCGAATTTCCTGCCATTGCCGGTTCCTTTTGGTATAGTTTAGGTCTTTGCGAGCAACTACTATAGGAAGATACGCCTCTAAAAAGCTATTTCCAACATCGGTGACAAAATTATACCAATCTTGCATCGACATTGCATCGGTTTCTTTGCAATAATCAAAGAACAACCCGCCAACACCACGTCCTTCTTCTCGATGTGCATTGTAAAAATACGAATCACAGCGTTTTTTGTATTTAGTATAGAATTCAGGATGGTGCGCATCGCAAACTTTTTTGCACGTACTGTGGAAATGAATGGCATCTGCGTCAAACAAATAATAAGGCGTAAGATCTTGCCCGCCACCAAACCACTGATCGACAATGGCTCCGTTGGCATCATACAGCTCAAAATATCTCCAGTTGGCGTGAACCGTAGGGACCATGGGATTTTTTGGATGTAGCACCAAGCTTAATCCGCAAGCAAAAAAATTGGCATCATTCACGCCAAAGTACTGCTGCATACTTTCGGGTAAGGTTCCATGTACTTCACTAATATTAACGCCTCCTTTTTCGAATACCGTTCCATTTTCGATCACTCGGCTTCTACCACCCCCTCCTTCTGGACGTTTCCACACATCCTCTTTAAATTTAGCTTTACCATCGACCTCCTCTAAGGCCGAGGTAATAGTGTTTTGTAGCGTTCGTATATAGGTTACAAATTCCTTCTTCATGTGTAGGTATCTAATTGCTTTTAATGTTGTTTTCTTCGGAAAGGTCCTGCGTCAATTTAAACCTTCCTTCTTCCTTTAAAATTCGTACTGTTTGAGTGGTAGATGCAGTAACCGATAGCGGTAAGACCAAGATAATACCAACTACCGGAATGAGTAGCATAGCCATGAACACGATGCCGTTACCTATGGCGATCCCACGATGTTTTTTTACAAAGGCCACACTTTCTTTTACTGCAAAATGTCGTTCTAAGGTGTAATCCATATTTCCGAAGCCAGCATAATATGCTTGTACGAGGAATAAGAGTATAGAAGTAAAGAAATTAACTACAGGGATCAAACTCAATACTAAAATTGGAATTGTGAGGAGCAGTTCCATTAGCAAATTGCGAACATTAATACGAATTCCTCGCCATAACTGCGATGCATTCGATGTCTGCCTATGCTGGTGATTGGTCCCTACCAGATGCGCTTCGATCTTTTCAGAGACGGGACTCATAAAAGGTGCGCTAAGCGCCATAACAATGTGTTTGTATAGAATAAGACCTATTGCGATCACCACCAAGGCGCCTATTACATCACTAATAGCACGAAAGGTAGTAGCGCCCCATTCCCAAAACCAAATACGAGAAATAAAGGACCCGATGTTGTCGCCTAGACCCCAGGCAGAAAACCCGATAATGACCGCAGTAATAAAACTGATGGCAATAGGAACACCAAAATACTTCCATAGCCCCAATTGACTAATAAGTTTAAAGGTACCTCCGTAGGCTTTTATCGCAATGAAAATATTCTTGATCATCTATTACATTTTGGTCACTACTTTATTCCAAATAAAGCAATTGATCTTTAAATTGCTCAAAATCTTCAATAGTTGTCACTTTTTGAGCATTTAGCACCGATTTTTGGACAATTTCGACAGTTTTTGCATCGTTTTGCGTTGAAATCATCGAAAAAAGCCTTCTTCCAATTTCATTATTATGCAGATCCATCGCTGTTTCTAAGGATGCATTCGGAGCTAGTTTTTCATGTAAATCGGTCACTTTTTGGCTCCATTTTACACTTTTTGCTTCATTTTTGGTCCATTTTACTGTTTTTTGACAAATTAACACATTCCATAGTGCGTGTCTAAAAGCATTGGCTTTTCCATTCTTATGATGTCTTTTTCCATACAACGCATCACAGATTTTCATAGTTTGTCGCGTTGCTTGTAACGTAGGTCGAATCAACAATGGATGTGAGACGAACAACCACCCAAGTTGAATGAGTTGCTTAGGGCTTAACGATCGTATCCGTTTCCAGATGTTCACGATTGGGGCGTATATTCTTTAACGGCTTCAATAAAAGCTCCGGCATTTTCCAATGGAATATTAGGTAGGATTCCATGTCCTAAATTAACAATGTACTTGTCCTTTCCGAAGTCATGGATCATTTGCGTTACCATACGTTTAATTTCTTTAGGCGGACTAAACAATCGTGTAGGGTCGAAATTTCCTTGTAAGGTAATGGCTCTGCCTGTTAATTCTCGGGCTTTCTTTGGTGAGCAGGTCCAATCGACCCCCAGAGCAGCTGCACCACTTTTGGCCATGGTATCTAGGGCAAACCAGCAACCTTTACCAAATGCGATTACCGGTGCCTCGTCCTTTAAAGCGTCTATGATCTGCTGAATATACTTCCAGCTAAATTCTTGATAATCTACCGGCGACAACATGCCTCCCCAACTATCAAATACTTGAACCGCATTTACGCCCGCTTTTACCTTTTCTTTTAAATAGGCGATGGTGGTATCGGTTATTTTCTGAAGCAGTTCATGTGCAGCCACGGGTTGTGTAAAACAAAACTCCTTGGCTTTATCAAAATTTTTACTACCCTGCCCTTGCACACAATAACATAAGATGGTCCATGGACTGCCCGCAAACCCAATTAACGGAATTTCATCGTTTAGTTTTTCCTTGGTCATTTTAATGGCATCCATCACATACCCTAAACTGTCTTGAATATCGGGAACGATCACGCTATCGAGATCTTTTGCACTTCGAATGGGATAAGGTAACCAGGGCCCTACGCCCGGTTTCATTTCTACTTCAATGTTCATTGCCTGTGGGATCACTAAGATATCACTAAACAAGATCGCGGCATCCATACCGTAGCGTCGAATGGGTTGTACTGTAATTTCACTGGCCAATTCAGGAGTTTGGCAACGCGTAAAAAAATCGTATTTGGCCTTGATTTCCATAAATTCTGGAAGGTATCGTCCAGCTTGGCGCATCATCCATACCGGAGGACGCGTTACAGTCTGCCCGTCTAAGGCACGTAAAAATAAATCGTTCTTAATCATGTTTCTTTAAAGTCTTAACCGCTTTGGCGATAACGCTTTCTACGGAAGTTGAGTTTGCAATATGTATGTTTTCCGTGTGTTTTTTTGCTTCGGAAGCTGTTGTCGCTCCAATGCAAAAAACAGCAACATTGTTTATTTTGTTCTTTAAGGTATAACTTTGGATCCCACTCGGACTAAAAAACAAGATTCCGTCCCATTTTTGGTCGAATTTGACCGGATTTAGCTTCGTTTCGTATGTTTTTACCTCAAAAAGCGTGATTTCAGCTAATTTTAAAGCAGAGGGTAACTCGTCTCTTCTTAGGTTTCCGCAGAAATAGGTAAAATCTTCATTTTTATACGAATTTTGAATAAAATTGGCCAATTCTTTCGAGTTTTTCGCCATTTTCTTCAATTTTAACCCATTTTCCTCTATGAGTGCTGCGGTCTTTTCTCCAACACAAAAACACCTTAAATTCGAATAGGTATATGTATAGCGAGAATTTTTCAGAAATGAACGAACTGCGTTTTTACTCGAAAAAATGACGTTTTTAGTCCAATTTGTTACCAAAAAGTCTAAAAATTCGATTTTTATGGCATTATAATCAACAAAGGCAATTCCCGAATTTAATATTAATTCTTGCTGCGCTAACGATAATTTCTTGGTAGATAAAACGCGCATTACAACTTAAATTTGTCGTTTTATTTGCGCCATTAGTTCTTTTCCACCGCGATTTAGTAAGATCTCGGCGCATTTCTTTCCAAATTGAGCAACTTCGGTGAGCGCAATACTGTCTTCAATTTCTAATTTTTTGGTTCCATCCAATGAAAAAAGTGCGCCTTTAAACTGTAACACCTCGTCTACAATGGAAGCATTCGCACCAATTGGCGCCGTGCACCCACCTTCTAACACTTGAAGGAACTGTCGTTCTACATGCGTACATAACTGCGAAACTTCATGATTTAGTTTTGAAGTTGCTGCTATAATTTCTGCATCCTTTTCTAACGCAACGACCACCATGGCACCTTGGGCCGGTGCAGGGATCATCCAGTCCAAAGCTTCAAACTGGGAAGGAAGTACATCGATTCTTTTAAGACCCGCTTTTGCAAAAATGGCACCCTGCCATTTCGAAGCTGCTAATTTCTGCAATCGCGTATTCACATTTCCTCTAAGATCTACTACACTGTGATGTGGGTAACGATGTAGCCATTGTGCCTTCCGTCTTAAACTTCCGGTGGCCACGGTGCAGGCTTTTGTATAGTCTACCGGTTGCTTTGTTACCAGTATGTCTTCGGCACTGGCACGATCTAGCACGGCGGTTTGAACAATGCCTTTTGGCAAACGTGTGGGCACATCCTTCATGCTGTGTACGGCGATATCGACACTGCCGTTCAACATGGCGACATCCAAGGTTTTAGTGAAGATCCCTGTAATGCCCATCTCGTATAAGGGTTTGTCGAGAACAAGATCGCCTGTCGATTTTACAGGAACAAGCTCGCAGGTATAACCATGCGACTCCAGTTGTTGTTGCACGGTCTTAGCTTGCCATAGTGCTAATTCGCTGTCGCGAGTCCCGATGCGAATCTTACTGTTCACGGTTATTTTGTTCTAACTGAAACATTTGTTCCAGCATTTCTAAATGAGTTTGGGTAGAACCGTTGGCCTGTTTTAAATGATTTACCACTTGGGTAGTGATCTTTTGTATGATACGTGCACTAAGAATTTCTGCTTGCTCTTCATTAAAGCCTTCGATCTTTTTTCGTTGGTAATCGATCTCTCCTGCCTTTATTTCGGAAAGTTTCGATTTAAATGCCTTGATGGTGGGTACGAACTTGCGGTTTTTGGCCCAGGTATTGAATTCTGATTCAATTTCTGCAATAATAGCCTCTGCTTTCGGAATTTGCGCTGCACGGTTCTCCAGCGTTTTGTTGGTGACCGACGACAATTCATCTAAATGAACCAAGGTCACGAGTTCGTTCTCTCGAACGTCGTTCGATACATTCTTCGGAATAGACAGGTCTAATATGAGCAACGGTTTCTTCAGAAATAAAAGATCCTTACAAATAGTTGGTTGTTGTGCGCCGGTAGCAACAATGAGTACATCGGTTTGTGCGATCTCACTCTGTATGTCGGCATAGTCTTTTACGATCAGATTAAATTTACCTGCGACTTTCTCCGCTTTGTCCTTAGTTCGATTAATTAAGGTAATATGGTCGTTCTCGGTATGTTTTATGAGATTTTCGCACGTATTTCTACCAATTTTACCTGTTCCGAAGAGCAAAATATTCTTTTCGGAAACATACGGTACTCTCGCCATGATATACTGCACCGCTGCAAAACTCACAGAAGTGGCACCGGTAGATATCTTCGTTTCATTCTTAATTCGTTTACTCGCTTGTATAACGGCATTCGATAGCCGCTCCATAAACACATCGAATACACCGGCTTTCTTAGATCGTTTAAAAGCAGTTCGCAACTGACTAATTATTTCGAAATCTCCCAAGATCTGACTATCCAAACCTGTACCTACTTTAAAGAGATGTGATACAGCCTCATTATTCTTGTAGATGTACGCTACTTTTTCAAATTCTTCAACCGTTCCTTGTGTATGCTCACACAATAACTTGATTAGTTGAAATGGATGCTGGGCAATTCCGTATAATTCGGTGCGGTTACACGTGGAAATAACACTCAAGGAGGTAATGCCATTTCGTTTGGCATGTGCTAAAATATCCTGCTGGGCCGTTTCAGAAATACTGAAATGACCGCGAATCTCAGCATCGGCTTTTTTATAGTTTAAGCCGATCGCATAAAAATTCCCTTGGTTCGAGGAAGGTAAAAAACGTTCGCCGTTATTTTTCATACGCAATGGTGCAAAAGTATAGGATGTCATAATTAAAAAACAACGCTAGCGGTATGATTTGTATCGCTAGGTGTTAATTTTCTTTAAACTAAAACCGTTTATCCGCAAAATACCCTACTTTCGTAGGCTAAGAAAGTTTCTAGCTACAAGTAATTTAGATTTATTCTAAATAAATAAATTGAATTTTTATCATGGAAACACAAAAAAATATCGCTCAAGGATTTTATGAGGAAACGGTGATCGAGCCGGGGTTTTTTATTCTTAAATTTTATAATGAAACAAATGATTATCAGTCATTTGTGCGTGAAGTTAGCTCCGATTTTGTGCAGTTTCATTTTTGTATAAAAGGCTCTTCCAGCTTTAGTTTTAACGAAGGAAATTATGTATTGCCTTTAAAGGAGGACATTTCACTGTTGTTGTACAACCCACAGCGCACCTTGCCCTTAAATTTAACGGTCAACGCGCATTCTTGGGTATTATCGTTACTACTGCCTATTAAGAAGTTCCATGGATTGTTTTCTTCGGAAGCAGATTATATTACATTTTTAAGCGAGGAGAACAAGGATCGAAAATACTACAAAGACGCGCCTATCTCACCCTCTATGGCCATCGTCTTGAATCAATTAATGAATTACAACCTGCATCCATCTATAAAATCGCTTTATTTTAAAGGGAAAGCCTACGAGCTATTAAGCTTGTATTTTAACAGACCGGCCGAAGCAGATATCGAACAATGTCCGTTTCTGGTAGATGAAGAAAACGTTTCTAAGATAAAAAAGGCGAAACAGATCATTATTTCACGTATGGCCGAACCACCGACGCTTCAAGAGCTGTCCGATGAGGTAAAATTACCCATAAACCGCTTAAAAGAAGGATTTAAGCAAATTTATGGCGATTCTGTGTTTAGCTTTTTATTCGATTATAAAATGGAGGTGGCGCGACAATTATTAGCAACAGGGTCTCACAACGTAAACGAAGTAGGCTTAAAAATTGGATATAGTACTTCCAGTCATTTTATTGCAGCCTTTAAAAAGAAATTTGGCACTACGCCCAAAAAGTTTGTGATGGGTCTTAGTTCATAATTGCAACAATTAGCACCATAAATACAATCTACTACAGAAAACATTTAATTCATATTTAAACGGTATTTTTACCGTGCTAAATAAGAAAAAATGAAAGGAGTTCTTCTTGTCAACCTAGGTTCACCCGATAGTACAGACCCAAAGGATGTTAAAAGATATTTAGATGAATTTTTAATGGATCCCAGAGTGATCGATGTGCCGAAATGGGCACGCATCCTCTTGGTTCGGGGGATCATCCTAAATACACGACCAAAAAAATCAGCCGAAGCTTATCAACGCATTTGGTGGGACGAAGGATCTCCATTGATCGTTCTCTCGGAGCGCCTTCAGAAAAAAGTACAAGAAAGAGTCACCGTACCGGTAGCACTCGCCATGCGTTACGGTAGTTTGACCTTAAAAAAAGGGCTTCAGGAACTGGCAGATCAAGGCGTGACCGAAGTGTTGACCATACCGCTATATCCGCAATTTGCGATGGCAACCACCGAAACCATAGATGTAAAGGTGGCAGAGCTTCAGAAAGAATTCTTTCCCCAATTGGAAATAAGCTCACTACCCGCTTTTTACAATCGACCCGAATATATCGAACTGCTTTCAAAAAGTATTTCAGAAACACTTGAAGGACTAGACTATGAACATTTGTTGTTTAGCTATCACGGAGTACCCGAAAGACACATTCGAAAGAGTGATATAACAAACGGTCATTGTAAGATCGATGCGCAATGTTGCGTAACCGACTCTCCCGCACATGAGTTCTGTTATCGTCATCAATGTTTAAAGACCACCGCCATGGTAGTAGAAAAGTTAGGGTTAGCACCGGGCACGTATTCTACCTCTTTTCAATCTAGATTAGGTTTTGATCCTTGGTTACAACCCTATACCGACCGAACCATCGAGCGTATGGGGAAGGCCGGAATTAAAAAATTAGTGGTCGTGACCCCGGCCTTTGTAAGTGATTGCCTTGAAACCTTAGAGGAGATCGCTATGGAAGGCGAAGAGATCTTCCACGAAGTAGGCGGAAAAGAATTTACAACCATTCCTTGTTTAAACGATAGAGATGATTTCGCAAGCTTGTTGGCCGGATGGATAGACGAATGGCGCATCGTTGATACCAAAACGGCAATTGCCTAATGGCCAAACAACGAAAATCGAATACATTAGGTACCGACTCTATTAGTAGTCTGCTCATCAAGCAGGCAGTACCGGCTTCCATAGGGATCTTGGTCATGTCGTTGAACATGATCGTCGATACTATTTTCGTCGGACGATGGATTGGTCCGTTGGCTATCTCTGCAATCACGGTTGTAATTCCAATCACCTTTTTTATTGGTGCCATTGGTCTGGCGGTAGGAATTGGTGGTAGTTCAGTACTCTCTAGAGCACTTGGTGCGGGCAATGACAGCAAAGCCTTACGAGTGTTTGGAAATCAAGTTACCCTTACGTTTCTCACCTCGGGCTTGTTGGCAGTTTTCGGACTTGTTTTCCAAGATTATCTTATAGAATTTTTTGGAGCCGATGATTCGTTCAAGGACTTGGCGCTAACCTATTATCGCATCGTAATGTATGGTATTGTCATGCTCGCGTTGTGTATGATGGGGAACAACGTGATTCGAGCCGAAGGCAAACCTAAATTTGCGATGTATGCCATGATGTTGCCGGCAATAGGCAATATTTTTATGGATTATATCCTCATCTACGTCTTCGATTTTGGGATGGAAGGAGCAGCATGGGCCACCTTTATTAGTTATGGGATTTGCTTTTTGTTTATTTTGTGGTTCTTCATATTTAAAAGTGAACTTAGACTTTTACCCCAATCGTTTATTCTTGACACCAAGATCGTTAAAGAAATTAGCAGTCTTAGTTTTGTCACCTTGGCGAGACAAGCCACCATTAGTGTGCTCACTATTTTATTGAACAATACGCTTATAAGTTATGGAGACGCCATAGATGTAGCATCCTACGGAATTATAAGTAGAATGCTCATGTTTGCCTTATTTCCTGTTATAGGTGTAAATCAAGGGTTTTTACCCATCGCCGGATATAATTACGGGGCCAAACACTTTCAACGGGTACGTGAGTCGATCAACACTTCTATCAAATACTCGGGGATGCTGGCGCTTGTAATTTTTGCGATCATTATGGTCTTTGCGCCCGATCTGGTCGCTATCTTTATTAGTGAGAAGGCGGGTCAAGATGCGCAAACTGTTGCTAATAATGCCGAACTCTTACAGAGAACGCCAGATGCCTTGCGATGGGTGTTTGCAGCTACACCTGTTATCGTTATACAATTAATAGGAGCTTCCTATTTTCAAGCGATTGGTAAGGCCATTCCCGCTTTATTGTTAAGTTTAACCAAACAAGGATTTTTCTTGATTCCATTGGTGTTGATTCTCCCCGAATTTTTTGGCGTGTGGGGCGTATGGATCGCCTTTCCTATTGCCGATGTGCTCTCTACTGTGGTTACCGGATATTATCTTCATCGAGAGGTCAAGAAGAACCTTAAGGGTGCTGAATAAAATTCTTATAGATTTAAGTATCTTTAAACACCAATTAAAATTTAATCATGACGCATTATTCACTCCCAACCATCTTTGCTATTCTGATGCTTTTCTTCGGAATAATTCCACTAACTACCAACGCCCAAACTTACGATGAAGCGGCCTACGACGCCTTAGAATATCGGTTAATCGGTCCGTTTCGAGGCGGTCGAAGCGCCGCAGTAACAGGTGTTCCCAGCAAACCAAACCTATTTTATTTTGGTGCTACCGGCGGCGGAATCTGGGAGACTAAAAATGGAGGACGTACCTGGAAGAATATTAGCGACGGCTATTTTGGTGGGTCGATCGGTGCGATCGAAGTGGCCGAAAGCGATCCGAACGTGATCTATGTAGGCGGAGGAGAAAAAACCGTGCGTGGTAATGTCTCTTCAGGTTATGGCATGTGGAAATCGGAAGATGCCGGGAAGACTTGGAAAGCCTCCGGATTGCCAAAAAGCAGGCATATTTCACGAATTGCCATTCATCCTAAAGACTATAACACAGTTTATGCCGCAGTGCTTGGTAATATTTATAAGTCTTCCGAAGAAAGAGGTGTATATAAAAGTACAGATGGCGGGAAGACGTGGCAGAAGAAATTATTCGCTAACAGCGATGCAGGAGCGGTAGATCTTATAATGGACCCGAACAATCCGAGGATATTATACGCTTCCACCTGGAATGTACGCCGCACGCCCTATAGTTTAAGTAGTGGTGGTGAAGGATCTGCACTTTGGAAAAGTACCGATAGTGGTGAAACATGGAAGGAAATATCGAAAAACAAAGGCTTTCCCGGCGATACGCTTGGAATTATTGGCGTAACGGTTTCCCCGGCCAATAGCGATCGTGTTTGGGCCATTGTAGAACACAAAGAAAAAGGTGGTGTGTATCGCAGTGAAGATGGAGGTGAGACTTGGAACAATATAAATAGCGACCGTAACTTGAGACAGCGTGCTTGGTATTATACTCGAATCTATGCCGATACACATGATGAGGACGTCATGTATGTACTCAACGTACGTTATCATAAAAGTACCGATGGCGGAAAGACCTATGAAACCTACAACGCACCGCACGGCGATCATCACGATCTATGGATAGCACCGGAAGACCCTAAAAGAATGATTATTGGAGATGATGGAGGCGCACAGGTCACTTACGACGGAGGGGAAACTTGGAGTACCTATCACAATCAGCCAACCTCACAGTTTTACAGGGTGACTACCGATAATGCATTTCCGTATCGCATTTATGCGGCTCAGCAAGACAATTCTACGGTTCGAATTCCCCATCGCACCGAAGGCTATAACATCGATGAAGACGACTGGGAGTCCACTGCAGGAGGCGAGAGCGCCCATATTGCAGTAGATCCGGAGAATCCGAATATCGTTTATGGCGGAAGCTACGATGGTTTTTTAACTAGATATAACCACGAAAAGAACACTGTTCGCAGTATTAGTGTGTGGCCCGACAACCCAATGGGTCATGGTGCGGAGCATATGAAATATCGTTTTCAATGGAATTTCCCGATTTTCTTTTCACCGCACGATCCGAATAAACTATACACAGCCTCCAATCACTTACATGTTACAACGAACGAAGGGGAAAGTTGGGAAGTTATTAGTCCCGACCTAACACGGGATGACCCAGATAAACAAAAATCCTCAGGCGGGCCTATCACACAGGACAACACCTCTGTCGAATACTATTGTACCATCTTTGCTGCTGCCGAATCACCCGTAACTCCGGGATTGCTTTGGACCGGAAGTGATGACGGACTTGTACATGTATCTCGAGATGGTGGTGAGAATTGGGAAAATGTGACCCCAAAAGGAATGCCCGAGTGGATGATGATCAACAGTATTGAACCTTCGGTGTTCGATCCTGCAACATGTTATATTGCTGGAACAAAATACAAAACAGGCGATTTTGCTCCTTATTTGTACAAAACTTCCGACTATGGAAAAACTTGGAAGAAAATAACCAATGGTATCGCATCAGAACATTTTACAAGAGTAGTAAGAGAGGGCCCTAAACAAAAAGGGTTGTTGTATGCCGGTACCGAAACAGGCATGTATATTTCTTTTAATGACGGAGCGAATTGGCAACCGTTTCAATTAAATCTACCAATAGTTCCTATTACCGATCTTGCCCTGCGCGACAATAACCTAATTGTCGCAACCCAAGGACGCAGTTTATGGATTCTCGATGATCTCACGGTAATTCATCAACTTTCCGAAGCAAAAAACAATGAAAACTATCTTTTCAAGCCAAAAGACACCTATCGTATGGGTGGCGGATCACGAAGTGGTTCACTTACGAGTGGAACAAACCACCCTAGTGGGATGATGACCTATTTTAAGGTTTCCAATCCCGAAGATAAGGAGATTAAGCTTAGCTACTTGAATCGAGCTAATGACACTATTTCAAGCTTTAGTAACAAGAATAAAAAAGAGAACAAGCTAACGGTGAAAGAGGGAATGAATTATCACAATTGGGATATGCGCGGTGAAGGAGCCGAACGCTTAGATGGAATGATTCTATGGTGGGCGAGCACGAGTGCACCACAGGCCGTACCCGGCGAATACAAGGTGGTGTTAGAAGTAGACGATGAGGTGTACACACAAATGGCGACACTACTACCCGATGCCAATGCCGAGACCGATGTTGCCGGCATGCAGCGACAGTTCGATTTTATTACCGACGTAAATAAAACGGTTGACAAAGCACACAAATCCATTAAGAAAATTCGAAATATCAATAAGCAGTTAACCTCCTTTCAAGAGCAATATGAGGATAATGAGGCGGTAGAAGCCTTAGTAGAAAAGGCTGAAAGCTTGAGTGAATCACTTTCAGAAATAGAAAAAGCCTTATATCAAACCAAGAACCGAAGTGGACAAGATCCGTTGAACTTTCCAATTAAACTCACCAATAAACTGGCACATTTGAACAGTTTGGTAAGTATGGATGATTTTCCACCTACGCAGCAAGATATTGCAGTGAAGAACGAACTAACGGCTAAAATTGAAGCAGAGCTAACGAAATTTGACAAAATACTTTCCGAAGAGATACAAGCATTTAATGCAGAATTCAATGCTATGAACCTAAACTATTTGTTCGTGGAAGAAGACCAAGACTAATGGAGTACAATTATATAAAATCACTTCACCTCATATTTGTGATCACCTGGTTTGCAGGTTTGTTTTATATTGTGCGATTGTTCGTATATCAAATTGAGGCGTTTCATAAGCCGGAACCGGAGAAGTCGATACTCGGGGCGCAACTAAAGTTGATGGCCATGCGCTTGTGGACGATCATTACTTGGCCCTCTATGATCCTTGCGCTGGGTTTTGGCATCTGGGTGATCGCGTTACGGCCGTTCTATCTCACCGATGCTTGGATGCAAGTAAAATTGGGCTTCGTGATCGCACTAATCTTTTATCACTTTAAATGTCATAGCATTTATAGACAGTTACAAAAAGGAGTGGTAAAGCACAGTTCTAATTTTATGCGAATCTTTAACGAAGGAGCAACCATTATTTTATTTGCCGTTGTTTTTTTAGTTATTCTGAAAAATGCCGTCAATTGGATCTACGGTGTAGTAGGTATTTTCGCTTTTTCGGTACTGTTAATGCTAGGGTATCGTCTCTACAAACGAATACGTGAGCGAAACAACCAAAATTAATCATGGTCTAATTATTGTTATCTTTCGCCCATAAAGTAGTTTCATGAAGCTCTACAAACAATCCTTACGATCTAGAATATTTCTTTCCATGCTGCTATTGGTCGTAGGGGCTTCTATTCTTATTGCGGTCGTAACGGTCTATCAATATCGCGAAGAGGCAGAAGATTACCATAGAGAACGTTTGCAACGCAAGGAAGTAAACATACGTGAGAATATCAATTATGTGCTTCGAAATACGACCTACCCGGTAGAAACAGAAATGATCCCGCTAATCTTTAAAGAAAAGATCTATGAACTTCGAACGATCCACGATCTGGAGTTGTATTTCTACGATCTGGAGGGAAATTTACTAAAATCTTCTAAAGCATCATTTGTAAAGGACACAGCACATGCCAAAATTCCCGAGTATGCGATGCAGGCCTTAAAGACTTCGCAATCGAAAAGCTTTGTGGAAGAATTTACCGAAGACGGACAAGATTACCGTTCTTCCTATACGTATATCACCGACAGTTATTTTAAGCCGTTAGCTATCTTAAACCTGCCTTATATTGAGGACGACGGATTTATACAAAAAGAGCTCAAAGAGAATTTAAGTCGCCTCGGAATCGCATACCTTTTTATGTTGGGGATCGCGATCGCATTGGCATATTTCCTGTCAAAATATATCACACGTTCGCTAAACGATATTGGTGAAAAGATAAAGGAAGCGCGATTGGACAAGCGCAACAAAATAATTAATGTTAGCAATACACCGGAAGAGATATCTACTTTGGTCAATGCGTATAATGCCATGATCGATGAACTGGAAAATAGTGCGGCTCAATTAGCCGCTAGTGAACGTGAGGCCGCTTGGCGTGAAATGGCAAAACAAGTGGCGCATGAAATTAAAAATCCGTTGACCCCATTGCGCTTAACCGTACAAAGTTTTCAACGTACCTTCGATGCGAACGATCCAAACATTCATAAAAAATTAGACGAGTACAGCAATACATTAATTCAACA
Organism: Candidatus Ulvibacter alkanivorans; assembly: GCF_003333325.1. Taxonomy (GTDB): domain Bacteria; phylum Bacteroidota; class Bacteroidia; order Flavobacteriales; family Flavobacteriaceae; genus Ulvibacter_A; species Ulvibacter_A alkanivorans. Next base: position 35,294 of record NZ_QOLC01000089.1, on the reverse strand, counting down.
GATCGACACGATGAGCTCAATTGCTTCCGCATTTTCCAATTATGCGAAAATGCCGGCACAGCAGGATGAAACGTTGAATGTGGTGAAGATCACCAAATTAGCGCTGGATATTTTTAATGAGGGCTATGTCTATTTCTTTTCTGAAGAAGAATCGATCATTGCAAAATTCGATCGTACGCAACTCATTAGAGTAATCACCAATCTTGTGAAAAATAGCATTCAGGCCATTGAACAAAAACAGCCCGAGGAACCGCGTATAGAAGTTACTGTCAAGGCTGAAGAAACTACAGTAGCGATTACGGTTATGGATAACGGTGTCGGGATACTGGAGGAAAACAAGGACAAGGTATTCGAGCCTAAATTTACAACCAAGACCAGTGGTATGGGATTGGGACTCGCTATGGTCAAGAATATCGTAGAAACCTATAAAGGTAATATATCATTCACTTCATCTCCCGAAACTACTGTATTTACAGTACGAATCCCACGACAACTGTAAGTCTTTTTGTATTTTTGTGCCAAGCAAAAAAACCTACAACATGAGTTATCAAAATATTAAGAGTCAATCAAGTGAAGGAATATGTACCATTACTATCGATCGACCTTCCAAATTAAATGCCTTAAACCAAGAAACCATCAAAGAACTTCACAATGCCTTTAAAGCGGCAGAAGAAAACAAGAAAGTGAAGGTTATTATTTTGACAGGTAGTGGTGAAAAAGCATTTGTAGCAGGAGCCGATATCTCTGAGTTTGCAGATTTTTCAGTTGCTCAAGGTGAGCAATTGGCTGCGAAAGGTCAAGCACAGTTATTTGATTATGTTGCTCATTTGTCTACTCCGGTCATCGCTGCAATTAACGGCTTTGCGCTTGGAGGTGGACTAGAATTAGCCATGTCGGCTCATTTTCGCATTGCAAGTGATAATGCCAAAATGGGACTTCCAGAAGTATCCTTGGGTGTAATACCGGGATATGGTGGAACACAGCGTTTGCCACAACTTGTGGGCAAAGGTCGCGCGATGGAACTGATCATGACCGCGGGAATGATCGGTGCCAATCAGGCGCTACAATATGGGTTAGTCAATCACGTTACTCCGCTAGATGAGTTGATCGATTTTGCTGAAGAATTAGCCCGCAAGATCATGCGAAATTCTTCGGTAGCGATTGCAGCCGCGATCTCCGCTATTAACGCCGGATTTGAAGAAGGTGAAAATGGATATGATACCGAGATCACCCAATTTGGAAAATGTTTTGGAACGGCCGACTTTAAAGAAGGAACGTCTGCTTTTTTAGAAAAAAGAAAACCTAAATTTCCCGGCAAATAATGGAGTAATTCCAATAATAATTGGAATAATTCCAATTTGTTAAGTATCTTTGAGTGCAAATCACTCGAAGCTATATGCCATCTCCAGAAGGAACATACAAAGGAAGAGGAGCCCAAAAAAAGGTTTCTAATCGTTTTTTTGATCTTAGTCACGAACAACGTGACGACTTCTTGAACTATTGTATGCTTGAAGGTGAAGCAGCAGATTCGGAACAAACCAAATACTTAGAGGTATTTCCGAAGAGCTTTGTAAATAAGGTAAACAGTCCGGACGTAGGCATGGGCTATTCTGCCAATCCATATCAAGGGTGTGAACATGGCTGTGTGTACTGCTATGCAAGGAACAGTCATGAATATTGGGGATATGGAGCCGGATTGGATTTTGAACGAAATATCCTAGTAAAAAAGAATGCGCCCCTCTTGTTAGATCAAAAATTGAGAAGCAAATCGTGGCAACCTCACACCATCATTTTTTCCGGGAACACCGATTGTTACCAACCGGTCGAAAGAAAACTTCAGATCACTCGAAAGTGTCTGGAAGTCATGCTTTCGTGGAAACACCCTACCGGGATCATCACAAAAAATGCACTCATACTGCGTGATCTTGATCTGTTACAAGAAATGGCTGCACTTAACACCATCACGGTTAATATTTCGATCACGACACTTTCAGAAAAAACAAGACGATTACTTGAGCCACGAACAGCTACGATAAAACAGCGACTTAAGGCCGTAGAGGTGTTATCCAAAGCCGGAATTCCTGTTCGTGTTATGATGGCGCCAATAATTCCTGCTCTAAATAGTCATGAGATCTTGCCGTTGGTAAAGACCGTTGCCAAAGCAGGCGCATGCGATGTGAGTTTTACGGTGGTTCGACTAAACGGTCAGATCGCAACTATCTTCAAAGATTGGGCCTATAAAACCATCCCCGATCGAGCGGATCGCATTTTAAATCAGATCGCCGAATGTCACGGTGGTAAGTTAAACGACAGTGAATGGGGAAGGCGAATAAAGGGTTCGGGGAATTTTGCCGAACAATTGCACGCCAGTATGAAAATTGCCAAAAAACGCTTTTTACCTGCTATAAAACCGCCGGAACTCGAAACCTCGCACTACTTGCAACTTAAAGATCCACAGTTGAGTTTCTTTTAATCAAGTGAGGCCTTTCCACTCAGCGAAAAACTGTGCTAAGTATTGCTCCATAAACACATGACGTTTGCTCGCGATACGATGCCCGGTTTTGGTATTCATACGATCTTTAAGCAGTAACAATTTTTCATAAAAATGATTGATGGTAGGAGCGGTAGAGGCCTTATATTCGGAAGGAGTCATATCGAGTTTAGGTGGAATGGAAGGGTCGTAAAGCACGCGATTTTTAAATCCGCCATAGTTAAATGCTCGTGCAATACCAATGGCACCTAAAGCGTCTAATCGATCGGCGTCTTGTACCACATCTAATTCCGGAGAGTTGAACTGCTGTTGGGTATGTCCGCCTTTGAACGAGATGTTTTCAATGATCTTTATGACATGGGTTATTTTTTCTTCGGAAAGCATTGTTTTATTAAGAAACTGCCTTGCTTTTTTTGGGCCAATGGTTTCGTCACCTTCGTGAAATTTTGAATCGGCTATATCGTGGAGCAACGCACCTAAAGCCACGATCACCGTATCGACATTTTCAGACCTTGCAATAAGTAATGCGTTTTGGTATACCCGTTCAATATGAAACCAATCGTGACCACCTTCTGCTCCTTTAAGTTCCGATTGGACAAACGCTTTTGTGCGTTCAATTACATCTTGTGCTGTTTCCGAAGCCATTAGTGAACAATTTCAGATTTGATCTGCGATTCGATAGTTTCTATTAACGCCGCGGAAGCATGATCTCCTACTTTAATAGCCGGGTGAACTACGAATTTTAATCGTATGCCCAGTGGCATTGGGAACATGCCATATCGCTGTAATTTCCACGAATTGCTAACACTTACGGGAAGTATGTAAGCATCTGGAGCATGTTCGAACAAAGTTTGAAGGCCTCTGCGTTTAAAAGGTTTTGGTACTCCGTCACGACTTCGAGTTCCTTCCGGAAAGATCACCACGCTGCGATTGTGCCGGGAGATGTATTTTGCGATTTTGGTGATCTGTTGTGTCGCGTGCTTAGGGTCTTTGCGATCTATGAGTACGCTTCCGCCGTATTTTAGATTAAAAGAGATAGAAGGGATGCCTTTTCCTAATTCAATTTTTGAAATAAACTTTGGATGGTATTTTCGCAAATACCAAATAAGCGGAGGGATGTCCCACATACTTTGATGGTTTGAGGCGATAATAATAGGCACGTTGTTTGGAATGCTCGTACGAATAGTAACGTCGAAAGTAGTGCCTAGAATATTGAGACAGCGCATAATAAACCAATTAAAATAGTCTACACTGCTTTTATGTGCTTGATATCCAAAAACGTTTAAACAGATCCATTGTATGGGGTGAAATAGAATTAGGTTCAACCCGAATAACAGATAAAATAGCACCGAAAACGGATAACTCAATACGTGGGCAAGCTTTTTCATCGTATCAAAAATAAAAAAACCGTTCTTCACAATGTGTAAGGAACGGTTCTAAATTCTTGGAATATTTTTCTAACAATGCTCGTCGTAAGCACCTTTTAAATTCTCGGCGATCATATCGGCCGGGCGACCTTCAATATGATGACGTTCTAGCATATGAACCAATTCTCCATTCTTGAAAAGCGCCATAGATGGCGAGCTAGGTGGAAATGGAATCATTTCTGCACGCGCTGCATCAACTGCTTCGCGGTCTACACCGGCAAAAACAGTAACTAGGTGATCGGGTTTCTTTGCATTTTGAAGCGACATTCTGGCGCCGGGACGTGCATTCGCAGCCGCACAGCCACAAACCGAGTTTACAACCACCAAGGTCGTTCCTTCTTTTGCCAAAGCTTCTTTAACGTCTTGTTCTGTATATAATTCTGAAAAGCCTATACTCGTAAGGTCTTCTCGCATTGGTTTTACTAATTCCGGTGGATACATAATCAATCTTTTTTAAGTGTAACGTATTGGTTACAAAGGTAACTAATTTTGTTGGGAGTAGGTACCTTTGAAAGGGTAGATTAAATTAATGACGATATAGAGATTTTGAATATTGTGAGGGTATATTCCGTTAAAAATCGGTAGTACCGTGTCCAATTTTCAACCAACTAATTTTGGTATCTTTGCTCGCAGTTTTTAAAAAGAAATTTTTGCATTTATGATTCGTTGGTTGGGAGCTGTTGTAGGCTACGTGTTTTTTAGATTTCCGGGAGCCATTGTCGGTTTCTTATTGGGTAGCCTACTGGATAATATGACGGTGCGAAAAGGGGGTTCTTTCCAACAAGTGTTTCAACAACAGCAACGCGATCATGTGACACCGGCCGATTTCGAACTTAATCTGCTTTCGCTGGCATCGTTGGTAATTAAAGCCGACGGCAGTGTTAACCAAAGTGAGTTAGACTATGTACGTAAGTATTTTGTACAAGCGTATGGCAGAGAACGAGCCAACGCTACCTTTAAGGTATTTAATGAGGTAATTAAGAAACGACAGGTTTCTGCTCAAAATATATGTACGTTATTACGACAACGCACCCGATACGAATCACGTTTACAAATTCTTCACTTTCTGTTTAGTATTGCGAATGCAGACGGACATGTAACCGATTCCGAAGTAAGAGAAATAAATGAGATCGCTCGTTACTTAGGGGTGCAAGTTCGAGATTTTGAAAGCATCAAGGCCATGTTCTTTAAAAATCCGGACAGTGCCTACAAGATTCTGGAGATAGATAGAACGGCCAGTATTTCTGAGATTAAAGCCGCCTATCGTACTATGGCTAAAAAGTATCATCCCGATAAGTTACAACACATGGATGAAGCCTATCAAAAAGGAGCACAAGAAAAGTTCCAAAAGGTGCAAGACGCGTACGAACAGCTTCAAAAGGAACGCGGTTTTTAATTCAATACGATAAAGTATCATTTTTTTTAAAGCACAGTTTATGAGTTGATTAACCTAGTTTATAGCCTTATTTTTAGACTAAGCTAAAAATATTAATAGTATTCAAGTAAAAATATATTTACCTTTGCCCTATGTTTTCATTAGCAGAAGAGAATTATTTAAAGGCAATTTACCATTTGGAGCAAGAGCACAATGGTGAGGTAAGCACAAATGCTATTGCCGACCGTATGGATACCAAACCGTCCTCGGTGACCGATATGGTTCAGAAATTAGCAGAAAAGGAAGTGTTGTCGTATAAAAAATACAAAGGCACACTATTAACTCCGTCCGGGCGAAAAATTGCGGCCAATGTGATCCGAAAGCACCGACTCTGGGAAGTGTTCTTGGTCGAAAAGCTCAATTTTCACTGGGACGAAGTCCACGATATCGCCGAACAATTAGAACATATACAGTCTGAAGAACTTGTGGTGCGGCTCGATAAGTTTTTAGGACATCCCGATTTCGATCCACATGGGGATCCAATACCCGACAAGCATGGAAATGTAAAACGCACCGAGAAGAAATTACTTTCCGAATGTGAAAAGAACCAACGTGGCGTATGTGTAGGGGTTAAAGAATCCAGCGGTGAATTCCTGCAGTATCTGGACAAGCGTAAAATTAGCATAGGCACCAAGATCAAGGTGTTAGGAAAAGAATTCTTCGATGGCTCAATGATTATACAAGTGGGCAATGACCAATTCTTTATATCAAAAAAAATAGCCGAAAATCTATATGTACAAACCAACTAAGATGAATACCATTCAAAAAATAGTTTTATTTCTATGTTGCGCTGTTTCCTTCGGAAGCTTCGCACAAGAGGATCAATCCGTTCCCGAAATGATCACCGATCGTCCCGATGCAACCGAGTCGCCTTCCACAGTACCCGTAGGGTTTCTTCAGGTTGAAACGGGTGCGTTCTATGAGTCTTTTGAGGACAACGACCTAAAGACCGAAGTATTTGGTTACAATACAACCTTATTGCGCTTCGGAATTCTTGACAACCTCGAATTGCGACTGGGGTGGAATTTTGAGGAAACCCAATTTGCGATCAATGGAAACGAAATCAACAACGTCTTAAGTGGATTTTCACCGCTATTGGCCGGTATGAAAGTGGCGATCACAGAAGAAAAAGGCTTGCTCCCCGAAATGGGTCTGTTAGGACATTTGTATCTGCCCTTTACCGCAGCAAACGATTACCGTCCCGAAACTACCGGTGTAGATTTTCGCTTTTCCTTTGCGCATACACTTTCCGAGCGTTCTAGTCTCGCCTATAATCTGGGAGCACAATGGCTCGACGATTCTCCGGAAGCAGCCTATGTCTATACGCTGGTGTACGGATATAGTATCACCGACCGCTTTGGACTCTATGCCGAATTATACGGTGATCTTCCGGAAGACAGCAGTTCAAACCATTTATGGGATGCCGGAATCACCTATTTAATTCAACCAAACATATAGCTGGATGCTACGGTTGGCAGTAGCATTAGCGAAGGACAAGATATTTTACTTAGCGCAGGCGTTAGTTTTAGAATACCAAAATAAAATGATGAAAAAAATTGTACTTATACTCGTAGCAATAAGCATCTTAGGATGTAAGGATTCTTCCGAAGAATCAGGAAAACTCAAGGTAGTTACTACCACAACCATGATTACCGATCTGGTTAAAAATATTGGTGGCGACCAAATCGAAGTTCAGGGATTAATGGGCGCCGGTGTAGATCCACACTTGTACAAGGCCAGCGAAGGCGATGTTACAAAACTTTATAATGCCGATATCATTTTTTACAATGGCCTGCACTTGGAAGGAAAGCTTGTAGACGTGTTCGAGAAGATGGAACGACAGGAAAAAAGACAGGTTCCACTTGCCGAAGCATTAGATAAAAATGAATTGATAGGGTCAGATTATTTTGCCTCTAGTTTCGACCCACATGTTTGGTTCGATATTTCCTATTTTAAACAATTTGCCTTGGGAGTATCGAATGCACTTTCCGAAGAAGACCCTGAAAATGCAGCGTATTACAAGGAAAATACCAAGAATTATATTGCAGAATTGTCCAAACTGGAATCAGAAACCCTAGCCACAATAGCTGCGTTGCCCGAGGAAAAAAGAATTTTGGTAACGGCGCATGATGCGTTCAATTACTTCGGAAAAGCCTATGGTTTTAATGTAGTGGGCTTACAAGGTCTCTCTACCGCCACCGAGGCCGGGGTTCAAGATGTGCAGCGCTTATCAGATTTCATTATAGAGAACGAGGTAAAGGCTATTTTTGTAGAGAGCTCGGTCCCGAGAAGAACAATTGAAGCTTTACAGCAAGCAGTGTTGGCCAAAGGACACGAAGTGGTTATAGGAGGCTCACTCTATAGTGATGCTTTAGGTAATTCTGGAACTGTTGAAGGTACGTATCTGGGCATGTTTCGATATAACGTAAATACCATTGTAGAAGCCTTAAAATAATGAACAATAAAATTGCCATACAAGTAGATGACCTTACAGTAGCCTATAACTACAAACCTGTACTTTGGGATATAGACCTTGCAGTTCCCGAAGGGGTCTTAATGGCAATTGTGGGACCCAATGGTGCGGGAAAATCTACGTTGATCAAAGCTATTTTAGGTATCATCAAACCCATAGCCGGAAGCGTAGCGATTTATGGAAAGCCTTATGAGAAACAACGAAGACTAGTAGGGTATGTGCCGCAGAAAGGGAGTGTAGATTGGGATTTTCCCACTACGGCCCTTGATGTGGTCATGATGGGTACTTACGGGAGCTTAGGCTGGATCAAAAGGCCTGGACAAAAGGAGAAAAAAGCTTCTTTGGAAGCCTTGGAAAAGGTGGGCATGCTTTCGTTCAAGAACAGGCAGATTAGTCAGTTAAGTGGCGGTCAACAGCAACGTGTGTTCTTAGCGAGAGCACTGGTGCAAAATGCAGCTATCTATTTTATGGATGAACCTTTTCAAGGGGTCGATGCCACTACCGAGATCGCGATCATTAATATCTTAAAAGAACTTCGAAAAGCAGGCAAAACAGTGGTAGTAGTACATCACGATCTACAAACCGTACCGGAATACTTCGATTGGGTAACATTCTTGAATGTAAAGAAAATAGCCACGGGACCGGTGAAGGATATTTTTAATGACGATAATTTAACCAAGACCTACGGTATTAACTATAAAGTGGCTATAAATAAATAGCCGAGAGAATTATAGCAATTGAATACTATGACGCTAAGCGAATATTTCGAACTACTTTGGAGCGATTATACCTTGCGAACCATCACCTTGGGGACAGCGGTATTAGGAGCCATTTGTGGTATGCTGGGGAGTTTTGCCGTACTTAGAAAACAAAGTCTGTTAGGCGATGCCATCTCCCATGCGGCCTTGCCGGGGATCGCTTTGGCCTTTCTAATTACCGGCGCCAAAGACACGAATGTTTTACTGTTAGGTGCCTTGGTTAGTGGGTTAATTGGTACCTTTTGGATACGCGGGATGACACAAAAAACGCATTTGAAGAGCGACACAGCCCTAGGCTTGATCTTGTCGTTGTTCTTTGGCTTTGGAATGTTGTTACTCACCTTTATTCAAAAACAACCCAATGCCAATCAAGCCGGATTAGATAAATACCTATTTGGTCAAGCAGCCACTTTGGTGGAAAAGGACGTGACACTAATGGTAGTGGTTACCTCCATCTGTTTGATCGTCCTATTGCTTTTTTGGAAAGAATTTAAGATCCTGTTATTTGATGCCGACTATACCAAAACCCTCGGGTTTAATACGAAGTTCATCGATATTCTAATCACTTTTTTTATCGTTTTGGCCATCGTACTTGGATTACAAACCGTAGGCGTTGTGCTAATGAGTGCGATGCTCTTAGCACCTGCAGCTGCGGCACGGCAATGGACCAATAATTTGAGTGTAATGATCCTTTTGGCGGCGATATTTGGTGCATTTTCAGGTGTCGTGGGAACGGCGATCAGTGCCAGCGAAAACAATTTGTCAACCGGCCCGGTGATCGTTTTGGTAGCTGCTGTGTTCGTACTGTTCTCATTTGTCTTTTCGCCCGGTCGAGGTTTGCTGTTTAGAGAAATAAGATTTCGTCAAAATCGACGTGATTTGCAATTGCAGAAGACACTTCAGTTCATGTACGGGATCGCTAAAGATCACGAAGATATTTCCCATCCTCACGCTATTCGAATTTTGAACAATTTTCAAGGATTTACCAAAGGCACACTTCGGAAACTTGAAGAAAAAGAATGGATATCAATACAGGGTCAAGAATGGGCGATGACAGATAAAGGCTTTTCCGAAGCAAAAAATCTTTACAATCAACAACTAAAAAATGACTAGTCCGCAGATTGAAATACAAATCATTGCTGCCATCGTTGCGATCGCATGTGCCATTCCGGGAGTGTTTCTGGTGCTTCGGAAAATGGCCTTGATAAGCGACGCGATTAGCCATTCCATCCTTCCCGGTATTGTGTTGGGATTTTTTATAACCCATGACCTCAATTCGCCTTTGCTCATCTTATTGGCAGCGGTTACGGGAGTGATCACGGTGATCTTGGTGGAAGCTATTCAAAAAACCGGATTGGTAAAAGAAGATACGGCCATAGGACTAGTGTTTCCCGCGCTTTTTAGCATTGGTGTGATCATGATCGCTAAAAATGCCAATGACGTTCACTTAGATGTCGATGCAGTATTATTGGGAGAATTGGCCTTTGCCCCTTTTGATCGCCTATTGCTATTTGGAGCCGACGTTGGCCCTAAATCCTTGTGGATCATGGGTAGTATTCTCATACTAACCGTAGTGCTCCTGTTTTTGTTCTTTAAAGAACTAAAGGTAAGTACGTTCGATGCCGGATTGTCATCGGCCTTAGGTATTTCACCGGTGGTTATGCACTACGGAATCATGTCAATGTCATCCATTACTGTGGTAGGAGCATTTGATGCCGTTGGAGCGATCTTAGTAGTTGCCCTTATGATAGCCCCTGCTGCCACTGCCTACCTATTGACCTCAGACCTTCGGAAAATGTTATACTTGTCTATAGGCTTTGGTGTTTTTTCGGCCATTATGGGCTATTGGACGGCACATTGGCTGGATGCTTCAATCTCAGGATCGATGACCACAGTGTTAGGTGTGGTATTCTTGTTCGTATATCTTTTTGCCCCTCGGAAAGGTTTGGTGGCAGTTTTATACCGGCAGAAACAACAACGAACTGAAGTTTCACTACTCACATTTTTGTTGCACTTAAATAACCATTCCGAAGAAAAAGAACGCCATATCAATCATCTAAATGAACATATTAATTGGCAAAAGGTACGAAGCAAAACGGTATTGGACCTCGCATTAAAGAACAATATGATCACTATTAACAATGAGATTGTATCCCTTACAGAAAAAGGAAAGGAGTTTACAAATTTGGCGCTCGAATACATTATCACTAACAAGGACGAACGCATCGAAAAGATGAAAGATGATTTCTTTTTATTTAGAGGCTAGCTTTTTTTTGGCATTGTTATTTCTTATATCTTTAAACTGAAAATATTTATTCCTATGAAAAAGTTAGTTGTACTAGTTACCTTGTTGTTTGTAAGTATCACCTTTGCTCAAGAGGAAACTCCTGTTGATGTTCCTAAGATAGCGGTAAAGATCCCGTTAGGGGAAACTGTGCAAATAGCAGATGTGACCATTCGATTTGTTGAGGTATTGGAGGATTCACGTTGTCCTACCAATGTTACATGTGTTTGGGCAGGCGAAGCGCGTATTGTCTTGGAAATGTCGGCAGCGAATGGACAAAGTGAACGCAAAGAGGTTACTTTAAAAGGACAAGTACCGCCTTCTGAAATGATTCATACGATCTTTAAGGACAGCGACCTACATTTGTATATTATGGCGTTGAATCCGTATCCAACCTCAGCGCTAGGTGGCGAACAACCTAACTACACGTTGTTGGTGTGTCATGAGTAATTAGTCCCCTTTACTACTTTGGGTGTTTAGAATGTTAATCTTGGAAGAAAGCCGGAATTTTTTTTAGCTATTGTGTATTTTCGAAAGCAAATTCCTATTTCATGAAAAAAATTGTAGCAACCTGCCTACTACTAGGTTTATTAATTTCCTGTGCTTCAACTTCGCAACAAGGGAAAACTTCACAAAAAACACCTCAAACAGCAACCAAACCCAAATCTAAAGACAAGGATGCTATCAAAGCGTATGATGACGTGATCACTTCCGAAGCGATCACCGACTTGGGCCTTTTCAAAGTGCATTCGCTCAACAAGAAATTCTATTATGAGATCCCCGATTCGTTGTTACAGAAAGACATGTTGTGGGTCTCGCGTATTGCTCAGATTCCGTTGGGCTTGGGTGGAGGCTACGTAAATGCAGGGACAAAAACCAACGAACAGGTCGTGCATTGGGTACGGTACCAAGATAAGATCCTTTTAAAGGTGAAGTCGTATACCAATGTCGCAGACAGCAGCAAGGCCATAAGCAAATCGGTCTACGTAAACAATTACGAACCTACCTTGTATGCTTTCGATATAGAAGCGTTTAGCAAGGACTCTACGTCAACCGTGATCGATGTTTCTTCGTTTTTTGAATCGGATGTAAAAGCTATTAGTGGGCTGCCGGCGCGCTTTCGCAAGCAATATAAAGTTAAGAATTTAGATAAGTCCCGAAGTTTTATAAATAGTGTAAAAAGCTTTCCGAAGAACATAGAAGTAAAACAAGACTTCACCTATAATGCTTCCGAACCGCCTTCTGCTTCTGCCACAGAATCGATTAGCTTACAAATGAATCAATCGATGATCTTACTACCAGAAGAACCTATGCAACCAAGATTATACGATCCTCGTGTTGGGTTCTTTACGGTGAGTCAGTATGACTACGGAAGCGATGCGTTAAAGGCAGATGAGAAGACCTATATTCGTCGTTGGCGACTAGAACCAAAAGATCCTGCAGCCTATGCACGTGGAGAATTGGTTGAACCCAAAGACCCCATTGTTTATTACTTGGATCCGGGAACCCCTGAAGGTTTACGTAAGTATATCAAGCAAGGTATAGAAGATTGGCAAAAGCCTTTTGAAAGTGCCGGCTTTAAAAATGCGATCATCGCTAAAGATCCGCCAACCAAAGAGGAAGATCCCGATTGGAGTCCGGAAGATATTCGGTATTCAGTAGTACGCTATGTGGCTAGCACTACGCGAAATGCAGTAGGACCTAGTGTTTCCGACCCTAGAAGTGGAGAGATCATAGAAAGTGATATTATCTGGTATCACAATCACTTACGTAGTTACCGTAACCGTTATTTATTAGAAACAGGAGCGGCCAACCCTAGTGCAAGAACCTTGAACACTCCGGAGGAAGAAATTGGAGAGATGATGCGCATGGTAATTGCGCACGAAGTAGGGCATGCCTTAGGATTTCCTCACAACATGGCTGCCAGTTACGCCTACGATGTCGAATCGTATCGCGATGGTGATTTTACGCAAAAAAACGGAATTGCGGCAAGTTTAATGGATTATGCTCGATATAATTACATTGCACAACCGGGCGATGAAAACATTCGATTTATTAGACAAATGGGACCTTACGATCATTACGCTACTAATTGGGGGTATCGAGTGATTCCCGGAGCCAATTCGGCAGAGGAAGAAAAAACTACTTTGAATCAATGGATATTAGAAAAGGCCGGCGACCCTATTTACAAATTCGGAAGGCAGTCAAGTAGCTTCGACCCGCAATCACAAACGGAAAGTATAGGTAACGATCCAATAGCGGCCAGTAATTATGGAATTCGCAATTTAAAATATGTAGTTAAGAACTTGCCCAATTGGACTTCGGAACAAACCAATAACTATAATGATCTCGAAGAGTTGTATGGTGAATTATTAGGAGTTTACAGCAGATATGTTGGACATGTAGTTACCAATATTGGCGGTGTTTATGAAAATTTAAAGACACCAAAACAAGAAGGGATTGTCTACACGCATCAGGATAAAGCGACACAGCGAGCCTCTATGGCGTGGTTACACGATAATATCTTCGAAACTCCGGCATGGCTCATCGATATTAATATTTTACAAAATATAGATCATGCTGGCTATTTTGAAGACCTAAGGCGTTTGCAAGCGAGACATCTAAACAACATCCTAAGTTTTGATCGTATAGGAAGACTAATAGACGGAGAAACCCTTGAGGGGGATCGTTATAGTGCTTTAGAGATGTTAACCGATCTAAGAAACGGTTTATGGAGTGAGGCCTCTGCCAACCGAAACGTGGACATTTATAGAAGAAATCTGCAACGCACTTATTTAGATCGAATGGCTTATTTAATGACCGAAGAACCTTCGAATAGACGGTTTAACCGTCCCGGCTTTGAAGGAAGGCTTAGTTATGATGTAAGCGCTTCGGATGTTCGTTCGCTCGTACGAGGTGAATTGAACGCCTTACGCAGTAGATTGCGATCTGCTAAGAGCAGAGTAAATACTGTTACGCGCTACCATTATGAAGATGCGATAGCACGAATCGACCAATTGTTAGATCCAAACGATTAGTGGCAACCACAATCTTTTTTACCGCATTTGGTCTTTCCACCGTCTAAGGTGCCAATTGATTTTTGGCGCCCTTCAAATATTGGGTTCCACACGAACTTTCTTAGCAGATAGCCGGTGGCCAAACAAAAAGTGATTATGACTAAAATGGTCTGTAGGTCCATGGTACAAATTTACTAATTTTAGATTATTTCGTAGTTTCCTCGGGTTGCGACACTAGGATTATTTTAATAATTGATATGCAGCCAAGGCCACTACGTAGGCAATGGCACTCATGGCAAATAATTGCCACATAGGCCATTTCCAGCTATTGGTTTCGCGTTTTACAATGGCCAAAGTACTCATACATTGCATGGCAAATGCATAGAACAATAGAAGGGAGACTCCACTGGCAAAGTTAAATAAGGGTGTTCCTAAAACTGGATTGACTTCTGCCGCCATTCTATTTTTTATCGTTTCTTCTTCTTCGCTACCCACACTATAAATAGTGGCTAGCGTACCCACAAACACTTCACGAGCAGCAAAGGAACTAACGATGGCAATACCAATTTTCCAATCGTAGCCTAGTGGTCTAACAGCAGGTTCAATTCCTTTTCCAATGATACCAATGTACGAGTGCTCTAACTTAAAAGAGGCAATTTTAGTTTCTAAGGTTTCTTCGGAAAGGTCCTGCTCTGCATTTTCTTGTCTTACAATCGATTCGGCATTGTTAAAATCACCGGGACCATACGAGGCCAATACCCATAGAATAATCGAGATCGCCAGTATGATCTTTCCTGCACCAACAACGAAAGATTTGGTCTTTTCCACTACGGTGATGAGTACATTTTTCCCTAAAGGGACTTTGTAATTTGGCATTTCTACCACAAAGAAGGTTCTACTTCTTATCTTGAGTATTTTATCTAATAAATAAGCCGAAAAGATGGCCGCTCCAAACCCTAGAAGATACAGGAACATTAATGTTAAGCCTTGCATACTAAAAATACCTAACACTCTTTTTTCGGGTATCACCAATGCGATGATGATTAAATATACCGGCAATCGTGCAGAACAAGTAGTAAAAGGCGTAACCAAAATAGTAATGAGTCGCTCTTTCCAATTTTCTATATTTCGTGTGGCCATAATCGCCGGAATTGCACAAGCGGTACCCGATACCAGTGGCACCACACTTTTCCCGCTTAAACCAAAACGTCTCATGATGCGGTCCATTAAAAAAACCACTCTACTCATGTAACCGGTTTCTTCCAAAATAGAAATGAAGAGAAACAGGAATGCGATCTGTGGAATAAAAATAACAATACCACCCAATCCGGGAACGATCCCTTCGGCGAGTAAGTTGGTAAAATCTCCCGGAGGCAATGTATTCTTGAGCCATTCACTAAGAGAGGCAAACGAACTATCGATGAAATCCATAGGATAGCTACTCCAGTCGAAGATAGCTTGAAAAATAAGCAGTAAGATTCCGAAGAAAATAACATAGCCCCAAACTTTATGGGTTAAGATGCGATCCATCCTACTTCGCAAGTCCTTGGCATTTGCCGTATCAACGGTTAAGGACTCCTTTAGCACCCCATTGATAAACTGATACCTAGCAATGGTCTCTTTTTGCTGAAGTCTTTTAAGTTCACTTTTAGACTCTGTTTGGAAGGTAGCAACGCCTTTTAATTCTTGACGATCCAGCTTTCCGAAGTTAACATCCTGGGTAATGACCAACCACAACTTGTACAAATCCTGATTCGGAAAAGCCTTCCGAAGTCGGTCAAAATACTCTGGCGCTATGGCCGAAGCATTGACACAAGGCTCGGTAGAAAGAAATGTATATTCATTTATAAGCTCCTTTAATTCTTCAAATCCTTCATTCTTGCGAGAACTAATAAGCGCGATTTTGGTCTCTAGACGCTTTTCTAGCGTTTCGATATCTAAGGTGATGGCCTTACGCTTCATTCGATCTGCCATATTGATGGCTAGAATCGTAGGGATACCTAGGTCTTTGATTTGTGTGAACAGCAGCAGATTTCGCTTCAGGTTCTCGACATCGGTCACAACCACAGCAACATCGGGAAAATCTTTATCGTTCTTGTTCAACAATAATTCGATGACCACATTCTCGTCTAGGGAGGAGGCATTTAAGCTGTAGGTTCCGGGAAGATCCAGTATATGGGCTTTGACGCCCCGTGGTAGTTTGCAGATCCCTTGTTTTTTTTCGACCGTGATACCGGGATAGTTCCCTACTTTTTGATTCAGGCCTGTTAGCCGATTAAAAACTGAGGTCTTTCCCGTATTCGGATTCCCGATAAGAGCGACGTTGATCTGTTTTGCCATTTATTGAATCAATTCTATTTCAATCTGTGAAGCGGTTTCTTTTCGAATGGCAAGATGACTGCCGTTAATGTTAAGATACATTGGGTCACGAAACGGGGCCATTTGTACTAATGCAACCTCATTGCCCGGAAGACAGCCCATTTCGAGCAACTTTAACGGTACGACCTCTACCGAAAACTCCTTAATGATAGCCCGCTGTCCCTTTTTTAAATTGGCAATGGTAAGCATTATATTTATTTAGATTGATTTTAAACAACGCAAAAGTAATAGAATTTGGGCAGTAGAAAAAACAATTTGATTGTTTTTAACCTATTGGCAATACGAATCAATTTCTAGTCTTCTTTTTTTAAGATCTTGATGTCATTTAAGAGTTGTTCGATCGCTTCTGGATCGGTGCCATCATAGAATCCGCGAATGCGTTTCTTTTTATCGACAAGCACAAAATTCTCGGTATGAATCAATTCGTAAGGATTGGGAGATTCTTTAGCCGCTAAATAGGATTTTCGGGCAAGATCGTAGATTTCCTTTTTATCGCCAGTTACCAAGTTCCACTTCTCGTCGTTTACTCCTTTCTGAAGGGCATATCGCTTGAGTTGCGCTACCGAATCGATTTCGGGCGTCACGGTATGAGAAAGTAGTAAGACCTCTTGATCGCGTTTAAGTTCTTCTTGAATTTCGGCCATATGATCGGTCATGACCGGGCAAATGGTTTGGCAGGTGGTAAAAAAGAAATCGGCCACATAGATCTTATCCTTATAATCGTTTTGGGTGATCGTCTTCCCATTTTGATTGGTAAGCGAAAAATCACCAATGGTGTGGTATTTTTTTACATGTTGAAGGGTGGTATCAACCAATTCGGCATTAACTTTTGCGGGTTGAAACACCGGAAGCACCTCGTTTGGTTTCAATACTGAATAAATAGCGGCGATAATTATAACCGATAGTACTGCTAGAACTATGGCAAAATATTTGTATTTCGAGAAGAACTGTAGCATGCCCGGAAATTTTAGACAAAATTACTATCTAAAAATTACTTCTATAGCCTTCTGCTTCTTAAACTTTTGTAAAACAGAAGTACGTCTTTAATAATTTTTAAAAGCGGGTATAAAAGATTACTTTTGTGCGTTAATTTTTGAAACTATGAGTCCATTCGCTGTAAAAGCACTTCAGTTGCTGTTAAGCTTATCCATATTGATCGTGCTCCATGAATTGGGGCATTTTATTCCGGCAAAATTATTTAAGACACGTGTCGAAAAATTCTTCTTATTCTTCGACGTAAAATTCGCGCTCTTTAAAAAGAAAATCGGAGATACCGTTTATGGAATTGGGTGGTTGCCTTTGGGGGGTTACGTAAAGATCTCAGGAATGATCGATGAGAGCATGGACAAAGAACAAATGGCACAACCGCCGCAACCATGGGAGTTTAGAAGCAAGCCGGCATGGCAACGTCTCATCATTATGCTTGGAGGTGTTACGGTGAATATTATTGTCGGGTTTGTGATCTATATGAGCATACTCTTCTTTAACGGCACCTACATTACCACAAACGACGACCTACCCGAAGGCTTCGCTATAGCCGAAGAATTTAAGGAAATGGGATTTGAGGACGGCGATAAAATATTGAGTGTGAATGGTGAAGAATTCACCAATGTAACAGATATAAACCGTCATTTGTTTTTAAGAGATGTGGAAACCATAGAGGTACAACACCTAGACGGTAGTGTTGAAACCATTTCGATGCCCGAAGATATAGGAAGCCAAATGTTCGAAAAAGATATCTTACGTCCGTTTACTGAACGCCGTTTTCCTGTGATCGACACCGTTCGACGTGATTATCCGGCAGGTGCTGCAGGTTTCTTGGAAGGTGACCGAATTGTATCAGTAAATGGAGAAGACATTACCTACTGGCATGAATTCACGAAGATCGTAAGTTCAAATGAGGATAAGGTAAATACCATTGTGATCGACAGAGACGGCACACAAAAGATGTTAACGGTTGAGACGAATGAGGACGGCCAAATTGGAGTTCAGAATTTCGGTGAGTCAACACACGTAACCTATAGTTTAGGTGAAAGTATAACCGGTGGGGTGAGTTATGGCTATAACATTTTAAAAGATTATGTAAAACAATTCAAGTATGTATTCACTGCCAAGGGAGCCACTCAAGTTGGCGGTTTTGGAGCAATTGGTAATTTATTTCCTGAAAGCTGGAACTGGATCAGTTTCTGGCAAACCACGGCTCTAATTTCCATTATTCTTGCCTTTATGAATATATTGCCCATACCCGCATTAGATGGAGGGCATGTAATGTTCTTGTTATACGAGATCGTTTCTGGGAGAAAGCCGAATGACAAATTCATGGAATATGCCCAAATGATCGGATTCTTTATATTAATCGCCTTGGTGCTATTTGCCAATGGGAACGATATATATCGCTGGTTATTTAAATAGAAAATAATACGATTTCAATAGTAGTTGAAGGCACTCTGTTAGGGGTGCCTTTATTTTTTTCTGAAACCTAGTGATGACATTTTTTATTTCGTACGATGGTAGCGTAACAGCAACTAAAAAGATAAAAAATGAGAACACTATTACTAACTACCCTCAATCTCTTGTTCCTCTGTTCAATACAAGCACAAGAAGTAACTAACTATGCTATGAACAGCATACTTGTTAAGCTTAAAGCTGAGCATAATGACCAATCGCTAACCACAGCCGAAAAGTTTCAAGCACCCACCCTACAAAGGCTACACGCCCAATACTCGGTAGAACATATAGAGCAGATTGGTAATCGAAGAACTCAAAATACCTTTGTGATTCGTTTTTCTGCAAAACAGCCTATTCAAGAGGTAATTCAGCAATATAAGGCAACCAACCGTTTCGAATATGTGGAGCCTAACTATACGGGATCTGCCGGAGGAGAATGTTTCGAAATGGTGAGTCAGATACCCAATGATGCGTTGTTCTCTAGACAATGGGGACTTAGTAATGATGGTAATTTTCCTCTGTCCGATTCCGAAGAAGGGGTCGATATTATGATGGAAGAGGCTTGGGATATAGAACAAGGTGATGCCAATATTATCATTGCCGTTTTAGACTCAGGGGTTAAGATCGATCATCCTGAATTAGCAGGTAGATTATGGACCAACCCTAATGAAGTCTTAGACGGAACCGATACCGATGGTAATGGATACATTGACGATATAGATGGTTGGAACTTTGCCTATAACACTAACGACCCGTCTGATGACGTGGGGCATGGAACCAATATTATAGGATTGTTGGGGAGCATTCCTAATAATGCGACGGCCTACGCCGGAATTAACTGGAACAGCAAGATCATGAACCTAAAAATGCTCAACGATCAAAATGCCTATACCGATGTCGCGTGGGCCGTTGATGCAATTTACTATGCAGTAGATAACGGTGCCGATATTATTAATATGTCATGGGGCTCTACCGGAGATTCTTCGGCACTACAAGATGCGGTCACCTATGCCCATTCTAACGGGGTAGTGCTTACCGCGGCAATGCTGAATTTCGATAATAACATTCCAATCTATCCGGCTGCTTATACCGAAACAATAGCTGTGGGATCGATCGATCCGGACGGTGACCGTTCCTCGCCATTTTATTGGGACGTAAACAGTGGAAGTAATTTCGGACCTCATATCGATCTTATAGCTCCGGGTAACTATACCTATAGTATTACCCATACCTCTAACAACAACTATAATATTTATTGGGGCGGAACCTCTCAAGCAGCACCACACGTAGCCGGAATTGCATCCTTATTGCTTTCTCAGGACGGCTCACTGACACCGGAAGAAATTAGAACCATCATGAATAGCACAGCCGATGATGAAACCGGAGACCCTTCCGAAGATACGCCAGGTTGGGATCAATATTATGGCTTCGGAAGGCTGAATGCATTTCAAGCACTTTCCAGTATTTTGAATGTTTCAGAAAACAACTATGAAACAGCGATTAGTATCTATCCTAACCCTGTGGATGGAACGGAACGACTTTCGTTTAGTTCGAACGCGGCTCCCATTACAGCCGTGAAGCTATATACGATCTTAGGAACGGTAGCATTCGAGCAATCTGTTCCAAACAGAACGGACTATGAGATGGAAGTAGCCAATTTTGCTGCCGGAGTATACATAGTAGAAGTGCATACGCTTGGAAATAAACAGGTGGAACGACAAAAGATCGTCATTGCGAACTAGGTAGGTCTTTGTTGACGTATCACTTAAAGAATGCGGGTAGGTATATTAAAAAATGCCTATCCGTATTATTTTTTCAGAAAAGAAAGAAAAAAATAAAAAACGCTTTGTGACAGTTTAAAAATAAATTATATTTGCACCCGCCTTAGTCGCCTTAGGGTCACCAAGGTTGATGGTTACGCCATCTAAAACACCTAATATTCCTCAGTAGCTCAGTTGGTTAGAGCATCTGACTGTTAATCAGAGGGTCACTGGTTCGAGCCCAGTCTGAGGAGCTAAAACGACGAAGAGCCATCCACAATGTGGGTGGCTTTTTCTTTGAAAAATACTGGGCGTAAAGGAACTTCCTTCTTTTACTGTATTTTTATACCGACACTATTAATGTCACTCAATGTCAGATTTGAAAGAACATTCATCTGTAAAGAAAAGCAAGCTACCATTGTTTATTTCGATTGGTATTGTTGCGGCCGTGGTGTTAAGCTACTTTTTTATTCCTTCAGTGCAGTCATTTCTTAACGAAGCTTGGACCGTATTAACTAGTAACGACGAGCAGCGAATCGAGCAGTGGGTAAGCAAATTTGGTTGGTTCGGGCCACTAGTATTGATACTGGCTATGATCGCTCAAATGTTCTTACTCGTAATTCCAAGCGTTGCACTTATGGTAGTGTCTATTCTTGCCTACGGACCCATTTGGGGAAGCGTTATTGTTTTCGCAGCAGTTTTTTCAGCCTCATCGGTTGGTTATTTTATTGGTAAGTATCTAGGTCCCGTGCTAGTAGAAAAGATCATTGGTCCCTCTACCGAACAGAAGATCGAGGATTTTATCGATGACTATGGCTTCTGGGCGATAATTGTAACACGCATCAATCCATTTCTATCGAATGACGCCATTAGTTTTGTCGCAGGGATCCTTAAAATGGGTTATTGGAAATTCATTGGTGCGACCTTAGTGGGAATTGCACCGCTAACGCTGTTCATTGCGATCTTCGGGCAAAGCACCGATCAAATGAAGAGCGGATTACTATGGGGTTCTATCGTAAGCCTTATCCTCTTTATAGGCTACATTTGGTGGGATAAGAAAAAGCGCAACAAGTAATTACGACCTATTCTATGTTGTCCAACATGATTTTGGTCATCTCCTCCAAGGATATCTTATGCTCCCAACCCCAATCTTCTCTGGCAGCAGAATCATCGATACTTTGTGGCCAAGAATCGGCTATCGCTTGACGAAAATCAGGTTTATACGAAATGGAAAAGGCGGGTACATGTTCGCGAATGCTGGCAGCAATCTCTTCCGGATTAAAACTCATAGCAGCCAAATTATAGGAACTGCGTATTTTTATCTCCGATTTGTCTGCTTCCATTATCCCAATGGTCGCATTAATGGCGTCATCCATATACATCATAGGAAGTGTGGTTTCAGCGCCTAAAAAAGAAATATACTTCTTGTGCTTCAAAGCCTTATAATAAATATCGACAGCATAATCTGTGGTACCACCACCCGGCAGCGTAGTATAACTAATTAAGCCTGGATATCGAATACTGCGAACATCAACATCATAACGTTTGTGGTAGTATTCACACCATCGTTCGCCGGTTTGTTTGCTTATACCATACACCGTAGAAGGTTCCATTACCGTACGTTGTGGTGTGTCGGTTTTGGGTGTTGTGCTACCAAATACAGCAATACTGGATGGCCAAAACACCTTTTCAATCTTTTTGTCTCTTGCAAGATTTAGCACGTTAAAAAGGGAATTCATATTTAAATTCCAAGCCTTCATAGGGAACTTCTCTGCCGTTGCAGAAAGCATGGCCGCCATTAAATATACATCGGTGATCTCATATCGAATAACCACGTCTTGAACGGCCTCATAATCCATGGCATCCAAGATCTCAAAAGGGCCACCTTGCATAAGTTCTTGCGATCCTTCCTTTATATCACTTGCAATTACCTTATGAGCTGCGTATTTGTTTCTAAGTTGGGTTGTAAGTTCGGTGCCAATTTGACCACAGGCTCCCATTATAAGAATTCTCTTTTTCATACGTTTATCAATTCAGCCGATAAAGATAACGAATATCTCCCCCTTTTCTTTGTATAGCGAAGAGAAGATTGTTGGTAGAACGTGTATATTTGTGCTGCGATTTTATACTGTGATGAAACGAACTTTATTTACGGCCTTGCTTAGTATATGTGTGATCTCTTTTTGGATCTCTTGTGGGAATTCTTCGGAAACATCCGAAGTGGCCACAACGCAAGAAGTAAACACAAGCTTGATCTATGGGGACACATCCTATCGCTTCCCGGAACTTTCCGAAGCAGCCAAGAAAGAGATCTTTCAATGGTCGGTTTTTGAAGATTTCGAGAACGAACTGAAATTTATAAACGGCAGTAATATTGAAGCACTTCAAAGCGGAAGTGAACGACTTATTCAACACACCGATTCCCTCACAAAGAAGATCCCCGAAAAACTGAATACACAAGCCATCGTGTCTCGTTTACTCGTTGTAAAAACACACGCATCCTTGCTACACCAAGAAGTGCATAAGGACCGTTTCGAAAACGAAGAAATTGAAAACCATTTACAAACCTTGAATAGGGCTACGCAAAATTTTGTCGAACAGATAAACGGTAAATTCGCAAAAGATCAAATAGATCTGGATCAGCAGGATGAAGAAGCCAAAGAGCTGGAGAAGCAACGACGCCTAAGAGACTCTATCTTTCAAGCCGAACTACGAGACTCAGAAGGATAGTCGCACTATAATATGGACTGCTTAAATTGGTACTGCAATAGGCTTTTTAGATGAACCGAATCAACTTTTTTATAAGTGTCATCACCACCCGCATCTGGTTTTACATACTCAGGGGGTTGTAATCCCAGTTCTTGAGCCTTGGTTGTATAATAGTCACTTTTGTTAGGATGGAAAGGCGCAACGGCATTGAATATCTTTCCGAAGCATTCCTGTTTAATAATTTCTGAAAGAATTCCAATACAATCGTCGCGATGAATTAAGTTTACGGGAGCTGCTCCATTTTGCAACTCTTTTCTTCCTGCCAAATATCGAACCGGCTGTCGACTTCCGCCTACCAATCCGCCAAACCGCACTAGGGTTGTTTTTTGAGATGGATCGTTAAAGAAACGTTGCTCTACTTGTAGCAATTGTCTTCCGGCTTCACTATCGGGTATGGGGTATATTTTTTCGGTAACTGCACCCTGCGCATCACTATACACCGACGTACTGCTAATTAAAATAAGATGTTCGATCTCCGCTTGTTGAATTTCAGATAGTAAATACGACATTTTCAACACATAATTTGCGCCCGTATTTTTCCGCAGTCCGGGAGGAATCATGATCACTAACACATCGAGATCAGCTAAGAAAGCTTTTGGATCTCCCGTTACACCCGATTCCGAGGTCTCTAACACGTGAGCATCATACCCTTGTTTATACAAATTAGTGACTTTTGATTCGCTCGTTGCGGTTCCTTTCACCCTATAGCCAAGCGTCATTAAATGCTGGGCGAGGGGTTGGCCAAGCCAGCCCATTCCTGCAATTCCAATTTGTTTGTTCATTCGTTATAGGTTTGTCACAAGTGTATCGTTAACCGTTCTAGATAAGGCATCAACATCGAAAGTGCGTTGTACAATAACTGCATCGGTGATTACAAAGGGTTTCGGCATGGTATACTTGGGTCGCTTATTTATTGAGAATTGAGAATGCTCCATGAGATCATACGAATATTCTAATACGCGAAATTCAATAGGTGTCGCTTCGGAAACAGTATACTTAACCGTTAAAGGCTCGTTGTCGATCACATGATAACGCAGCAGCCTGTCATGCCATCTTTCAGCAGAATCAAGTGCTTCCGAAGCATTTGAACTAGGCAGAACGTCATTCGCTTTAAATTCAATAAAGTCAATCTCCTTATCGGCATACAATTCTATGCGATTTACATTACGCTTAGGAAGGATTTTAAACGCAACCGATCTATTGCCGGAAACCACCGTGTCTTGTATTAGCTCGATCTCAAAACTCGGAATGTTCTTAGCAGGAGCCTCGGTCGCAAAGGTGTACGGAGAATTATACTTGCTGCCGGCCGAATTGTCGATGTAGGTAGCAGCAGTTTCAGGAGCATCACCTATATAGCCTTGCGTCCAGTCGTCTAACATACGGTCGTAAGTGGCCCAATAAGAAGTACCGGTATCTGCATTCTGATAATACACCAAGCTATTTGGCTTCTGTCTTTCTTCGGAAAAATCACTTGTAAAATGGGCACTAATAAAGAAAATGAGTGCAATAATAAAACACACAGCTGCCAAAATATTCTTCCAACGATATGAGGCTAATACCGGAATAAGTAAACCAAATGTTAACACGGTAAAGACACAACTTATCACTAACATTTTAAGTCCTAACCCTACCGGAAAGAACTGAATTAACGGTGAAAACAGAAATAATGCCGGAGCTCCTAAGAAGGTGAGTAAAAAGACACTCGGATTCTCATATTTAATTAATACCCATAACGAGATGAGTGCGAAAAAAACAGGAATTATAAAGTAGGCAGCGCCCGGCAGTATGATATACACAGCAACATTGATTAGTAGCCAAAAGGCTAAGGGCGCTATGTAAAGTCCGGCCACCAGGTCTTTTCTGCCAAATCTTTTATAGATCTTAAATGTTACCGCCAACGATAAGAAAACAAAAAAAGCAATATAACTATGCCCGTTGTAAGTAAATCCATGTTGTATTTCATTGTATTGAGGGTACAACAGCAGCAGCAATTTCCAACCGAGAAAACCTAACAAACCACAAACGACTAATGCCAATGTAAAAGCACCAAAACCACGCCCTATCGTTCGACCTACTAATTTCTTTTTCTTTATTCCGAAGAAAACAAGTGCTATAAAAAGGAGGATCGCAATAGAAAGCATCCAAATGATCCAAGAGAACGGATAATGTATCATTTTAACCAATGGGGCATTTACGTATACATGATCTGCATCAGATTTTAAATTTGCGAGATCCGCTTGAGAAAAATAATGCAACAGTGGTAGCAAATAGGAGCCTTGGTGTTGGAGTGTATTCCTGTCTAGATTTGCATAGTTATCGTTTGCAGTATGATAGTCGAAATGGTCGTCTATAAATGCAAAAAAGAAGCTGTCTATATCACCATCTTCTCTAAATACGGTCGAATCGGTGTCGTTTGGCAGCATTTTATAAACGCTGTACATCAAGGAAGAAGCTACTGGAAATTCGGGATTGGCAGCAATAAAAGCATCGATCAACTTTTCATTTCCGCCATTGGTCTCTAATATCATATTGCTGGGTCCGCCGCTTCCGCGCGCCTCAAAATTTAGTACTAAACCAACATCTTTGGCCCACCGATGTTCATTGACGAACAAAGAAGCTCCATCTAAGCCCAGCTCTTCAGCATCAGAAAACAAGACGATGATATCATTTTTAGGTGTTTTCCCCGTAGCCAGATAGGCACGTAAACTTTCTAAAATAGTTACCATTCCACTTCCCGCATCACTGGCGCCATAGGATGGGATCATTGCGCTGTCGTAATGTGAAAGCAGCAACAACGCCTTTCCGTTGCCGGAACCTTTTAGTCGTCCCACGATATTCTTGGGTTTAATTAGATTGTACCCGGTAGAATAGCGCTTCGTACTATCACCTTGATCGACCTTGGTATAAAGGGCTTCATGCACATATCCTTGTTGTATTTCGGTTTGAAGGCCTAAATTTTCCAGTTCTTCCACTAAAAAATTACGCACCGTGGCATGCGCTTGTGAGCCGAAATAATGTGGTGACCTACTAATTTCTTTTAACGGGATCAATGCTCGTTCTGTGGCGAACTCCGTATCGGCCGTCGAAAGTGGCGTACCCTTTTTAGGCATTAAACTTGAAAAACTATAAAGGATCAGACTCACTATAATAATTAGTGAGATAAAAGCGATGAGATTTCTCATGAATTGGTCTTTACAGTTCTAAAAGTACAATATTCTTTGAAATCAGAATCTTTCCGAAGCAAGCCAAGAGATCCCTATCGCAAAATTGATTATATTTAGGAATCTAAAGAAACACGTCATGGGAATTAAAAGTTTTATGGGACGACGCGCAAAACCCACGAAGGGGAGTAGTGAGGATATTACCGTCTCCGATTATATGAGCAGGAATTTGATCACATTTAGACCGGACCAATCGGTGTTGGAAGCGATCACCTTGTTAATTAAGCATAAGATATCGGGAGCACCTGTTGTAAACGAAAATTATGAGTTGGTAGGGATTATTTCTGAAGGAGATTGTATGAAACAAATAAGCGACAGCCGTTATTACAATCAGCCCATGGAAGACGTGAAAGTCGAGAGTCAAATGGCAAAAAATGTCGAAACCATCGATGGCAATATGAATGTATTCGATGCATCCAATAAATTCTTAGAATCGAAACACCGTCGATTTCCAATTGTTGAAGATGGAAAGTTAGTTGGTTTAATAAGTCAGAAAGACGTCCTTAAAGCCGCTTTAAAACTAAAGGGACAAACTTGGAAATAAGGTGTCTTAAAGCTGTAGTTCCGTTTTTACTAATAAATACCAATCTTTCTCGAGAGGCAGATAGCCTTGATCGTATACATAATAATAAATGGTGCCGGTCTTGGTAATGTACTGTCCTGTAAAGAATTTAAAGTTAAATCCCATACGCAGTAAACGCTCTTTGGTCACTTTTGTCTTGTCTTTGGTGTTCAGCGTTTCGAGTATGCGATAATTTTTACGCAAGCGGTTGTTGATATTGCGAACCAAGTTCTTGCGATCCTTGTTCAAGGCATTGTTATGTGCGTTACGACAAGCGTCACTGCAGAATTTCTTATCTGCGCGACCAATGATCTTGCTTCCACATTCAGGACATTCTTTGTTCATCTTCGCTAATAATCCACATGACCCCAATTTTCACCATTCTTAATGCGATATAGTTGCATTTCTGATATTCCGAATTGCTTTGCGATAATACGCATGCGCGTTTTCCGGTTAGGGTCGAAGATCTTTCTCTTTATGATTTTTACTTTTCCTTCGGTTAGTTTTCCGTATTTATAATTTCCTATACGATCTTTTTTGGCTTGTATCACCGCCGGATTTTTCTTAGTGTGAGCCGAAAGTCCCTTGCGATCTACATATTCTAAATTGTCAACATGATTGTTCGTCTTGTTGTAATCCTTATGAATCACAAATGACTTTTCTTCGGTTTCCAAGAATAATTCGGCAACGGCACGATGTATGTAAATAAGGTCGGTCTTGCCTTTTTTAACACCGGTCTTTCCATTTTTTATTCCAATAGAAAAAACTTCGTAGCCTCCTAACTTATAAGGTTTTAATAATTCGCCTTCGGGATTGTACTTGTACCGAATTACGCGACCATAATTGGAGACCTTTAGCGTTTCGAACGGATGCCAGAACGCTCTGGAAAATTCTTTCCAGACTTCATTTCTTAAATTGATAATCATCTAACTGGGGAGTTTACTCCAAAGATAAGAAAAAGGAGCTTAATGCGAGCAACATAGCTTTATTCAGTGGTTTCTGTCTTTTCTTCGGAAGGAATATGAAAGCGATACACGGCTTCAAATTTTAAGAAAAAACCACCGGACAAGTCGGGATTTAATTGGGTTCGGTCATCGCCAAAACTGAAAGCCGATACACCTATATCGATGGTTTCATCGGTTGCATAGACCTCATAGTTGTTACTGGAGTATCCAAACTTTGCGCGTAGCAATAGCTGCGATTGAAGCACATTAAACTGCAAATAGCTCGCAAATTCTAATGAGCTTAGGTCTACATAGGTATCAGACTGTTCGGCATCGTCGTAGAGTCTAAAACTACGGCCAATTCCATAATAGTCGATTCCAACGGTCGTTGCGCCTAGCTGGTAGTTAAGGTCGGCCGATATTGGTAGTGACATATCCATTTCAAATTTTGAACTTGGACTTAAATAATACCATCCTACGATAGGCGTGGTAAATAACCCAAAGGCTTCCGAAGAAGCATAGAGTCCGAAGCGATAAATGAAGTTTTCTTTCTTATGGTATTTCAATAGACCAAATCCACCCAGGTAAAAGTCTTCCGAAGTAAAGGAAGTATAATCTGATGCGACTTTAGGTAATAACACGATCGTACTACTCCACCGGTCGTTGAAAGTAGTAGCTAAACCCAGTTTTAGGGTTGTGCTGTACAAGCTCGAAAAATCGGATTCAGGAACTAATTGAAGGTTGTTTCTACTAAACGCCAAACCGGTTATAAAGGCATTGTTTTCATTGAGCACCAGCGGAATGGTGAGATCTGCCTCTAAAGACTTTACAAAAGTACTGCTTTCGGTATCGACAAAATCGTTATTGAACGTTTGGCCATATCCTACCTTTACAATATCGACATAATTTTGACTAATTCCGAGGCTAGGGAAAACAAGCAAGAACAGTAGTAGTTTTTTCAATACGAACTGGGTTAGGGTGTATAAATATAGAATTTTATTCTTAACATAAAGCGAACGACTGGTATTTAGCAAAGTGGAATCAATTTCGTGCCCTTTAGAAGTAGCCTATTTAGGCAAAATTCCGTAATTTCGCGTCCTTAGAACCATAGGGCGTGTTCTCTGTGGTAACGTAATTAGAAATCAATTTGAAAACATCGCATTTGCGATGATGACAGAAGTCGAAACATGGGTAGAACATTTAAAGAATACAAAGGCTTAGATCTTCCGAAGGTAGGAGAAGAAATACTGGATTTTTGGAAACAAGAAAACGTTTTCGAGAAGAGTATATCTATTCGTGAAAATGAAGAACCCTTCGTGTTTTTTGAAGGTCCTCCTTCAGCAAATGGCTTGCCTGGGATTCACCATGTGATGGCACGAGCTATCAAAGATATTTTTTGTCGGTATAAAACGCAAAAAGGCTATAAAGTAGCGCGCAAAGCAGGTTGGGACACCCATGGCTTGCCTATTGAATTGGGTGTAGAAAAAGAGCTTGGTATTACCAAGGAAGATATTGGAAAGAAGATTTCGGTAGAAGCCTATAACGAGGCCTGCCGTAAAGCCGTCATGCGATACACCGACGTCTGGAACAAAGTAACCGAAGAATACGGCTATTGGGTAGATATGGATGATCCATATATAACGTACAAACCTAAATATATGGAGTCTGTTTGGTGGTTGCTAAAACAGATCTACGACAAAGGACTCCTTTACAAAGGATACACCATACAACCTTATTCTCCCAAAGCAGGAACCGGACTTAGCTCTCACGAGCTCAATCAGCCGGGGACGTATCAAGACGTGACAGACACTACCGTTGTCGCACAATTTAAAGCGATTAGTGATTCCCTACCCAATTTTTTAGCAGCCATTACTACCGATATTTGGTTCCTTGCATGGACGACTACTCCTTGGACCCTACCAAGTAACACCGCATTAGCGGTTGGACCCAAAATAGAATATGTATTGGTTCGTACCTACAATCAATATACCTATCAACCCATCAATGTTGTGGTGGCGAAAAAACTAGTAGGCAAACAATTTGGCGGAAAATATGAGGAGAAGCCAAACGAAGATGCAATAAAAGCCTATAAGCAAGGAGATAAGAAGATCCCATATTGTATCCTAGCCGAATTTAAGGGGGAGGCTCTTCAAGGCATTCGATATGAGCAATTACTTCCTTATGCGCAGCCATATAACCATCCTGAAAATGCGTTTAGAGTGATCACCGGAGATTTTGTGACCACCGAAGACGGTACCGGGATCGTTCATACCGCACCTACATTTGGAGCCGATGACGCTAAAGTAGCTAAAGAAGCCTCGCCGGAAGTTCCACCATTACTGGTAAAAGACGAGAACGATGCTTTGGTGCCATTGGTAGATCTGCAGGGGAAATTCCGTCCCGAACTGGGCGAATTAGGTGGGAAATATGTTAAGAACGAATACTATAACGACGGTGAAGCTCCCGAAAAAAGTGTGGATGTTGAAATCGCCATCAAACTTAAGACCGAGAACAAAGCATTTCACGTAGAAAAATACGTGCATAGTTATCCTAACTGTTGGCGAACCGATAAACCCATTCTATATTATCCGTTAGATTCTTGGTTTATAAAAGTGACCGATTTTAGAGATCGAATGTTCGAGTTGAATGAAACCATTAATTGGAAACCAAAAGCAACCGGGGAAGGTCGTTTTGGCAACTGGCTTGCCAATGCCAACGATTGGAACTTATCGCGTTCTCGTTATTGGGGAATCCCGTTGCCGTTGTGGCGCACAGAAGATGGTAAAGAGGAAAAGGTTATTGGTTCTGTCGCAGAACTAAAAGACGAAATGGAGAAAGCTGTTTCCGAAGGAATGATGGATAAAGCACTCTTTGAAGATTTTGTCGTAAACGATTTTTCTGAAGCGAATTATGCAACCGTAGACCTGCACAAGAATATTGTAGATGGGATCGTGTTGGTTTCTGAAAGTGGTAAGCCGATGAAACGCGAGGCAGATCTTATCGATGTTTGGTTCGATAGCGGAAGCATGCCCTATGCACAATGGCATTACCCATTTGAGAACAAAGAGAAAGTAGAGAACACTTGGCGTAAAGCCGACTTTATCGCAGAAGGTGTCGATCAAACGCGTGGTTGGTTCTATACCTTACACGCTATTGCGACCATGATCTTTGATGATGTTGCGTATAAGAATGTGGTCTCGAACGGTTTAGTGCTAGATAAGAATGGCCAAAAAATGTCGAAACGCCTAGGAAATGCAGTAGATCCTTTCGATACCTTGAAAAAATACGGTCCCGATGCCACTCGTTGGTATATGATAAGCAATGCCAACCCTTGGGATAATCTAAAATTTGATAGTGAAGGTATTGGGGAAGTGCGTAATAAGTTCTTCGGAACGCTTTACAACACCTATAGCTTCTTTAGTCTGTACGCAAATTTGGATAACTTCGATTATAGTGAAGCAGATATACCATTCGAGGATCGACCCGAGATCGACCGATGGATCTTATCTGAACTACATAGCCTTATAACCTATGTTGATACTGCCTATGGGGAATATGAACCCACCAAGGCGGCGAGAGCAATTTCATATTTTGTACAAGAGAACCTGAGTAATTGGTTCGTTCGGTTAAGCAGACGCCGCTACTGGAAAGGTAGTTATGGTACCGATAAGATATCGGCCTACCAAACCCTCTACAACTGTTTGCTTACCGTTTCACAATTAGGTGCGCCAATCGCTCCATTCTTTATGGATCGACTCTATAAGGATTTAACAAGTGGAATTTCAGGTGCAGGAGAGATTTCGGTACATTTAAGTAACTTTCCAACGTCCAATGCGTCATACATAGACAAAGGGCTGGAGCGCAAAATGAAAAAGGCGCAAACAATATCTTCCTTAGTATTATCGTTACGACAACGAGAGAAGATCAAAGTACGACAGCCGCTTCAAAAGATTATGATCCCGGTTTTGGACCCTTCGGAAAAAGCAGAGATCGAAGCCGTTTCAGAATTGATCAAATCGGAAGTGAACGTTAAGGAGATCGAATTAATTGACGAGGGTTCTGGTATATTGGTTAAACAGATCAAACCCGATTTTAAGAAATTAGGACCTCGATTTGGTCGTGACATGAAAATGGTAGCCGCTGCTATACAGCAGTTTGGACAAGAGGAGATCGCGAAATTAGAAAAAGAGGGATCGATTTCTATCGTGATTAACGAAAAAAGTACTACATTGAACGTAGATGATGTGGTTATTAGTTCTCAGGATATCGAGGGCTGGTTGGTTGCAAACAGCGACGGGATAACCGTTGCGCTAGATGTGACCATCACACCGAGCTTAAAGAATGAAGGTATCGCCAGAGAATTGGTGAACCGCATACAAAATATTAGAAAAGATTCAGGTTTTGAGGTGACAGACCGTGTAGAAGTGACCATCCAGAAAGAAGGTCAATTACAATCGGCTGTGCAGCAAAACATGGAGTATATTAAACAAGAGACGCTAACTGAAGTTCTGGAATTTGAAGATGAACTAAGCAATGGTACCGAAATTGCTTTCGACGACATTGAAACTCGTTTGCGAATTAAAAAACATTAAATTATGGCACAAGACGTAAAAACTCGATACAGCGATGCTGAGTTAGAAGAATTTAGGCTATTGATCCAAGAAAAGATCGATAAGGCTAAAGAACAGTTAGAGCTTATTAAAAGCGCTTACAAGAACGATAGTAATAACGGGACCGACGATACATCTCCTACTTTCAAGGCTTTCGATGAAGGTAGTGAAGTAATGAGCAAAGAGGCGAACTCTCAGTTGGCTATTCGTCAAGAAAAATTTATTCGCGACCTTAAAAATGCCCTTATTCGTATTGAGAACAAAAGTTACGGGATCTGTCGTGTTACTGGAAAACTTATTAATCCGGAGCGCCTAAAATTAGTGCCGCACGCTACGCTTAGTATCGAAGCTAAGAACCTTCAGAAATAAAGGAACACTTTAAGAACCTATGTTTAGTGAAGTTGCTAGTACTTATAAAGTTTCTGGCATGAGAAATATATTGCTCATTATTTTTCTATTTCTCTTAATTTCTTCGGAAGCATGGGCGCAGAAAATACTTGAAAAATCTTGGGATGCCGCAGGAATACAGGCTGTCGAAATACGATCGGATGCCGTGTTCAATATAACGATAGCTTCCGAAGCAACAAATACGATTTTACTTACCACTAAAGTTGAAGGTGAAACGTATGAACAGGTGGTCCTGGAAGTTTCCAAAGAAAAGGAACTACTTACCATTGGCACCGGATTCACCCCTTATTTTAATGCTAAAAACGACAAGCTTGCCGCACACAAAGTGTTGAGCATCGAAATGGAACTTACGCTTCCAAAAGGCTTGTCACTTTACGTGTTTTCTAAGAGAGCATCGGTAAAGGCAACCGGCCATTATAACCAATTGAATGTTTCGTTGGCAACAGGCACTTGTCTGCTTTCCAATTTTAAGGGCAACGCTTTACTGCTAACCAAAGAAGGAGATATTCGTGTAACTGCGCTAAATTCGGTACGCGGCGAAGCAAGTTCAATAACAGGAACTGTTGTAAATAAGCTGTCGACCTATGGAAAATACACCCTTATCGCCGAGAGTATCAACGGAAATATTACACTATCACAAACCAAATAATATTGCTATTTTTGTGATCGTTTTACCCTTAAGCGCAATCACGCGCTGAGTTGTAATTACACATTCAAATACCAGAATTGGCTATGACCTTGAAAAAAGCTTCCATCTTGATCATCATAATATTATTGATCGATCAAATCTCAAAGATCTACATAAAGACCCATTTTACACTAGGTGAAGAGATTTACGTGCTGGAACAGTTTCGAATCCATTTTGTAGAAAACGAGGGAATGGCCTGGGGTGCCAAGATACCGGGTGAATATGGCAAGCTTATTTTAACCTTGTTCAGGATTGTCGCTATCTTCGGAATTGGCTATTGGTTGTGGGACTCGGTACGAAAAAATGCACCTCGCATCCTCACTGTTTGTATCGCACTCATCTTTGCCGGTGCCTTCGGAAATATAATCGACTCGGTGTTCTACGGACTTATTTTCGACGATAGTTACAATCAAGTGGCCACCATGTTTCCCGAAGGAGGAGGTTATGCCGATATTTTCTATGGGAAGGTAGTCGATATGTTGTATTTTCCTTTATGGGACGGGGTCTTACCAGACTGGGTACCGTTTTGGGGAGGCGAGTATTTTGTGTTCTTCGAGCCCGTATTTAACATAGCCGATTCGGCCATAAGTGTTGGAGTGGCCTTACTTATCTTCTTTAACAAGAAAGCCTTTCCGAAGAAAGAACAAGAAGAAGTTTAAAAAGCAATTTTTACTGTGGTTCCTTTTGAAAGGGTACTCTCTACCGTTATATTGCCGTGTAGCGCCTCTATTTCATTCTTAATAATGAATAAGCCTACGTCACAGGGGTGATCAAACGGTTGGTCGTCGTGGTAATAGTTAAAAAGATTGTTGGCTTTACGTTCCATATCGATTCCAACACCGTTATCCTTTACCATTAAATACGTTCGATCGTTCTCGCGATAGGTGTATATCTCAATAACCAGTTTTCGATCGTGCATTCTATATTTAATAGAATTGGACATTAAACTGGTCAATATATCTTGTATAAACGACGGGATATAAGCGATAGAAGGAACTTCCGAGAAATCGGTGAACAATTCGGCCTGCGCTTCAATCAATTCGTTTTGAAGATCATGTTTTACTTGTTCCAATGCCTCACTGAACACAACGGTTTTCTTTTCTTCGGAAGCTTTTGATTGAATGCTTACAAGCTTGTCCATGTGAGTAATAGTGGTCGCAAGGTTCTTTGAAATATAATCTAGATTTTCGTTTAGCTCTGAAACTTCTTCCGAAGAATCGGCCCCTCGTAACAATTCGACCGTCAATTGAAGGTTGCTCGCTTGCGAACGCAAATTATGTGACAACAGATTGGCAAAACGAACCAATCGCTCGTTTTGGGATTCGGTATTCGCTAACGAATCTTTTATCTTATTCTGCGCTAGTTTGTCTTCGTGAATGTTTCTAAAGACTCCGCGTATGCCTACGATCGTAGCGTTTTCGTAAATAGGTTTCCCCATCGCTTTTACCCAAAACTCGTTATTCTCAAAATCTATTAGTTTTATGGTGGTGTTGTAAGCAAGACCCGAACTACAATCAAGAAATATTTTCGCCGCTCGTTCCCGCTCAAAAGGAGCGTGACACGAAAACATTTCGTATCACGTTGGCGTTTTAGTATGCGGTAATTTTAATAGCTTTTTCG
>NZ_QOLC01000042.1 GCF_003333325.1 Candidatus Ulvibacter alkanivorans | reverse complement strand
CTTCTGCAAAACCGACTCGGTACCCTTTATCTAATATATCCCAAGTTAAAACAATATCTTCTCCAACCACATGTTTCCATCCACCTATGTCTTTCAAAACTTCTTTTTTATAAATAGAAAAGGCACCTTGTGCAACAAGAGTTCCCTGAAATAATGATTGAAGTCTTTTTATAGAGGCGATTCCATGAAAATAATCCCATTCCTGCATTTTTGTAATAAGATTTTTACGTGAGTTTCGAACAAGAACAGCCCCAGCAACAGAAGCAGTGTTATCAGGGTCATTAAGCAATCTTAAAACAAGATGAGATAAGGCATCATGATATAGGTAAGAATCTGCATCCAACGAGACAACAAGATCATGTTTTGAAACATCAAGAGCAGTGTTAAGAGCGTAAGACTTTCCAGAATTTTTATCGAGATGAATAACTTCCAGCCAGTCATAGCCTGCAATATCAAGGATTTTTTTAGTGTTGTCATTCGAACCATCATTAACGACAATAACTTGAATTTCTCCCGGATAATCCTGTTTGTCAATGGATTGGAGAGTTGTCATAATGGATTCTTCTTCATTATAAGCAGCTATAATGACAGAAACAGGAGGTGCGTCATTTTCAAATTGTAATTTTTTTTTTGTAGGCAGGACGTTTATCGAGTAAAAGACTGGAAACCAGAAAAGCATTCATGAATCCGGGAATAATGGCTATTCCAAAAATAATAACGTAAGCCAATGTTTCTGGTATATCCAAAGATAAACTTTCAATCCAAGGTTTGGCAACAAAATAAGAAAAAGAAGCCCATAAGATAGCAAAGAAAACACACAGAAAAAATTTTATCCTGACGCAGACGTACATGGTGAGCCTCCATAAAAAGGTGTATAAAAAATACCCCTTCCTTAATATGTATATGAATATACCATATTTTCATTTTTTTTAAAGGCCTTGAAAGAAAAAAAACCGCTCATAATGAGCGGCTATCTGTTTCTATCGACCTTGAAGCATTTGCTGGCGTTTTCCAATTTCGCCTGCTGGCATTCGCCATTTAAGGTTGTTGCCCAAAAATGCATTAAGAGATTCTGACATGTTT
>NZ_QOLC01000028.1 GCF_003333325.1 Candidatus Ulvibacter alkanivorans | reverse complement strand
AAGCAATGAATAAAGATACGAGTGTTGTTCAAGAGCTAAATATAAAAACAAAGGAAGGGGAATAAAGTTATGTTATTGAAGAAATTTTTAGTAGTTTTAGCGGGTGTTATTTTATTTAGAATCGGTTCGTTTATTCCAATTCCGGGGGTTGATGCTGTTTTAGTGGGCCAGTTTTTCAATAACAGTAATGGAACAATACTTGATTTTGTGAACGCCTTTGGTGGTGGCTCCCTAGAAAGGATGTCTATCTTTTCTACGGGTATAATGCCCTATATATCAGCGTCTATTATCTTATATGTTGCAACATTTTTCTCGCCACATATAAAGTCTTTGCAACAAGAAGGTATGAAAGGACAGACAAAAATTGCACAATACACAAGGTGGCTTACTCTGGGTATTGCAACCTTTCAGGCCTTTATGTTAACAAGCGCTTTGTCTACACAGGTTGTGGGTGAATCAAGAATTATTCCAAATGCTGGTTTTGATTTCTATATAACTGCTATTCTTGCCTTGGTTGCAGGCACCATGACTCTTATATGGATTGGTGAAAAAATAACCGAATATGGCATTGGTAATGGTATTTCTCTTATCATTTATGCCGGTATTGTATCAGGATTGCCACAAGCTATAGGACAAACTGTAAACTTGATAGATAATGGTGAAATCGATAAATTAACTGTTATTGTTGTTTCTGTTGCTGTATTAGCTGCGATTGTGTTTGTTGTTTATGTTGAAAAAGCAAGAAGAGAAGTGCCTGTAGAGCATTCTCAGAAAAGTTTTGAACATTTGCATTCTCACAAAGGGAAGTTGCCTTTTAAGCTTAACTCTGCCGGTATAATGCCGCCGATCTTTGCTGCGATGATTCTAACACTTCCTGCAACTTTAAACGCATTTGCTGAAAGTATGGATTTCCAATTTTTAACGAATATAACATACTATTTCCAGCACGGAACAGTATTTTACATGATGTTCTACGCTGTGATGATAATTGTGTTTTCTCATTTCTTGGTTAAAAGCAAAAACAACCCTAAAGATTTGTCTGATAAATTAAAGGGGCAGGGTGCATTTATTAGAGGACTTAGGCCCGGA
>NZ_QOLC01000114.1 GCF_003333325.1 Candidatus Ulvibacter alkanivorans | reverse complement strand
AGCCTATAAACTATTCCAAGTTTTAAATGATAGAGGAAAAAGTTTAACTGAAGGTGATTTATTAAGGGCAAAAACATTAGAATTACTAGAGGGGTATCCAACTCAACAAGATTCTACAGAATCTCAATGGGATCAAATACTAATGGAAAAATCTAAGTCCACAGAAAATTACTT
This sequence comes from Candidatus Ulvibacter alkanivorans, assembly GCF_003333325.1. Classification (GTDB taxonomy): domain Bacteria; phylum Bacteroidota; class Bacteroidia; order Flavobacteriales; family Flavobacteriaceae; genus Ulvibacter_A; species Ulvibacter_A alkanivorans. The sequence goes on along the minus strand of NZ_QOLC01000114.1, from coordinate 927 downwards.
AAGATGGATTTATCAATCACATAAAGGTGTTAGAGCTGGCAGAAATACGTTATTTGATGACTCCCTTTCTTATTTCTATCCTCAACATAGTAATACCTCTATTTCAACTCAAGATGCTGACAGGATACTTGAATCTACTAGGAAAATTTTAGATGAAATTAAAGTTGCAAGGAAAATATCCACTGGATCATGGCCTTTCTCTATAACTAGACGACCAATAACCGAATGGGATAGAAACCGATTAGATATATTGATTCGTGAACTTGGACTTACAGTTTCCCTACCTTTATTATTAGCATCCTATCATCTTGGTGAAAGGAAGTTTTCGGAGATTACTCAAATACTAGAATTATTTTTATTCAAATACAAAGTGATAGCAAATGCTCATATAGAAGCAGCAGTATCAGTTTTTCATAGCCATTGTTTATCAATAAGAGCTGATGTTGCAGCTTATGATGTTAATACCTTAAGAGCAGATTTAAATACCTTAATGAATGGCAAAGTAACTCTAACTCAATTTAGAGCTGGTCTTGACGGATTATCATACAAAGTTGGAGGTGGAAACAAGCCTTTAAAATATTTACTAATGACACTAGAACATTATAAAAGATGGTATGATTTAGGTGCAAATAACACTCCTGAGTGCATTGATAAAACAAGGGTTTATGACTTTACCAGTACCACAATTGAACATGTTTATCCAAGAAATGCTTCTGGCTCTGTGTTAGACTCAACACTTGAACCTATAAAAAATCATTTAGAAAACTTAACTTTTATGGGGCCAACAGATAATGAAACTGGTAGTAACGATTCTTTTGCTATAAAAAAACCAATATTTCAGGTTTCGTCAATTAGTTTGAATACAGATATTGGAGACCTACCTCAATGGACTACAACAGAATTGGCTACAAGAAAAGAATTACTGAA
>NZ_QOLC01000027.1 GCF_003333325.1 Candidatus Ulvibacter alkanivorans | reverse complement strand
TCTTTCGATGGCGATGCATCCTATAACAAAGTTAAGCGAAGTGCCAGTGATGTATATATGAGGCATAGATTGAAGTTTTAATTTACTTTTCTATTTATGTTTGGAATTGTTTTTTTAAAAATAAAGGAATAGTAAATGTCTGATAAAATGTCTTTGCTTGAAAGTTTGAAGAATAAATCAACCTGTCCTGAATGCGGGAGGTGGAATAATTGTGCTATGGAAGAAGGAAAATCTGCTTCAAGTTGTTGGTGCATGACAGAGCCTGTTAAAGAAATGGATGAAGTGTCCGATTCTTGTCTTTGTAAAATCTGTTATAGAAAAAAATAAAACCGTTCATGTATGAGCGGTTTTAAGGTTTGAACATTCAAATATGAATGATTATAGCTTCTCTCCTAGTTCTTTTAATCGATTCTCAATGCTTGGGTGTGTTGAAAAGATTGAGTCACCTTTACTATAAATATAAGCGGCTGCTCTATAGTGCTCTGTTACATGTTTAACATAACGTTCTTCTTTAGAATCATTGTCATGATAACCGCTTATTTTTTTAAGGGCAGAAATCATGGCTTGATTGCCTCCCGTTAATTGAACCGCAGCAGCATCTGCCATATATTCTCTTTTTCTGGATAAATACAAATAGAGTATCTGAGTAATAAACGGCAGTATTAAGTTCAATACAATAATTAAAAGTCGAGCTTGATTTGCTGCTGGATTGTTTTCATTCCGCATGAAAAAAGCAATATGTGCAAATATATTGGTAAACGTAACGATGACATTAGCAAGAATGCCAACATAAAGTGTAAGTTTTGAATCACCATGTATAATATGACCCGTTTCATGAGCGATAACAGCTTGTAGTTCAGCTCGGTTAAGTTGATTCATAAGACCTCTTGTTACAGCAATAAGGGCATTTTTCTCATTCCATCCAGCCGCAAATGCGTTAACCTCATTCGTTTCCATGATGTAAGCTCTTGGTTTGTAGTTAAGGCCAGCGCTGATAGCCATCTCTTCGACAATATTCAGGACGACTTTTTCATCATGTTCAAGGTGCTCTTCTCTTTTAAGCTCTTTAAATTGTTTTCCGGAAAGCATTAATTTATGGCCAA
>NZ_QOLC01000093.1 GCF_003333325.1 Candidatus Ulvibacter alkanivorans | reverse complement strand
GACAGGAAATAATGACCATAGGCAGGGCCGCGAAAATCATGACAGTACCGATAGTGGCAAAACCGGATTGCTGTAATGACTCAAATGAGGTTTTTTTGCCTCGGAGAATATGCCTGGTCTTGGGCCGAGTTTAGCCACCATAACCATAGCCATACCAGCCGGAAATAAATAGACAAAGCCAACACCAAAAAAATCATGATAGCCGGAATTAGTCAAAGGCCCGACTGATCCCCATGTCCACCAACTGAGCAGTGATGAGCCTAAGGCAGCAACAATACAGGTCAGATAATATGCAGACGCTTTCATTCGTTCTGAGATGGCAAAATGCAGCAACACATTGATTATCCCTGCGGTGCAGGCCAGGAAAAACAAGAAGATTTGATATTCGTTTAGATGGGAAAATCTGGCTGGATCGATAGCCTGGGCCAGTGAGTTAGTCATTGCACCGCCAAGCCACCAATCAGAAATGCTGTCAACCAGAGAGTCGCCACGCATTATGTAGTATTGTGCGAGCCACAGACCAAAGCCAATTAAAAGATAGGTGCCAAAACCTATGAAAAAGCCGACAAGCTTTTCCACGCCCGAGGTGAATGCATTTTGTTTTTTTACTGTACCAGCATCGATTAGCAACAAACCGAACAAAAGAAAGATCATCCCTGCTGCACCTAAGATATATATCAGGCTATGAACGAGTGATGACAGTGATACTTGAGTAGGAAAAGTAATGGCCGGTTCAATCATTTTACTGTCCTATATTAGTGAAGCTATATGAGCAATAAGAGCTATGTAATGCAGTTTTATTCTGACATCCTGACTTTTCTTCACAAAGCGTTGTAATCAGATGCTTAGTTGACTCTAGGTGGTCGACATAAAAAAACCTTGGGCGCATAGACGCCCAAGGTAAGAGAGAAGAGGCCATCAAGACCTCAAGCTGAAAACAAATAGCTAAATTTAGAAGGATTTAGATACCGAGACCACAAACCGCTCATCAACAATTTGATGATTGGAGTCAAAACCGTAAAAGTCATGTTCGCCTTTTTTGATGTCGGTATCGTGGTAACGCAAATCGACATTGAAGCCGAAAACATTTCTGCTCACACCAATAT
>NZ_QOLC01000013.1 GCF_003333325.1 Candidatus Ulvibacter alkanivorans | reverse complement strand
ATTCATTGTCTCTTAGTTAGTTGTTTCGAACGGTTTCAATAAAAATATCGTTTGCTGAAGGGATCACTTCTACAAAATGTGTGAGTTGTCCTTTGGTGGTGAGATAACTCACCAGATCGTTAGCAGAGTCGGTTTCAGGGATCTGGATCTTATACTGCAACTCGTCATTGATCGTTTTGAAGGAGGCCGGAAACACTTCAAACTTTTCGTGCAATAGCGCACTAACTGCCTCGTGGTTTTCGGTTACTAGTCCAACTTCGAAGGTATTCGATTTATATTCCCGCTTAATATCTATAAGCTTCCCATCCAAGATCTTATTCGATTTATGGATTAATGCAATATGGTCGCACATCTCTTCTACCGATTCCATACGGTGGGTAGAAAATATTACGGTCGCTCCATTATCGCGCAGCCTAAGAATTTCATCTTTAATAAGATTGGCATTTATAGGGTCGAAACCGCTAAAAGGCTCGTCGAAAATTAACAGCTTAGGTTCGTGTAGCACGGTCACAACAAATTGGATCTTTTGTGCCATCCCCTTAGAGAGCTCTTGAATCTTCTTGTTCCACCAGTCTCCAATTTCTAAGCGTTGAAACCAATATTGTAATTTCTGTTTGGCCTCTTGTTTACTTAGCCCTTTTAGCTGGGCAAGATACAACGCCTGCTCTCCTACTTTCATAGATTTGTACAATCCTCGTTCCTCCGGCAGATATCCTATATGTTGAATATGATGTGGTTGTAAGGGCTCACCATCTAAGATCACGCTTCCTGTGTCGGGCATGGTTATTTGATTGATGATACGAATAAATGTTGTCTTCCCTGCACCATTAGGACCAAGCAGTCCAAATATACTACCCTTTGGGACTTCAATAGACACATCATTTAAGGCTTTGTATGCTCCAAAAGATTTAGAAACATTGTTCGCTACCAAGAGTTTTTCCATAGTTGATTTTTAGTAATTGTAAAGGTATTTTATTTGAAGTACTTGTCAATAGAAAATTACCGTATACTTACCGAGTTGGTATAATGTATGGCAAAAATGTTACAGTATTAGGACGGAATGTGCCAAAAACAAAACCCACCCTAAAATAAATTCAAGGGTGGGAAAAAAAATT
>NZ_QOLC01000109.1 GCF_003333325.1 Candidatus Ulvibacter alkanivorans | reverse complement strand
TGGTGAGAGGCGATTACGATTCGTATGAAACCGAAGGGAATGTTACTGTTTCTCCGTCGGTTGCAACGGTCGAAGGTGATAACCCCGACACAATTCGCGTGGAGGGAGCGGGAGAAGTAAGTCACTTTCAAGCCTTGACAGCGGCGGTTTCGGCAACTGTCGGACTCGGTAATATCGCAGGGGTGGCCATTGCCTTGGGCATTGGTGGACCGGGTGCAACCTTCTGGATGATCTTAGTAGGGCTTTTAGGGATGTCGTCTAAATTCGTAGAATGTACTTTGGGGGTAAAATATCGAGAAGTGAACGCAGAAGGGACGATTTTTGGCGGACCTATGTATTATCTTAAAAAAGGACTTCAAGAGAAGGGATGGCATCGTTTGGGGAAGATACTAGCCGTTGTTTTTGCCATCATGTGTATTGGCGGTTCTTTTGGTGGTGGTAATATGTTCCAGGTAAACCAAGCGTTTAAATTATTTGAACATGTTACGGGAGCCGAACAGAGTTTTATTGCCGGAAAAGGATGGTTGTTCGGGTTGATCATGGCAATTCTAGTAGGAATCGTGATCATTGGTGGTATTAAAAAGATCGCTAAAGTAACAGATAAGATCGTTCCTGTCATGGTAGTGATGTACATGCTCGCTGTATTTATTGTACTCGGACTTAATTTTGAGGCCATTCCATCCGCATTAGGTGCAATTTGGAACGGGGCCTTTAATCCGCAAGGTGTACTCGGTGGCTTTGTAGGGGTGCTTATTCAAGGATTTAAAAGAGCGGCATTTAGTAATGAGGCCGGCATTGGTAGTGCTTCCATTGCGCATAGTGCGGTGAAGACGCAATATCCGGCGAGTGAAGGTTTGGTGGCCTTGCTTGAGCCTTTTATCGATACGGTGGTCGTGTGTACACTTACAGCATTGGTGCTAATCATTACAGGTCAAGTGGTGCCCGGGATGGTGTTAAGTGATGAGGAAGGGGTGTTATTGACGGCGGCTGCTTTAGAGAGTGGTATTTCTTGGTTTCCGTATTTGCTTACGTTGGCGGTGGTACTATTTGCTTTTTCATCTATGATCTCATGGTCGTATTATGGGTATCAGGCGTGGAGTTTTCTCTTCGGAAGGGCACGTAGGACCGAGTATGCGTATAAGATCCTATTTTGCTGCTTTACTGTGGTAGGAGCCGCAGCAACTTTAGGTGCGGTAACCGATTTTAGTGACGCGATGATCTTTGCCATGTTGGTGCCTAATATGATAGGACTCTTTATACTGGCGCCTAAGGTAGCTACCGAATTAAAACAATATAAGAACGTAATTAGAAAGAAAGAAAGATTAGAGGGTTAGCATCCAATGACGCTGAAGCTTTCGGAATTTCTTGATCTCATTGCGAAGCAATTGAATAAATTCTTTACCATTACTGTTGGCGTGCTCTAAACGTTCACAATTTTTATACAAGGAATTGGTGAGTCGGCTAACCGAAGCAGCATATTTGTATTTTTCTTCGGAAAAGGTTTGCTGTTCTGCCTTTAAGATCTCCGGAGCAAGGGAAACCGATTGTTGTACAATGTCCCCACTAAAATAAATGTTGGGATCTTCGCTACCGTTCTCTTGTAATTTATTGAGGTCTTCCACTAAGTAGTTTGAAATGTTTCGCGAAAGCGCAAAAATCTCCATAGCCTTTTTATAGATAGGCGATTGGGGGAGTTGATGTGGAATATTAGGTATCATTTTCTGTACTAAAGGGGCATTACATAATGCAATCAAATGTAATACTAAGTCATGTATTTTGAATATGGATATTAAAGTAAAAGTGTATATTTACTTTATTATTTAAATAAAATAACAAATAAACTTTAAAATGAAAATCGATTCTATAAACTGGCATATTTTACAATGTCTACAGCAGCATGCGCGTATGTCGAACGCAGAAATTGGTCGTCGCGTAGGTATAAGTTCACCGGCAGTGTCTGAGCGGATCAAGAAAATGGAAGACGCCGGACTCATCCATGGCTATCGCACATTAATATCGCCATTCGAAGCCGGTTACCAGCTAAAAGCCATTATTACATTGCGTGCATTTATGGGTAAATTAAAGCCGTTTTTAGAGAAGGTAAAGACCTACGACGAGGTGTTGAATTGTTACCGCATTACCGGAAACGAGAATATAGTAATGGAAGTGATCCTAAAGAATCAAAAGCATTTAGAGGCGTTTATCGATCAACTTATCATATACGGTGAGACCAAAACGCAGATCGTACTTTCGCATGTCATGGTCAACAATGAGATCAAACCCATAAAATAGCGTTAAAGGAATTTTGTGTTTCGTTAATGTTCTGTCAATTAAGGATTTTTTAGTAGAATTCGCTATAGTGGAATTGTATCTTGAGGTAGCATTAAATTTGACAGTTATGAAAAAGTATACCATCCACTTCCTAATTTTTACCATAATCACCGCTATTCTCGGGTTTACCGGAATGGAATTTATAGGAGATTCGTTTGTTCGATTTGCCTGTTTACTTTCGGTAATCGGATTGCTAATTTCTTGTTTAGACTCGGTTATATTATCCAGAAAGAAAAGAAGATTACAAAAGCGAGCTGAGAAAGTCGAGGTAGAACAAAGTTCGTTTAACGGGAAATAACCGTATGAGGTACTTTGCTTAGGTCCCAATCTATAACAAGCCCGTCTGCTAAAGAACGGGTAATTTTATTGCCGTATAAGTATTCACATAGATACAGTGCAGCCTCAAAACTTTTAGCTCCTCCGGCTGAGGTGATGAATTTTCCGTCATGTACAAACAGCACATCTTCTCTTATGTCTAATGAAGGGAACATTGAACGCATGGCTTTTATGTCGCTAGGGAAGGTGGTGGATACCACATTTTCTAACAATCCGGCTTTGGCTAGCACAAACGCACCATCGCAATGCGAGGTAACAAATTTGGCTTTATTCCCTACAATCTTTACAAATTTCAGCATTTCGGTGTCTTCGAGATCGGTATCGAGATGATGCTCGGCACTGGGAACCACAAGTATATCGATAGGTGGTATAATATCCTCCATATAATTATAATCGGGCGCGAGACGAAGGCCTTCAAACGTAGTGATTAATTCGTTTGTATTAGCGACCGTAAAGACGTTCATAGCCTTAATACTGTCACGAAAAATAGTGTGCTGGAAAATATCAAAGGGTGCGGTGAGCTCTGTATTATAGACACCATCCATGATTAAAAATGCGACATTGTATCGTGTGCTGTCCAGCTTCGGAAACACCTTAGCTTTTTTTGAGGTGTTAGTTTCAGTTGGAGTTGGTGTCGTCTTTTCTTCGGAAGTGTTTCCACAAGAACTCATTCCGAAGCATATAATTATCAAAAGAACAAATCGCATAGCGTACCTATTTTGTACAAATGTAAATTAAATTTTGGGAGCTGATCGGGCAGTGCATCACCTATTTACGTGACTTGAACCTTGGGAGATTGTTTTAACAAGTGATGTAACCATAAGGCGGCGAGTCCAATAACAAGTAGGAAAACAAACATTACCGTCCAGGTCATTTCAAAACCGTAGGTGTCTACTAAATTCATTCCGCTATTATGCCCAATAATATGGGAGATCGAAAAACTCATACTGTACAAGCCCATATAACTACCTTTTCTCCCTTTGGGTGCCATTTCGAGTGCTAATGCGTTAGAAAATGGCGATCCAATCATTTCTCCTAAGGTCATTAAGATCATTCCAATAACCAAAATACCGCTCCATGTTGTAAGGTTTAGTACAATAAAACTGAGTGCTAATAAAGCGATCCCCCAAAATGTGGCCATGGTCTTTGAGAGTTTTTTCCGTTCTAGCCAGGCTACTAATGGCATTTCGAAAACAACGATCAGCGCGCCGTTTAAGAAGAGCAGCCAACCAATAAGTGCTTCGTTAAGGAAATGTGCCTTCTCGTAGTAGAGGGGCATAACGCTAAAATACTGTACGAAAATGGTGCTGTTGGCGATCATGATAATAAAAAATAGAATAAAGATCGCATTCTTGTAAGGCGCGACGCCTTCTTTTACAATTCGTTTTTCGGCAATGTCGTCATCCTTTACTTGTTTCGGCTTAAGCACTGCAAAAAGAACAACAGAAGCTGCTACGCAAGTAAGTCCGTCGATCCAAAATAATGATCCGTAGCTTATGGTCGTGATAATGATTCCGCCAATGAGCGGACCGATAGAAAAACCTAGGTTGATCGCCAAACGGATTAGCGTAATGCTTCGCGTGACGTTTTCCGGCTTGCTGTATGTTTCCGAAGCGACAAAAATGGCGGGCCGATAAGCATCTGCTATTAAGATCAATAGGAAAATACCGATACAGAACCCGTAAAAGGATTCGATAAATTGCAACGCTATAAATCCTAGACCGCCAAAGAACAAACTTGCAACGATTACTTTGTAAAATCCTATGCTGTCGGTCAATCTACCGCCGATCCAAGTACCCACTAACGAACCGAGCCCAAAACTCGTCATGATCCAACCCACTTGAGGCAGTGTAAATCCTTTAGAGTTTACCAGGTAAAGCGATAAAAAAGGAATCACCATAGCACCGGCTCGGTTTATAAAGGTAACCAGAGCTAACAACCAGATCTCACGAGACAAGCCTGTAAAGTTGCTGATATAGTTGGTGTATATTTTTTTCATGATGGTTGTTAGCAGGTATAAAAGTAAATCGCCCCCACAAAATAGGGGACATTTTTATATTGTTTTATGCTATTTAACTATAAGTTATTGTATCCTTGCTTCGGAAGCAGAACATTCAGAAACCGTTGGGGTATTGGTTGTATGGCCGTTTTTACAGAAATTTTGCTAACCAAACACCTAAGAAGACCGCTGCGAAACCAATTACAAGACTGCTTAGTGTATACAAGGCAAAAGAAGATATATCACCCGATTTTAAGAACAGCTGATTTTCATAGGCAAAGGCTGAAAAAGTTGTAAATCCGCCACAAAATCCGGTAGTAATAAACACCAATGTGTTTTGTGAAATCGAATCTGATCGCAAGGCCATTCCCAATACCATCCCGATCAAAAGACTACCAACAACGTTCACTGCGAAAGTGCCGTATGGGAAATCGCTATGTGTGCTGTGTAGCAATTTTCCGATCACAAATCGCAGGCTACTTCCTAGTCCGCCGCCTAAAAAAACAAGCAACACCTGTTTCACCTTCTATTCGTCTAAATTTCTATCGATGACGATAACCGGCATATAGATCTCTGTTACCCAATTGGCCGGATTAGGGACTTCTCCTGGGTCGGTTACATATACTTCAAACATTTTGGCAGTTGGATCCAGTTGTAGGTTATTGGATGCGATGTATTCATTTGCTTTTTCGTAGGCGAACCTAAGATTGGTATAGTCTCCTTTCAACGTGGTCTTTAGAGCCGTGCCCGGTTCCATATATCCGCCAAGAACAGGACTTCCTTCTGGAGTAATTACACGATCTCTAACCGGAATTGCTGCAGAGAAAATAACCGTGTTATTGGTTTGGTCGATTTCATTATAAACGGTAAACGGCATTCCTGCCATGGGAATGTTATTTTCGTTCATATATCCTGAAACCATGCCTAACATAGGGCCCATCTTATCGCCAATTTCACTTTGTTTCGCTGCTGTAGTGGTGTACATATAATAGCCTACATTGTATTGTGTCACTCCATCGACGTTCACGCTGTATTTTTTCATGGCATCGGTTACAACTTTTTCTAATTTGTTCAGTCCTGTTCCGAACATTTGTTCAACACTGGTTTCCATATCCTGATCTGAGAAAAGTCCCATATACACTTTTTCCATAAAGGATTGTTCTCCCTTCATTCCCCAGGTTACTTTCGTTTGGTTTTGATTTTCAATTTCCTCAAAGCGCCAATATACATCGCTAACACTTTCTCCCATGGGTGAGTGAAAAACGATCTGCTGATCGATCTCTTTATTAGGGATCACTTTCACTGTTTTCATTGACCCGTCGCCCATTTCTTCGCTCGTCCATGAATAGGAGGCGCCTTCACCTTCGGTTTTTTCTGCGTAAGTGATTTCCAAATCGGGATCTTCTTCCATCCACGGGCCCCATTCCTTCCAATTTTTAAAATCTTTCACATTATTGTAAAGTACTTCTGCCGGTGCATCTATCACTGTAGTTTCAGCCACATCATAACTACCGTCCTTGGTGCCAAAATAAATAGCGATTGCAATAATTACGAT
>NZ_QOLC01000111.1 GCF_003333325.1 Candidatus Ulvibacter alkanivorans | reverse complement strand
TCTGGCTTGAGTAAGTCTTCTTCAAGATCTGGACCGGCATAGTGGAACGGCACCGGACCGTCGGGATAGCCATGCATAAACTGCTGGACCCACTGGGAGCCGGAGCGCCGCAGTTCTATCGGAGAGCCGTGCTCGATAATCTTGCCGCCTGACAACAGATAGATGTAATCCGCAATTTCAGCCGTCTCCGCGACATCATGTGATACAACGATGCTGGTTAAGCCCATCGCATCATTAATACGGTGGATCAGATTGACCAGTGTGCCCATTGAAATCGGGTCCTGGCCGGTAAACGGCTCGTCATACATGATCATCTTTGGTTCAAGCGTCACGGCACGCGCCAGTGCGACACGCCGCGCCATACCGCCCGACAATTCTGCCGGGTGCAGCTTACGTGTGTTGCGTAGCCCCACCGCCTGCAGTTTCATCAGGACCAGATCGCGAATCATTGATTCGGGCAGGTCGGTATGTTCCCTGAGCGGGAAAGCGACATTGTCGTAAACAGTGAGGTCGGTCAGCAAGGCACCACTTTGAAACAGCATGCCCATCCGTTTACGCAGTTCGTATAGATCGGAGCGTGAGAGTTTGTGAACATTCTGACCGTCAACTTCGATCGTGCCTTTGTCAGGGCGTAGCTGGCCACCTATTAATTTCAACAGGGTGGTTTTGCCGGTACCGCTCGGGCCCATGATAGCCGTGACTTTGCCGCGTTCAATGTCGATGTTGACGCCTTCAAAGATGGCACGGTCACCACGATAAAAGTGCAAGTCCCTGATCTTTACCAGTGGCACGCGTTTCTCCAGCATTATAAGTCAAGAATGAAAGGTCGTTAATTTTGGTGAATAAGCCACACTAAGTCAAATTGGCTTATGGAAAAATGCAGGCTTATCGGCTAGAGTGTGTGCACCAGATTCTGGTGATGGGCATTTTATTAAGGTCGATACTGTTCAGTTTTCGTTCAGATTCACTGTGATACTGTTTCCATCAAGCCAATTAAAAACGGAGAGAAATAATGAAGAAATTTTTAAGCCTGATTGCCGCAGCATTGATTGTTACTCCAATGCTAGCGTCGGCTCATGGTCCTACTCGCCAACAAGTAGTAGAAAAAATCACTATCAACGCAGCACCTGAAAAAGTTTGGGCCGCAATAAAAGACTTT
>NZ_QOLC01000058.1 GCF_003333325.1 Candidatus Ulvibacter alkanivorans | reverse complement strand
ATAGTTATTTTACAATGACTTATAAATAAAATAAAAATGAACAATTACGACACCCTTTCAGAAGCAATAAACGATTTACAGCGAAAAGGTTATACATACGATTTTAACCTAAAACCAGAATGTTTGGAGTGTGCCTCACTAAAAATTGAAATACACCCAGAAGATTTTAATGTTGACGAGATGCATCGTTTTGAGGGTATGAGCAGTACCGACGATAACAGTGTGCTTTATGCTATTTCATCAAAAAATGGGATTAAAGGACTTTTGGTAGATGCCTATGGCGTCTATGCCGAAAACATTTCGGAAGCTATGAGAAAAAAATTACGATAACACTTAAACAAGACAATAATGGAAAATCACGAACACCACAATCACGATGAAATGGACCATTCTAAAATGGACCATTCGAAGATGAAACACAAAAAAGTAGACCATTCTAAAATGAACCACAAAGGTGGGGACCATTCGGGTCACAATCCGGGTCACGGTCAAATGGGTCACGACCATCATAAAATGATGATTGCAGACTTTAGAAAACGGTTTTGGGTAACACTCGTGCTTACCATCCCTATATTGTTCTTCTCACCAATGATTCAAGAATTTTTTGGTTATGAATTTTTACTTCCAGGAAATCCATACATCCTTTTTGCACTTTCCACTGTTGTATATTTTTATGGTGGTTGGCCATTTTTAAAAGGGTTTTGGTCTGAAGTCAAAAAAGGTGCACCAGGAATGATGACCTTGATTTCTATGGCAATTTCCGTAGCTTATTTTTATAGTACAGCTACTGTATTTGGCTTAAGAGGTGAAGACTTTTTCTGGGAACTATCAACACTTATAGCCATAATGTTGCTTGGCCATTGGATAGAAATGAAAAGTGTTTTAGGTGCTTCAAAAGCCTTACAGTTATTGGTGAGTATGATGCCTGCAGAAGCGCACAGAGTAAAAGGTGACACCATAGAAGACATCCCTCTCGAAGATTTACTGAAGGATGATGTGATTTTGGTAAAACCAGGTGAAAAAGTTCCAGCTGACGGAATAATAGTAGACGGAACCAGTTACCTAAATGAATCTATGCTCACAGGCGAATCTAAACCTGTAAAAAAAGATGAAGGCGATAAGGTTATTGGTGGTTCTGTAAATGGCAATAGCACCTTAAAAGTAAAAGTTGAACATACTGGAAAAGACAGCTATCTAAACAAGGTCATTAAGATGGTCGAGGAAGCGCAAAAAACCAAATCGAAGATGCAAAACCTATCAGATAGGGCTGCAAAATGGCTAACCTATATCGCTTTGGCTATTGGTTTTGGAACATTAGCAGTATGGCTGATTTTAGGCTTTCCATTTGTCTATGCTTTAGAAAGAATGGTTACTGTTATGGTAATTGCTTGTCCACACGCATTAGGGCTTGCCATTCCCCTGGTGGTTGCAATTTCTACGGCAGTATCTGCTCAAAATGGATTGCTTATCCGAAATAGAACTGCGTTTGAAGAGTCCAGAAAAATTTCAGCTTTGCTTTTTGATAAAACAGGAACACTAACCAAGGGTGATTTTGGTGTCACTCGAATTGAGTCTGTTAACGAGACTTATTCAACAGAGGAAATTTTAAGACTTTCAAGTGCATTGGAACAAAGCTCAGAACACCCTATTGCAGTTGGTATTATCAAAAAAGTAAAAGAAGATAATATTACTATCCCTAGCCCAGAAAACTTCAATGCTATTACTGGTAAAGGTGTAGAGGCAAATGTGGAAGGCAAACAAGTTAAGGTAGTAAGTCCAGGCTATCTAAGAGATGAGAAAATTACTATTCCTGAAGATGCTTACAGCGATGCAGCGGAAACTGTAGTATTTGTTTTAATTGATGGAAAATTGGCCGGTTACATCGCCCTTGCTGATGAAATAAGACCAGAATCTGCCGAGGCAATCAAAATATTTAAAAAGAATAACATTAAAGTTCTAATGGCAACTGGTGATAATGAAAAAACCGCTAAAGCTGTGAGTGAAAAACTTGGATTGGATGGTTACTACGCCGAGGTATTGCCACATCAAAAAGTTGAAATTGTAGAAGAGTTACAGAGCAAAGGTGATTTTGTAGCTATGACGGGTGATGGTGTAAATGATGCGCCCGCGCTCGCAAAAGCCGATGTAGGAATTGCAGTAGGCTCAGGTACAGATGTAGCAGCTGAAACTGCCGATATTATTCTGGTCAACAGTAACCCACAGGATATTGCCAACCTAATTTTATTTGGAAAAGCGACCTACAATAAAATGATTCAGAATTTGATTTGGGCTACGGGATACAATGTCGTGGCTATTCCTTTAGCAGCCGGTGTATTATATTCTTCAGGCTTTGTTTTAGGTCCTGCGGTTGGTGCGGTATTTATGAGTTTAAGTACGATTATAGTAGCTATTAATGCGCAATTATTAAAGCGAAAAATCGGTAAAAAATAGATGGAAAGAAAAGAAAAACTCAACAGGATATCTTTAATCCTGTTGAGTTTATTTGTAGTGATGTTGGGTTATGGTATTTTATTGCCAACCCTTCCCTACTATACCGAAAGATTAGCTTTAAAAGACAATCTCGACACCGATTTAATCAACTTCCATATTGGGTTGCTTACCAGCATTTATCCACTATTTCAATTAATTTTTGTTGTCGTTTGGGGAAAGTTATCTGACAGATATGGTCGTAAACCCGTCATTATTATTGGTTTGATTGGCTTTGTAATAATGCAATTGCTAACTGGGCTTGCAACATCACTAACGATGCTATATATCGCTCGGATTTTTGGCGGCATATTTACTTCATCAGTTATTCCTGTCAGCAACGCATATTTAAGTGATATTACTTCAGAAAAACGTAGAACGAAGATAATGGCCTGGTCTGGTGTAGCCATTAGTTCAGGGGTTATTTTTGGACCCGTTATCGGTGGCTTTCTTTCGCAATCAGACCTTCATTTTGAGTATGCAATTGGTCAACTACATTTAGGTAGATTTTCCACGCCGTTTCTATTTGCTGCATTATTAGGTTTTATTGTGTTAGTCATTGTTGTAAAATGGTTAAAAAATTCCGTTCGCATCCATAAATTTACAACTCAAAAATTCAGTTTTCACTTCTCGTTCAGCCAATATTTCCTTATTCTATTGGCCTTGTCATTTGTTATCCAATTTGTAGTGACCTTGTTTGAAACTGTTTTTTCAATCTACGGTAAAGACGAATTAGGGTTTAACAGCAATCAGGTTGGTATTGGTTTTATGCTGTGTGGTTCAATAATGGCTGTTTTGCAGCCTGTATTTGCCAGTTATGGGGAAAAGATTCTATCTACTAAAAAGCAAATCGGCTTTGGGTTATTCATTTCAGGAATTTCATTAATTGTCTTTCCTTTTTTCAAAAATGAATTTGTTGTGTACGGTTTAATTGTGGTGTTTGCTGCTGGTGGTGCTATGGTTACACCTAATTTGCTGTCTGCGGTATCCTTGTTATCCAAAACAAATACAGGTCGAAATATTTCAATACAAAGTTCAACAAACAGTATCGGTCAGATTTTAGGTCCCATTTTAGGAACTTGGTTGGTTACCGGTGGTTTTTATTATCCATTTCTAATTGCAGGAAGCATTATTTTAGTTGCTATTGGTTTTCTCATTTTTCTAAAAAAACCACCTATTTAAAGAATACTGAATTATTACAAATTCTTAAAAAAATAATCTAACCAATAAGCCCCAAATCTATTGTGCATAAACTTATTCAAACAATTTTAGAAAATTATAAAGAAGAAATAAAAGTAGTTGAAGAATCTAATTTAGATGATTTCAATAATGTAGAAAAAGGAATTTCCATTTCCAGGCAATACTTACAACAACTACGGATATGTGTTCGGGAAAATGAATTCGTTGATAAACAGAACGAAATTATTTTCTTTAAAAAACATAAACCCTATGTCTACAGTAGATTAAAGTTTTATGCAAAACTCTATAATTTCTTAATAAACAGACCTGCTGGAACCATAAAATCTCAACAGGATTTTATCGATTCTGAAATAAACAGACTACAAGAAAGTAATAGACGTAATATAGATTTCATCAAATACTACAGAGAGGGTTCTGAGCTTTTGGATGAATTTTATTTTCTAAGAGGTAAGGACAAAATCAGTTTGGTCTCAAACACCTCTCATTTTTACACGGATGCTGAATTTTCCACAAGCCACGATAATGCGATTGCTAAAATTATGGCATATGACCTATTAATTAGTCATTACTCTGAGGAATTGAATAATTTGAGAGGATTATCCTATGGCATTCCAAATAAACTAAATACTCTTTCCAATGGCGAAAGATTAGGCTGGACAGCGTCGAAAACAGACCTTATCGAATTGATTTATGCCTTACAAGCATCTGGGGCAATAAAAAGTGGTTCACGGTCTAATATTAAGAATATAAACGAGCTGATTGTAAAGAACAAAACCCATTCAAATACTGTTATTCTTCTTGACCTTCCGGGAAATATCCCAAAAAGTTTTGTCTGCGGAAATTCATTTTCAAAAGCATTAGCCAGATAGTTTGATGAAAACTTGTGACCTATATTGGATATTTTATCCACGATAATAGGATATGCTATACCCAAAATTGCGATGTCGATAGCGACACAGATTTCTATAATATACTTTAATTCCATTCACATTAATTTACAATAGTTCTACCGCCTTGTACCAATAATAAAATATAGATTTATCGGGTTGGCGTTTTAATCTGTTCAAAAAGGCCCAATCCGGATTTTTAATAACCAATTCCTTTGTATCCTGATTCTCATAATATTCTATTTCAACATCTTCTTTTTGTAGAATAATAGCATTCAAATAGGCTACTTTGGCCGAAGCTGCCAATGCTTCTTCAATCCTAAAGTTCCCTGTCATTAAAAATGCGCTACCAAAGCTTCGTATGCCAGAGCTTAAATCTGCAAATTTCTTTTTCTTTTCAGCAGTTGGGTTACGTTCTCGTCTTGCCATAATAGCACAGGTATTTATGGAATCCCATAGCACATCCTTTTCATTGAGTTTCCTTTTACTAAAATCCTTGTCCGAACTTCGATAGGATAGTTCTGCTTTCGCGAAAGCTGAAAAACTTTTCTTTACCATTGCTACATCAGTAATATTTTCAAAAAGTTTTCCCAAGTCGAACAATTGCTTGCAGATTTCCATTGCAAATAACTGGTCGCCTTTGTAGAATGGTATGCCTATGGTATCTGGTGCAAAAGCTGTTAGCTTATCGCCACAAATAGCGTTTACCGAAGGCGTAGTAATTGTTGTAGCAGTTCCATCAATGGAAAGCCAAGGTGTTTCAATGGGCGATTCTATAAGTTCTGGATAGTGCGGACTGTCAAAAAGGATATCCAATAGAATGGTTCCAGGAACGTTTGGATTATATACCGACTCGAACTCAAAGGTGTAATGTGCCTTTGGAACACCTTCCTTATAGCTTCTATGCTCATTAAGCACGTGCTTTTTGAAATGTGAATTGGCTACAACTGCATCCAAAATTTCTTCTAATTTATCACGCTCAACGCTCGAAATAATATCGATATCAATAGAAAATCGGTTCCCTTCTTTTAGCAAAAGCACAAGTGATGTTCCCCCTTTGAAAACAAAATCGAGTCCTGAAACTTTTAAATGTTCGAGTAATGATAGTGCGTGAACCATTTTTTCCAGAATGGTTACATCGATTCCCTTATGTTCCTTTTTTGCACGGAAGCCATTCAGCCATTCCTTTTCAAAACTTTTGTTGTTAATCATAATGAATATCTTCTAAGAAATTTGGAATGTTGTTGCTTATAAACTGCTTTATTTCCTGTTCTTTTTTGCGTCGCTTGGCATAGCTGAACAACTTTGTAAAATTGATGCTATATCTATCAATTATTTTCTCGTAGATGTTTACCATTTCAGAACCTTGGTAAAAATGTAGCAGATTTTCATCTGCAAACAGGTCCACCATAATCTTTTCAAGAGTTGCAATGGGCACTACCGTTTTTTTATTTTTTATTTTTTGAATGGGTGCCCTTGTCACCAAACGTTTAATGATAACTGGCACGTTACTTTCTGAAATATAGAATTGAATTTCCTTTTCATCTGGATTTAGGAAAAAATCCATTCTTAGATTATCATTTAGGTAGTAATAGAGTGAGTCTACAAATTCTTTTTCTACTTCAACGACAATCATTTGATTTGACGTCTGGTGCTGAGAAAACTCATTGAGCCATTGGGTTTCCCAAATGGCATATTTTATGTCTTCAAAACGCTCATTGGTTTTACGGGCTATCTTGAACGCACTATCTGATAGAAGAGGTTTATATTTAGGTTTATAGGAAATAACATAAAGTCCACGACCAATGGTTTTGATGATATCTTTTTTCTTTAGGTCATAGATTCGCCAACTAAAGGTGCTTTCCTTTAGGTCCGGTTCAAAATCCAGATAGAAGTTATATAGCGCATCCCTATCAAAAGAACTACGGTCTTTGAAAGCTTGTATCAGTTTATTTTCAATAATCTTTGGCATAGTTAAAAATCAAAACTTTGCCAAAAATACAAAAAAGTGGCGAATATTTGAAAACAAATTTTTGCCACTATATAGATTAAGTGGTAATAATTGGAAATTAAACCTATCTAAATTCAGACAAACTTAGTATATGATAATAGCAAATACATATATTA
>NZ_QOLC01000092.1 GCF_003333325.1 Candidatus Ulvibacter alkanivorans | reverse complement strand
TTCTAAAAAATTTTAAAACAATTCGATAAATAGTATAAAAACATGGTTAACAAGTAGTTGGTAAGAAAATTTCCTACAAAAGAAGTCGAAAATAATTTTTATGTTCGTTGGTTTTTAAGTAGATATCAAACAAAAACCGTCTTCAGAAAATACTGAAGACGGCTTTATAACCAATTGTAAAAAATATTACTTTTTAATTACTCTTTTAGTGATAACACCATTTTCTGTATGTATCTCCACAAAATAAATTGCAGTTTTTAATGTTGAAAGATCTAGCTGATATTGCGTTGGGTCTTCCACATTTAACTGTTGCACTTTTCTCCCTTGCAGGTCATATAGAATTAGTTTTTCTATTTGAAGCTGAGGTGAATTGATTCGCAGTAGATTTGAGGTCGGATTTGGAAATAGTGTGATGTTCTCTAAAGCTGTTTCCGGTGTACCCAGGATTTGTTCATTTTTAAACTGAAGCACAAAGCGTCCGTTAAAAGTTCCTTTATTACTTCGGAAGGTGTATGCCTCTTGATTTAAATTTGTAACAGTATTCTCATAGGTGTCGTACAGAAGAACAGTTGCATTTGAAACGGCGTCACCTTCAAGATCGGCTAATGTAATTGTATACTGCTCTTCAGCATCTACTATGGTGGCAAATCCCATTGCGATCTTTATATCGTCTTCAAAAGCTTCTCTAGTTTGTATTCCCAGTTCTTGGCTTCCGTCTTCAAGATGAGAATACAAGGAGATAATGGTCGAAATACGTTCACTATCGTATCCTGGGTCAATGCCTGGAGTAGCTGTAGGATTGAAGGCTACCATGGTATTACTTCCCATTCCATAGGTGTCATTTGTAACCTTTAACCATACACGATCTATTTCTGAAGGATCTGCATTTTGTCGCAGTGTTGTATTTCCTGAAGTAAGGCGCATGTCGTTAGTAAAGGTCACATTGCCTGAACCAAATACCTTTACGGCAAAACCTTGAGCGGTTGAAATCACGCCATTAGGTTCTGTACTCGTACCGGGATCATTACCAGCAGCATTACCACCCGAAAGATTATACATAGATAGGTCTTCCATACTAAAGTTCATTCCGGAATTCGCACCCGGGAAATTGGCGCTTGGTGGCGTTAAATGCTCCCAGAAGTATATTTCATTGATCAATGGGTTTGCACTTATAAAATCATCGGCAGAAATTGCTGAAGCGTAAGGATTTGCTAGCATATTAGGCGTTCCATCCGGATTGTCGGTTAGATTATTAAATACGACGGCATTAGTAACATCACCATTGTTAAGGGTTCCTAAGGTATAGGTCATGTCAAACGACTCTGTATTCGGATGTGAGTATCCTGTTTGTGGTCTCACAATATATCCTTCACCAATAGTGATCGCTCCACTGTGCTCGTTCCAGAAATCTCCATTGTCATCGGCAAAATTAGTTCCGCCGGCAGGTACGAGTGGGTGCGGTAAAAAGTTTGTTGGTGTGTGGTTTAAAACTAAAAACGCATTCGTGTATACGTCTTCACGGGTTTCTGCGCTCATGGGACTGCCCATTAACATTAAGTCTCGGGGCTCCAAGACTGGTGTGGTAACCTTAACATTAATAACGCCACTTGGTCCTTTTGTGACAGAAGCTGAGCCTTCAACTTGGACCAGGCTTCCTTGATGTTCTATGATAAGATCACCATTTACCGTAATATCACCGTTAACGCGAACGTAGTCGTTTGGACTAATAGTTAGGGTAGTGCTATTATTTATTGTTAAAGTACAAGCTTCAATATTTCCGTCTGCGGTTGTATCGTAAGCACCATCGATAATAACCGCACTAGTGTCTGTTGGTGCGCCACTTGGAATCCAATTGGTTCCGTTCCACGTTTTTGTAATTCCTATACAATCTGTTACGGTTAAGTTTACATTGTCTATGGCCAAATCACTTGACCAATCGTTACCGGTTGTCCCAATAAAACGAAGCTTAACATTGTCATTGTAGGTAGTTAAATCGATGCTTTGGGTAATCCACAGATCTTGACTAACTCCAGGAGTGATGAATAAAGAATTCCATTCCCCTTCTATCGTGCTAATTTCTAATTCTATTGTGCCGATATCAGTTCCAAATGTGTGATAATCGAATTCCAATGTTGCAGCTGCTGCTAATGATAAGTCAAAACATGGACTTTCTAATATGGCTTGAGAATTTGCACCAATTTCTCCATTTGTTCCATTAGAAGAAGCTTCTATATATAAATAGTCATTTCCTTCACTTGCTTGACTAGGGCCTGTTCCGTTAGACGGAGTTGTGCCATTGTTTACAATCCAATTTCCATCATCGCCAGTTGCTTGAGTCCAGAGCCCAATCCCACCCTCATAACTTTCAGAATATGGAAAACTGTTAACCGGACTTGAACAAATGACAGGTACAGGTTCAGCGAGGCGAATATTATCGATAGCCATATCACTCGTTTCTCCATTTCCGGTAGTGCCATCTATTCTTAACTTGATATTAGTGCCGTTATAGGCGGTTAGATCGATTGTAGCTCTGTTCCAAGCATTACCTTGATTCCCAGTTCGAGACCAAATATTGGTCCATCCAGACCCATCGTTTAATGTAACATTTAAAGTTCCCATAGTGCTTCCACTCATGTGATAATCAAAGGACAACTGTAGATTTGCATTAGCAGGAATATCAAAACAAGGGGAGCCTATAATGGCGCGGTTGTTAAATCCTTGTCCGGAAATATTGCTAGACTCAATGAAGCTGTATAGGGTACCCTGACTAGCACCAGAAGGTCCAGTGCCGGCGGTTGGAGTTGAAAACCTACTACGTATCCATGAGCTGTTTGTGCTACATGTTGCTTCTTGTTCCCATGGTTTTACTTCAAAATCCATACTATATGGGAATGTATTTACCGTTTCTCGACAGAAATATCCTGTGTTTCCAACTTGCGTGTCATAATCGCATTGTAATACATCAATTGGCTCAACGAGTGCTATATTAGGGTATACCGATATATCTATATATGGGTTATTAATATTGTCAGTTGGTCGCAATACTCGAATAAATGCAGCTCGTCCGCTGTTTCCTTCGTCAGCACAACGGTTATCTCCTCCAACGCGTTTCGCGGCCTGAAGAGCCCCCATTAGTTTGTCGGCTAAGGTTCCGTCAGTACTGTTGAATATCGACTCCATATCTTCTAGCAGATCTTGACCGTTAGATGTGTCTAAGATATTTCCTTGAACAGAGTATACAGTTCCTTGAACATCGTTTGCATAATTCCCATTGCCTCCACCTGTATGGCCTGCTGTTCGAATTACACCAGATCCATCAATGCCAACGATTCCATATTGGCGGTTAGACCCACCATTTCCTTGAGCATCGTTAGCAAGCATATAGTTAATTATTTGTTGTGGCGTATCCCCAGCGAGCATTCGATTTCGAGCACGCGATTGATTTGTAGCATTATAAGCGGCTTGGGTGTGGATTGCACCTAGTAAGGATCCGCTGCCGTCACGAATTATATCATTTAAAAAATTGATATGTCCACTGTAACAGCTACAACCTGCTCCTCCAATTTCGCCTGTCACGGGATCGTATGCTACTATAGAAAAAGTATCTCCTTCATGATCTCGTGATCGGTCGATTTTTATTTCTTCTTCGGAAACTTCGACCTTCTGGTTGCATGAGAATAATCCAAAAATAGCTACAGCTATAAGTAGACTAATTTTTTTTGCGGGGGCTGTGTATGTTCTGTTCATCATAATGATTTGGGGTATTAGTACTGCTTATAGATTTTTAAATTAAAGTTGTTGTAATAATGTTATGGTTAAATAGGTGTCTTGTGCATTGTCTGTTAGACCGTCGTTCCCATTATAAGGTCCGGAACAAATTCCAAAAAAGGCATAACCGGAGGTTGGTCCTCCACAAACACCGGAAACATTCAAACTATTAGGGTCAACATTTTGATGATCCCACAATCGAGCACGTACCCGAATATTATATGTGGTTCCTTCGGTTAAATTGACATGATGTACGATAGTGGTTTGACGACCCAATGCTTGAAAAGCATTTGTGGGAGCTCTTTTGGTGTTTGAGCTAACAGTACTTTCGGCAACTTTAACGTTATCTATTTCTAACATGTAAGATCCGTGTACGGTCGATTCGTGGGCCGTGTTAGACATGTTGGCGGCGGCGATATAGCCTGTTACATGCAGTTCATAAGTCCCGGTGTAGGGAGCTACAAAATTTTGGTCTAGCCCCGGGATGGTATATATGGTAGATGTATTGGCTGCACGTGTGGTTTCAGTTTGTTCAAATTGAGTTGTAAAACCTTCATTGAACATCTTTTCCCATACCGATCCATTCCAAAAATAAAAACCAGGTGAAACACGATTTAGTCCGGTTCCAAGATTTGAGGTGTTATAGATCCATAAGCCTTCAACCAACGCAGGTGAAATGGTTGTGATATCCGTTCTGGACTGTAAGGCAACTTGGGGGATCATCAATCCTTTGTCATCACTTTTAAGTTGAAAAATAGCCCCGTCATCTATGGAGTGATCTCCTGCTGGTGATTCACCAATCACTACCTGAGCCGAAGCAGTTATAGTAACCGATAGGGCGATTAATAAAAGTTTAATTGAAAAAAGCTTTTTCATGATAAGAGAGTTAAAATTTTGGGTCTATCAAATTTTTTAGAATTGTTTTATCAAACTTATGGTCATCGTACCGCGCTGGGCATCGTTAACGCTATTACCGGAATAACCATTGGTGTTTCTTCCAAACGATCCCGTACCAACATTGTTGGCAAGCCATTCTCTTCCTCGTACTGCAAATCGGTACGTAGTCCCGGCGTCCAAGTTGATATTGTGTATTATAGTGGCACTTTGGGCTAAGTTGTTCACTGTTGTGCTTCCTAAACGTTTTGAAGAAGTGGTTAGATAAGTTTCTTTAAGTGTCGAAAAAGAGGTAGTGGATGTATTAGTCATCGTCACATTGTCAATTGCGATATCTGCTTGCCATGTAGAACCGGTCGTTCTATTAAAACGTAACTGAACCGACCCGCCTATATACCCAGACAGATTAACACTTTGAGACCTCCAAGCATTACCTTGATTTCCGGTTTGAGACCATAATGGTGTCCATGAACTTCCGTTATCATCGCTAATTTCTAGTACAAAAGTACCCATGTCTGAAGCGCCGTACATATGATAATCAAAATTAAAAGTAGCTGCCGGTGCCGATGTTAGATCAAAACACGGAGAATTTAAGATAGCCTGCATGTTTGGATATCCGGTACCATTTCCGGAAGCTTCTACATACATATAAAAGGTTCCGTTGGACGCAGATGAAGGTCCGGTGTTGCCACTTGGAGTTCCGTTAGAATCACGTGTCCAATCAAGATCGTCAGAAGCTGATTGCGTCCACAAACCTAATCCGCTTTCAAAACTTTCGTTATAGGGATAGGCTGAGATTCCACCACCACAACCGCCACCGCCGCCACCGCCACCGCCACTACTTGACGAAGCCATAGCTAAGCTAATTGATCCCTGTGCAGCACCGTCACCGGTTGTACTTATCAGATCTCCTGCAGCATAGTAACCTTCAACTCTAATTTGATAAGTGCCACTAAAAGGAACCGTGATATCGCCTGTATCAAGCCCTGGCAGCACCACATAGGTGGTATTTGACGTACTGGCAGTAACCGCAGCAGTTTGCTCGTATGATAATGTATATCCTTGATTGTAAAATCGTCTCCATGAAGAACCATTGAAATAGTAAAAACCAGGAGTAACTTCAGTACCGGAGCTTCCAGCGGTCGCCGTATTGTATACAATAAGTCCGGTGCTTGGCGATGGTGTAATTGTACTGGTGTCGTCTGTTCCGGTAAGGGCTATTTTAGTCATCATAAACCCTTTATTGGTGCTTGTAACATCCAAAGCAGAAGAGGTGCTTGGGGCTATGGTATTGATTCCAACTTGAGCACTTACAATTGGGGTGCAGAGTAACGAAAAACTTGCTACCAGGATTATTTGTATTGAAATTTTTAAAGATTTCATAGTGTATAACTTAATTACGACTGAATCGTTTATGGTAAAATTCAGTGATTGGTTATTAGAATTTACTGTTGTTTTAATAACGTAATAGATATGGAGCCGCGTTGAGCATTGTTAACACCACTCGCCCCTGAATATCCATTTGTGTTTCTTCCGAATGTTCCTAGTCCTACATTGTTTCGCGACCATTCTCGTCCGGTTACATTAAAACGGTACGTATTGAGCACGTCGAGATCTACTGTATATATAATGGTGGTATTTTGGGGTAAGCTATTCATGGTGACACCATTAACACGTTTGGAAGTTGAGGTTACGTATTTTTCCTTAACTCGCACAGGTACACCCGCAACGCCTGTTGTCATGTTCAGACTAATTGAGGCTTGTCCTACACCTTCCGAAGTGGTGCTTGATAAATTTCCGCAGGCATAGGCCGTTTCAACCTTAATTTGATAGGTGCCAGAATAAGGTACATTTATAAAACCGGTATCAAGACCTGTAATTGGTGTATAGACAGAACTCAGTGTGCTTGCGGTAGTTTGTGATGATTGGTCGAACTTAATACCGTAGCCGCGGTTATAAAATCGCAGCCACTGGGTGCCGCTCCAGTAATAAAAACCCGGGGTGACTTGAACAGGCAGTGCTCCGGCCGTTACAGTATTGTAAACAAGTAAGCCTGGTGTTGCTGTAGGAGTAATGGTAGTAGTGTCGTCTGTGCCTGTAAGGCTTACACGAGGTGTTAAAAACCCCTTATCGGGACTGTTAATATCCAATAATGCACCGGAAGCGGGCATGGTGGTATTTATTCCTACCTGCCCTGTTACAATCGATAGGTTTAAAAACATAGTAACAAGTAGGCAAAATGCGCTATGTTTTTTTAGGTAGTTGATA
>NZ_QOLC01000056.1 GCF_003333325.1 Candidatus Ulvibacter alkanivorans | reverse complement strand
AAACGGAACTGAGATCTCTTTGGCACCATAAGAAAGTTGTAAACTAAGATCATCGAAGATTAGGGTAGAAGGTCGGCCAGGAAGTCCTTTGTTGCCATAGATATACGTTTGTTTGGTAGTTTCGTTAACGGTAACATCCATTTGAAGTGCCACCGTACTTTGATTTTCGACCTTAGGTTTTTCAGAAACAATAGCGATTGTTGCATACGGATTGAATTCAGAAAAAACAAAATTATTGCTTCCATCAGAATACAATGCACGTAGCTTAAGCGGTTGCAGATCGCTAGAGGCCTGAATGGTGTCCAATTGTTGCGTAGCCATGACCCGTTGTGTAAGCGTTTGACTCGTTGTAAAAGCCAACTCATCGTTTTGATATACTAAATTTATCGCGCCGGGTAACCGCGATTGTTTAAAATTGTAAGTGACATTCCGTATGCGTTTGGTTTCACCTTGACTAATGTAGTATTCTTCACGACCATTGGGGCCTGCCACCACTATTTTTAAGGTAGGTAGTCCTTTGGCTTCATCGGTCACCAGTGATTGTTTTGGGTTGGGTAAAAATTCACTAACCTCAATATGCACGAGATCGTCTCCAATAAGATAGGACTCTTCCCAGGAGTTGTCGCCTAAGGAGGCAAAGAGCACAGGCTCACTAAAATTATACGTAGTGCCGTCTTTGTTGGCTTCAAATTTTAGATACGTTTCTGCCGATAGAAATGTATTGGCAGCATCGTTTTCACGGATATGCATAACGCCTTCAAAACCGAAATAACGGGTGACCCCGGCACCTATAAGGATCACGATAATGGAAGCATGAAAGAGTAACAGTGCCCATTTCTTTTGTTGAATCATACGATACGTAAAAATGTTTACGATGATCGTTATTCCAAAAAGCGCTAATAACAGTTCGAACCACCACGCTTTAAAAATCACTTTTTGAGCCGCGCTCGTTCCAAAATCGTTCTCAATAAAGGTAGCGATTGCGATGGCGGCTGCAAATAGTATAAAATAGAGACCGGCGGCCCTAGTATTAAATAGTGGATATAAGATTTTCTTAACTTTAGTGAGGAGGTTTTTCATCAAAATGGGATCGTAAGTATGTCAATTATTTTAAGCGCAGGTACAAGATATTTAAAAGTATGCGTATTTTAAATTTTATTTTCGGTGTTGCCACATGTATGGAACAGTTATAGAGCGATAAACCCTACATTTTATCAAATATATTATTTGAAGTAAAATCAATTGTAATTTATACAAGCTATTTTAAATTTCTGACTATTTTTGGAATGTTTTTTGAATCATTTCTTGTTCATAAATGCCCCAAAATTGAAAAAAGAAATTTTCTACATAATCATACAGTTCTTACTGTTTGCTTTGTACTTTATAGACGTGCAGGCGTATGAGTACTTGCTTCCTGTTTGGATTAATGTACTATTGTGGATTCTAATCGTTTGTGGTTTCTTAATTATTTTCTTCGGAATAATAAATCTCAATGAAGACATTAGTGTCTTCTCTAAGCATAAAAAAGATCGAATCTTAATACGAAAAGGGATCTATCGCTATGTTCGACACCCAATCTACGCCGGTATCTTACTGGCTATGTTGTCGTATGCTATTATTACAGTTTCCGTATTTAAACTTCTTATATTCGGGATCACCGCCTATGTTTTTTATTTAAAATCAATTCGGGAAGAGAAGTGGCTCATAAATAAGTTTGTTCGCTTTAGAAATTACAAAGATCGCACGGGACGATTTTTTCCGAAGCTATAAGATAACAAGCTACAATATCCCTATAACAATTCTTAATAACTTTTAATGTTTGTTTACTACAAAAGTTACTACTTTTACAAACTCAAAATTATAGGAAGAAACGTAATATTA
This sequence comes from Candidatus Ulvibacter alkanivorans, assembly GCF_003333325.1. Classification (GTDB taxonomy): domain Bacteria; phylum Bacteroidota; class Bacteroidia; order Flavobacteriales; family Flavobacteriaceae; genus Ulvibacter_A; species Ulvibacter_A alkanivorans. Next base: position 5,188 of record NZ_QOLC01000056.1, on the reverse strand, counting down.
TGTCAGATACTATCGAACGATTAAAATGTCTTATTATAGGTTCCGGTCCTGCAGGATACACGGCAGCCATCTATGCCGCTAGAGCCGATTTGAAACCCGTGATGTATACCGGTATGGAACCTGGAGGACAATTAACAACAACAACAGAAGTTGATAATTTCCCAGGATATCCCGAAGGAATTGATGGCCCGACCATGATGGTCCAATTACAACAACAAGCCGAACGTTTTGGTACCGATGTTAGAATTGGTATGGTGACTGCAGTCGATTTTAGCGATGAGGTAGGAGGGATACACAAAGTAACGGTAGACAACGCAACCCAACTTGAAGCGGAAACTGTTATTATATCCACTGGCGCAACGGCAAAATACTTAGGACTGCCAAGTGAGCAGCGCTTACGTGGTGGTGGTGTGTCTGCTTGCGCAGTTTGTGACGGGTTCTTCTATAAAGGACAAGACGTCGCCATTGTTGGTGGTGGTGATACCGCTGCGGAAGAAGCGACCTACTTAGCTAATATTTGTAATAAGGTGACCATGCTTGTTCGTAAAGATCACATGAAAGCTTCTAAAGCGATGCAACACCGTGTAACCTCCACTAAAAATATCGATCTTCGATACAATACAGAAGTAGATGAAGTATTAGGAGACAATGTGGTCGAAGGATTGCGCATGGTGAATAACGAAACAGGCGAAAAGGAAGAAATTGCGATCACAGGATTATTTATCGCTATTGGACACAAGCCAAATACCGAGATATTTAAAGACCAATTGGATATGGATCCAACGGGATATATTATTACCAAAGGAAAATCGACCAAGACCAACAAGCCCGGGGTTTTTGCAAGTGGTGATGTACAAGATAAAGAATACAGGCAAGCCGTTACCGCTGCCGGAACCGGTTGTATGGCAGCACTGGATGCTGAACGATACCTAGCTACTATAGAAACAGAAGTTACAGCTTAGTAACATATAACTTTAAGCTTAAAAAACACCTAAGAACAGTTGGTCTTAGGTGTTTTTTTTTTATTCTTGACGATGGTCATAACTTACCACCCTGCTCAATTTCCATTCGCCGTCTATTAATACCCATAAGTGAGAGAACAGGGCTGTACTGCCATACACTTCTTCTTTTCCTTTTTGTTTTTCGTAAAAATTATGAATCCCGGTTTGAAGTGCTCCATATAAAGTTCCGCTCGAATACAACGGATAAATTTTCAGGCTGCCGGAGACCAATTCCCTTCGCGCTTGAAATCCGTTGGAAGCACATAATCCATTAGAGAGATTTTCGATAAAAGCAGTCTTCGAGTTAAGTATTCCGCTTTGATCGTGATAAAATTCAAAATCGCTATCTATCAACGTTTCGAACATCTCCAGATCGCAAGTGTTGAACCCTATATTAAATAATAAACTGTCGTTCTCTTTTATGGTTTTGTATATCGCTGAATTAGCGGGCAATTGTGCAAGTAGCGTACATGATGCGAAAAGGAATATAATGGTTAGTGGTTTCATAGTCGCTGTTAGATTTCTTCAGAAAAAAACTTCGAAATGATATTGCATCCCGAAGTTTTAAGGTTGGTTGATTAGTCGATAGCATCTTTCACTACATTTTTCGAACACTGCCCGACCGACTGCTATTGTCGGAGACCGCGGACGGATTTCCGTAGTAATTAATATCTCCACCGCTCGATGAATCGGTCGTAAGTCGGTCTTTTACGTTTACGGTCACATCAGCACCGCTGGAAGCTTCCGCAGTACAACTTAGTACCACAAGGTCTTTGGCATCCAGGTCACTTCCACTAGAGGCATCGGCACGCAAAACGCTAGCCTTTCCACTAACTTTAAGATCGGCTCCACTACTTGTTTCTGCATACACCTCTTTCGAGAATATTTCAAGTTCTAGATCGGCTCCGCTGCTGGCGTCTAGCGTAAGGTTTTCTGACTTCACGACAGAATTGGCAATTACATCGGCGCCACTAGAAGCTGCAACCGATGTTAGCTCGGTATAGGTTACGTATACCTTTTTCGATTTGGAACGACCAATGTTCTCTGTGGTTTTAATATGAAGTAAGCCACCGCGAATTTCAGTTTCGATGATATCTTGAAGGTTTTCATCGGCTTCAACCACCACTTTGGTTTCGGAACCCTCGGTTAGATATACGTCTAGTCCCGAAGATCCTTTTACTTGGTCAAAAAACGCCCCGTTGATTCGTTCTTCGGTGGTCACATTTCCATTGCCGTCGGTCTGACCAATATGTATGTCATACTTACAGCTACTAAGTACGGTCAAGGCCATACATACAAGAATAAATTTAATTGGTTTCATAGATTGGATTTTAGTTATTATTTGTTGTTTGAACAGAGTCTGTTACTATGGTTGTCTGCTTCGGAAGGGAATCTGTGGTTGTTTCGACAGGAGTAGAAGTCTCATCGAATTTCTGTTTTACTTCTTCCTCCCAGCTTTCTGTACGACCGTTGCTTTCTGAAGCTTCGATCGTTTCATCCATCGTATCTTGAACTTCCTTCGGGCAATCTAAACACTCTGTCGAATTGCTTAGAATACGCAGGTATTGTTCCTCATCTCCATTGTCGAGTATGTCTCTATATCTGGAACTATTTTGATGAAAAGAATACGTGTTTTGATCGGCATAAAGTATACTTCCCACGGGCATATAAAGAATGATCTCAAGTTCTTGATCACGATATTTATTATTCGGATCGGTAGTAAAGAAACCATCTAATGTAAGTGACTTGCCCTGCATCTCATAGTTATACTCGATGGCCTCGGCTCTTTTCTTTGCGTTTATAAAGCTATTTCCTTCCGCTTTACGCTCAATGATCAGCTTCGCAACCGAATCGGTGGTCGAGCGTACGATCAATCGAATGTCGTTAGAATACAATACTTTTTGATCGTTCTCGTCGTACTTAAATTTTATCCCGCCATGGCGATTCACCTCGTAGCTATACTTGGTATCGGCATGCATAGCCAGTCGAAGTGTATCTGCAGTTCTAATTGGTAAGGCGGTCTCGGTAATTACATCACCGTCGTAGGCCTGTTCGTTTGCTAATTTGATACCAAATATACTAAGCCCAATTAGGGAAGCGATCCAGACCAATAGCAAGATGATCTTTGCCGGTGTGCCTATAGAACGCAAATTATTGATCAATAATTTTAAACCGAGTATGAACAATACAAAAAATGGTATTCCGATCACAAAGAACAGTAGCAGTGCGAACAACCATGCCGGTGTGCCTGCATCTAAGAACACATTAATATAATCTGTGAATTCACCACTTCCTAAAAAGTCTACCGAACCAAAAGTGAACAGTCCTACTATCAGACCCACCAAGGTAGCTAATGAAGTAATGATTAGAATTACACCTATAAACTTGACAAATATTTTTAAGATCGTAAGAAGGATATTACCAAGCGTATCGAAAAAACCGGAAGCTCCGCTTTTTACTTTTTGCCCGTATTTGTCATAGTCTGCGTTCTTTACCCGATCCGCAACTGTTTCATATCCTTCCTTGAACTTTTTTTCGATATTGGAGATATTTACTGCTTCCCCCGTCATTTTAAGTTTATCGGCGGTACTTAGCGCAGGTGGCACCAATATCCAGAATAAGATATAGATCACGATCGCTACTCCACTGGTAATAAACGTTAAAAGTATCCATAACAGTCGTACCCAAATGGCGTCAATGCCTAAGTAATGACCTAATCCCGAGGAAACGCCCGAAATGAACTTGTTGTCAACGTCCCTAAATAATTGTTTGTACGATGTCCTGGCCTTTGCGCTGGAATGTGTAGGAGGTTCTTCAAACAGCTCTTCGTCTACCGAATAGTCTTCAGGCTGTCCCATGACAGCGATTACTTCGTCTAATTCTTTAAGCGAAATAACCTGAGCATTGCTTTCAATTTTTTCAGAAAAAAGTTCGGCAATACGTGCTTCAATATCACGCATAATCTCATCGCTGCCTTGAGGCTCAATAAGGGATCGTCTAATTGCGTCCAAATAGCGCTGTAATTTTCCAAAGGCATCCTCATCGATGTGGAAAAACGTGCCGGCTAAATTTATATTAATTGTCTTTTTCATTTTGTAGTTTTTTCGCTGGTTACTCTGTTCACAGCCTGTTGTAGTTCACTCCAGGTGGTGTCTAATTCTTTTAAAAATAATTTGCCTGTTTCGGTTAGGTCATAATACTTACGTGGTGGGCCACTGGTAGATTCTTCCCAACGATAGGAAAGCAATCCTGCATTTTTAAGCCTTGTTAGCAGGGGATAAATTGTGCCTTCCACTACAAGCATTTTTGCGTCTTTTAGAGTGTCTAGGATATCACTTGTATACGCCTCTCCATCCTTGAGGATAGAAAGGATACAGAATTCTAGAACTCCCTTCCGCATTTGCGCTTTTGTGTTTTCGATTTTCATATGCTTATTTTTACTGTTGTTGAGATAACATATCTCGTGTAATGATGAATGATTTAAGATCGGTATTGATTAGGTACCGTTGTGCAGTATGATCATCACTACAATGACGTATCTCGAAAGTAGTGACGTTTTCCACTTGTTGTGGTACGTCGCTGCCGAGAAGATTAAATACTGCGGCTAATACTAATTTAACTAGTGTGCTCATTTTCTGATTGATTTTTCTCCAGTACTACCGGAGCGGTTGTTTTTAAAAATGGTATGGACAATGGATATTTGTACCCTTTTCCTTTAGCGGCATGCATTGTTGCGTTGATCACTGCATACAATTCAAATACAAATAGGCCAAACAGTAAGAATGCTACAATACCTAATAGAATTATATATCCGGTGACATTTTTGATCTCACTAAAGGTGATCGTATGCGTGGTATGCTCGATCGATTCTATTAAAGAAACGAGATCGGTTGCAAAGAATACAAAAAATGGAATGCATGCTAACCCAATTAATAGGGTGTATAATAAAATACTTAACTGAAAATTGATGGCCTGCTTACCGTGGGCATCTACAAAAGGCTTTTCCTTATTTACCGTCCATATAATAAGTGGTGCAATAAAATTTGCAAAAGGAAAGAAATACTTTAAAAAAGTAGAGAGGTGTAAAAACGCTCCGATATTTTTTTGATTTTCTGAAACAGTTGTGTCCATGATTGATTAGATTCTTATACAAATATATGTCTAAAAGAAGGTATTATGTTACGCAT
>NZ_QOLC01000065.1 GCF_003333325.1 Candidatus Ulvibacter alkanivorans | reverse complement strand
ATCCTTTTAGTCCATCAAATTTTTCGACCTCGTAAGTTTCACCATCCGGACGACTTAACGGCACAAGACCGCAACCTTCTGAGAAACACCATTCACCAAAAAGATTATTGGCTTTTTGTGCAAACCTTGACGTTCCCCATGCGCTTTCATTAGCAGCTTGAGCAAGAGCCAGAGAAGGCGGGATGATATTTACTTTTTTTAATAGATTTTCTTGAGAGCATTCTTTTACTCTGTATTTTACACAATATTGAGCCAAATTCGTTGAGCTTTTAATTTCCTCTCTTTCTTTCTTTACTTGCTTATTGGCGTCCACTACCATTTGATAAACACTTTCAAAGAAAAACTCTTTTTTCTCTTGGACTGGTAGTTGGTTCGCTTCTTTGAACTTAACAACGTCGATTCCTGTTGCCAAGGCACCTGTAGAAGCCAAAATCAAACTTGAAAAAAGTGCAATTTTTTTCAACATATTTCCCTCTTCATCTGTTTTAAAAATACAGTTTAACAAACAATCAGGGTCAGTACAAGACCTTCTATGGCTTGACTTTTGAACGATTATTTACTATAATACTTTGTATATTCACCAATTTGGTTCTATTTATGAAATTTTTCATCTTCGCACTCATTATCTTTATTCCTGCTATTTCCCAAGCCAATGAGACTCAATGCACTTATATTGAGGGCAACACTTATTGGGAAGAATCTGTTTCAAAATGCCGAATGAACTGTGTCTTTAATTACCGACATGAAATCAAGGTTTACATGGGTGGCGAAAATAACCTTGGGTCTGTCACTGGTTCCAGCAGCACTGACTTTGCTTTGAGTGATACAAAATTTGATGACAAAATGATTAAAGATGATTATTACACTTTGTTCAAAGGCAAGAAAATTGAAGATAACATCTATGAAGTTTGCGCCATGAAGAAAAGTGATGCCTATAAAAAACAGAAGGAGAGACTTGAAGCCGAAGAAAAAATGAAATACGACTTAAAATCTATCCCTAACTTTTTCAAAGATCTTTTTCTTGGCGGCTTAATGTAAGTTGTTTTATTCAGGATAATTTGATATAATAGCACTTTCAATTTCAAAGGGCGAAAAAACATGCAAATGCTTGGCAACCTTATTTTCTCTATCATTCTTACGTTTGCAGGGTTCAGCAGCTTCATTATTAATGATAGCTGGCCTGAAATCACTCTTGATAAGCAGATTTCTCGCTACGTCATCTCTTTGGACTTGGAGGACAAAACCCCGAGCTATGCTGATAAATTTCACGCCTTGAAAGATCTGCTTATTA
>NZ_QOLC01000108.1 GCF_003333325.1 Candidatus Ulvibacter alkanivorans | reverse complement strand
GGTTGAAAGGAAATCTTTTCTGGGGCGTTGTTGTTTGCAAATTGTTTTAAATTTATTATTTTTTCTGCTCGTTCTTTTATAGTCACTTAATTCTCTGTTCGTGTTGTGCGTGTCTTTTCATTTTACCATATTGGATTTTAAAAAAAACAATCTTTCTTTAACTTTCCTTGAATGCAGAGCAGCTTTTATGCTATAATACTCACATAGTCAAAAAGGCACAGGTATTTCGATATGGCAAAGTTTCGATTCTATTATTCCGTTATGAACGCAGGCAAAAGTGTTCACCTTCTGCAAGTAAATCACAATTATAGATACCAAGGCCGTGACACTATTTTGCTGACTCACTCAACCGATAATCGTTTTGGCACAGGTCTTATTAAGTCTCGCATGGGTATTGAAGCCGAAGCGCTCTCTGTTTCAGAAGATTTTGATATTTTTGAACATGTTAAATCAATGGTTGAAGATAAAACCAAAGATATTGCTTGTGTTTTGGTTGACGAAAGTCAGTTCTTTTCTCGCAAGCACGTCGAGCAACTTTCAGATGTTGTTGATTTTCTTAATGTGCCCGTGATGTGTTATGGTTTGAGAACAAATTCTAATGGCACCCTTTTCGAAGGTTCCAAAGCCCTTTTTGAACTCGCTGACGAAGTCGAAGAAATCAGTCAAGTTTGCTTTTGCGGCTCCAAAGCAAGGATGGTTCTCAAGTTTACTCAAGATGGACGTGTTACCAAAAATGGTAAAATCATTGATGTTGGCGCTGAAGAAAAATACATTTCTGTTTGCCGTTATCACTGGAAAACTATTACACACATTGACGAAATTAAAAAAGGCTCTTAAACATGAAACAACTACTTAAAACCGATCTCGAAAACATTAAAGAAGCATTTCGTCGTTTTTCTTGCTTTGAAGGCAAAGAAAGTGTAAAAATGATTCTTCTTGCTTTTCCTAGCGAAGTTGACAACGGTCGTTACTCGCCTTTTTTGTTTACACCTTACTCAACACCCCAAAAGCGTATTCTAAACTGGTATAACGCTGGACCAGAGCTTATGACTATTTTTGAACGTATTGGCAAATCCGGAATTTATGCCGATTATGATGGACTTTACAACGATAATGCTCCACATCGTATCGACAGCATTATTCGAGAGATTGCGATTGATGTTCTGGAAAACTCCAATGCACCCGTTGAGTGTGTTGCATAATCACATTTTCATAAAAAACAGGAAACACAATGTTACTCAAAAGCACACGCTTTCGTTTAATCAAGTGTGGTCTGAACGCAAGAAAAGCCTCGTCTTTTAGGGCGT
>NZ_QOLC01000054.1 GCF_003333325.1 Candidatus Ulvibacter alkanivorans | reverse complement strand
AAAGTTACTGTAAATAGAAAGAAGGCTCCATTCCATTCTGAGGGTCAAGGAAAGTCGGGGATCACTGTTGCGATGGATAACGCCGAAAAGGGTGTTTCACAAGGTGCAAGCCCAATGGAATTATTACTAATGGGTGTTGCAGGATGTAGCGCGATCGATATCGTTATGATACTCGACAAACAACGACAAGAGATCACCGATTTTAGACTGGAAGTGGAAGGAATACGAAAGGAATACAAACAAGCCAAACCATTCGAAGCGATGCATGTTAATATTTTCCTAGAAGGAACAATTACCCCCGAAAAGGCAAAAAGAGCTGCGGCCTTGAGCTTTGAAAAATATTGTTCGGTATCCTTGACCTTGCAACCAAATGTAGCCATTACCTACGATATTACGCTCAATAATGAATTAATCGAATAACCGAAGTTTCGATCAATGTTATCTAGAAAGACAAAATACGGGCTAAAAGCGCTTACCTATTTGGCGAGAAACGAATCGGATAAACCGGTTCAGATCGCCGTGATCTCTCAGGCCGAAAATATTTCTCAAAAATTTCTAGAGAGCATTTTACTTACACTAAAAAAAGCCAAAATATTAGCGTCAAAAAAAGGAAAAGGTGGCGGATATTATTTATTAAAAAGTGCAGATAAGATATTGATCGCAGAAGTATATCGGGTGCTAGAGGGTCCTATTGCGATGGTTCCTTGTGTTAGCCTGAATTTTTACGAGAAGTGTGATGATTGCCCGGATGAAGCCTTATGCGCAGTACACAATTTAATGCTGAAAGTTCGGGATAATACGCTGTCTATATTTGAGAACACGACACTTGAAGATTTGCTATCCTTAGAATAAAACACTTTCAATAAAGTACGAACAACCAACCCTAATGTATGTCTTTTACGCTTCCACCTTTTAAAGTTGTTGACACAGCCGCTTCATTAGTTAACCCCTACGTTCATAGAACTCCGGTGGTAACCTCGACTGCTCTAAATGCTAAGGCCGAGACCTCAATATTCTTTAAATGTGAGAACTTTCAGAAAATGGGAGCGTTTAAAATGAGAGGAGCCATTCATGCGATCTTACAACTTTCCGAAGCAGAAAAACAAGCAGGAGTAGTAACCCACTCGTCTGGAAATTTTGCACAAGCTTTGTCTTTAGCAGCTCGTAATCTAGGCGTTCCTGCTTATATTGTTATGCCCGAAAATGCACCAACAGTAAAAAAAGAAGCAGTTAAAGGGTATGGAGGGATCATCACAATTTGCAAATCAACATTAGCTGCGCGCGAGGAGGCGGCAGTAAAGATACAGGACGAAACGGGCGCCACTTTTGTGCATCCGTCTAACGATCTTAATGTGATTTTAGGGCAAGGAACAGCTGCCGTAGAATTACTGCAAGACCATCCTAATCTAGATGTTATATTGACTCCTATTGGTGGTGGCGGACTTATTGCCGGAACGGCTTTGGCTGCACATTATCTGGGAAAGAATTGCACTACAATTGGCAGTGAACCAATAACGGCCGATGACGCCTATCGATCGCTTAAAAGTGGAACTATTCAAACAAACGATGAAGTAAATACGATTGCTGATGGACTTCGAACACAATTAGGAGATCAGAACTTTCCTATTATTAAACAATTGGTGTCAGAGATCATACGCGTAGAAGAATCGGAGATTATCGAGGCTACAAGATTGATCTGGGAACGCATGAAAATAATTGTGGAGCCTTCTTCGGCAGTTCCTTATGCGGCACTACTGGCAAAAAAGGGACGATTTCGAGATAAAAAAGTTGGTATCATCATTTCCGGTGGTAATGTCGATCTTCAAAATTTACCTTTTTAAACGAAGCAATATTACTTACTTTGCGCCCATGAAATTTATCTGCTGTTTGATACTTTTTTGTGTGTCTTTGAATGTGTGCTCTCAAGAAGATTTAGACGCACAATATTCGGTAGATGGAACTTATTTTTATGGTACACTGCTAAGACATAACAAGAATGTTACACATTTGGTGGTAGACCATCCTACGGGTATTATTCTAGGTTTTAATCGAAAAACTTTTGGAGAAGAGCGCTGGGAGCGCGAGTATAATTTTCCCGATTGGGGCGTAACTTTTGCATATCAAGATCTAAACAATGATATTCTTGGTACCGATTACGGACTCTATGCACACTATAATTTTTATTTTCTGAATCGAAACTTGCAATTGCGAATCGCCCAGGGAATTGCTTATACTACCAATCCGTTCGATCTAGATTCCAATTTTAAGAATGTTTCCTACGGAAGCAGGTTGTTGTCCAGCACTTTGTTTCTGCTTCAATACGATAAACCCGAAATTATAGATCGAGTAGGACTCAAAGCAGGTTTGGCTTTCGTTCACCATTCTAACGGGAATTTTAGAGCACCAAACTCCGGAACTAATGTACTAGCCTTAAACTTGGGATTGCAGTACGCCGTGGGGAATAGGATAGAACCTACAAGGATACAAGAAGCTGACACCTCATTTACGGAACCCATACGCTATAATTTCGTGCTGCGAGGAGGGGTGAACGAGAGTGACTTTTATAATTTGGGGCAGCACCCGTTCGTTGTGGCATCTGCTTATGCAGATAAACGGATCTCCTATAAGAACGTGTTACAATTTGGAGTCGATTTCTTTTATTCCACTTTTTTGGAAAAGGAAATAGCGTATGTTTCGACCGCATTTCCTTCCAGTAATTTAACCGGAGATGAAGATTTTAAGCGAATCGGGGTTTTTGTTGGCCATGAATTTCGTTTAGGGAACATCGGTTTGCTTAGCCAATTCGGATATTATGTTTATTACCCCTACGAATATGGAATGATCACTTACTTGCGAGCCGGGGCGTCCTATTATATTGACAAAAACTGGTTCGCAGCTGTGACCTTGAAATCACATGCTGCCAGTGCCGAAGCCATCGAATTTAGTATAGGATATCGATTATAGAATTATGAAGTATAAAATTGTAGTAGCGCTAGTTGTATTGTTTTCTTCTTGTAATTCGGAAGACGCCTGGGATTGCCTTCAAACTACCGGGCCGGTTGTGAGTCAGGAATTTGAGTTGGCTAATTTTGATAAGGTAAGCATCGAGAATGATATCACATTGATTGTGAAACAAGGGCCACAACAACTGCGTATTGAAACAGGTGAAAACCTATTACCTGATATTTCCGTAAGTCTGGATGGCGAGACCTTGCGTATTAAGAACAATAATAAATGCGAGTTCGTTCGTGAATATGAAACCACTACAGTGTATCTAACAGCACCAAATCTTACAGAAATTCGTAATAGTTCGTATCGAAATGTTCGAAGTGACGGAGTTTTGCAATATCCGGTGCTCTCGTTAGTAAGTAATACTACAGCCGGCCCGGAGGATGTTGCTAAAGGAGGAGATTTTATATTGGAAGTTGAATGTGAACAGTTCTTTGTCGCAGCCAATGGTCAAAGTCTCTTTGTCATTTCGGGTTTTTCAGAAAAAGCAACCATAGGTTTTGAAGATGAAATTCCACGCTTCGATGGAGCAGATTTTATTGTGAACGACCTAAACGTGTTCCAGCGAAGTGCAAATACAATGACTGTAAATCCGCAAGAACGCATTAGAGGTAAAATATATGGAACCGGTGATGTAATTTCGCTAAACAGACCGCCTATAGTCGACGTAGAGGAATTTTTCACAGGGCGATTAATATTTCAGGATTAGTGTATATTTACACGCTTGTAAAAAAGAAAATGAAGAATTTATTTTGCTTATTAATCATCGTGATTTCTTCACCTTACCTACTTGCGCAGCAGAATGAAGTGTATCCCTTTTCTATAGATGTGGATTATTTCTACGGAAGCATCCTTGAGCACAATCCAGATATTGCACACCTTATAACCGATCACCCCTCTGGAGTGATCGTTAGTTATAATCGAAAAACCTACGGCTTCAACGAATGGGAAGGGCGATATAATTATCCCGATTGGGGATTTACATTCGCATATCAAGATATGAAAAACCCATTTCTGGGGGAGAACTATTCGTTATACGGGCATTTCAATTGGTATTTTCTAAACAGAACCTTACGAATAGGCGTCGGGCAAGGAATAGCCTATACGACCAACCCGTACGATAAGGAAACCAATTTTATCAATAATGCCTACGGAAGTCATTTTTTAAGCTCTACCTTTTTAAAGGCAAACTATGTGCAAGAGAATTTTTACAAAGGGATAGGATTTCAAGTCGGATTTGGTGTCATCCACTACTCAAACGCAAACTTAAAAGCGCCCAACAACAGTACTAATACCTTCTATTTTAATGCCGGACTTAGTTATCAGTTCGATGCGATTAGTTTTCCCGGATATATTCCTAAAGATACATGGCCCAGCAAGCATCATGCGGAGCGCATTAAATATAACTTTGTGTTTCGAACGGGTGTAAATGAAGCGGATGTAAATGGTTTGGGGCAATTTCCATTCGTGGTGCTGTCTGCCTTCGCAGACAAACGAATTAATTATAAAAGTACTTTTCAGCTAGGGGTAGATGTTTTCTTTGCGGGTTTCTTAGAAGAATTGATCCGTTTTCGCTCTATTGCATTCCCGGCCGACGGTCTTAGTGGTGACGAAGATTATAGACGAATAGGGATCTTTGCAGGACATGAATTGCGGTTTAATAAAGTAGCCTTTGTGTCTCAAGTTGGATATTACGTATATTGGCCTTACGAATTTGAAAAAAGAGTGTACAATCGTCTCGGTTTAAAACGCTATTTGTTTAACGATAAAATATTTGTTTCCGCAACTGTAAAAGCACATTATGCCAAAGCAGAAGCAGTAGAGTTTGGTGTAGGAATTCGATTATAATTATAAGATGAGGAAAGTAATATACATAATTTGTTTAGTGGCCTTTTTAGGATGTGATTCTGAAAATGCCTGGGATTGCTTTCAAAAATCGGGTGAGATCATAGATCAAGAGTTTAATGTTGGCTCAGCGTATAAGACCATTCAGATATGGGAACGCGTACAACTCATTCTTATTAAAGGAGAAACCGAGCGTGTTGTGATACAGACCGGTGAGAATTTAATGAACGAGATACAGGTCAAGGTTGAAGACAGTATTTTAAAAGTGAGCGATCGCAACAGTTGCAATTACACTCGAGATTACGGTATCACAAAAGTTTTTGTTACCACCAACAAAAATATTCTCAAAATTAGAAATAGCTCAGGGCTCACTGTGGAGAACCGTGGAGAACTTCGCTTCGAAGAATTAGAATTGGTTTCAGAAGACCCGGATAATACCGATCTGTATCACCACGATGGTGATTTTAGGTTGGACAGCTTAAATGTTGGCCGACTTAAAATTCGTGCTAACGGCTTGTCTAATTTCTACTTGAACGGGAGAGCCGGTTTTGCAAATTTCAGGCTTTCCGACGGGGATAGCCGTATAGAAGCAGCAGATCTTACCATTGAAGGATTGTTCTTTTTTCATAGAGGAACCAACAAAATGATAGTGAATCCCGAAAACTCCATTCGAGGCACGATCTCAAGTATCGGTGATGTTATTAGTAAGAATAGACCGCCTATCGTTGAGGTAGAAGAGCTTTTCTCCGGGCGACTTATTTTTGAGTAGTCAATTCGGTAAACAACTTTTCGAGCGTCGTGTTTTTTTGATGTAACTGAAGGATCTTCAAACCGTTGTCATGGGCAAAATCAAACACCGTACTGCGCATATCATCATCAGTTTTAAAATGTAACAGGTATACAAATCCGATGCTATTCTCTACTTGGGTGATCTTCGGAAGTTGTTGCAAGGCAACTTCTTCAACACGGTAATCGAATTCAACCTCAATAATTTGATGAGTTGCATTGTTCAGCTCACTAATTTTTTTATCCAAGACGATCTCGCCTTTATTAATAATGATCACTCGATCACAAATTGCCTCAACCTCCTGCATAATATGCGTAGATAGCAATACCGTCTTCTCGGCTCCGGCCTTTTTAATGAGTTGCCTAATTTCGATTAACTGATTAGGGTCTAGTCCGGTAGTTGGTTCATCAAGAATCAACACTTCGGGATCATGGAGCAAGGCATTGGCGAGTCCTACGCGTTGCCTATAGCCCTTAGAGAGTTGCCCTATTTTTTTATGTGCTTCAGGAGAAAGTCCGGTTTCAGCGATAACAGTGTCGATTCTGCTTTTGGAGACGCCGTGTAATTCGGCATTAAATTGTAAATACTCACGTACATACATGTCGAGATACAAGGGATTGTGTTCGGCTAAATATCCAACACTCTCTTGCACTTTTTGATCTGCTTCGGAAACAGTAAAGCCATTTACTACGGCTTTTCCTTCGGAAGCTTCTAAATATGTTGTTAGAATTTTCATCATCGTAGATTTACCGGCACCATTCGGGCCGAGAAACCCTACGATCTCGCCTTTTTCAATTGTAAAAGAAATGGCATTCAAAGCTTTTTGCTCGCCATATTCTTTGGTAATATTTTTTACGTGTATCGACATAGTTTCAGAAAAACAAAGCTACATAATTATTAATGGTTCCAGACTACCAATCAATTGTAAAAATTTACTTAAAAGGTTTTCAGTAAATAAATTATTAGCTACTTTAGCCAACGTGAAAATAAGAAGTACACAATTACAATCAAATTTGTGGTGGCACCATGTTACAAACTGCCGCTAAACGAGATTATTGTGTTTTATGATATATAAAGAAGAGTCTCGTTATGAGGCTCTTTTTATTTTTATACCCTATGAAGAATACCAAACAATTACGAAGCTGGTTAGATGACTTTGGGCTAGATCACCCACTGGTCATCGCCGGTCCTTGTAGTGCAGAAACAGAGGAGCAAGTACTAAAGATTGCACATCAACTTAAAGAAACCGATACGACCGTATTGCGTGCGGGCATCTGGAAACCAAGAACCCGTCCCGGAAATTTTGAAGGGGTTGGCGCATTAGGCTTAAAATGGTTGCAAAAAGCAAAGGAGGAAACAGGCTTGCTTATCACCACCGAAGTAGCCAATGCCAATCACGTAGATCTTGCCTTAAAGCACGATGTCGATATTCTTTGGGTGGGTGCTCGAACTACTGTGTCGCCATTTATAGTGCAAGAAATAGCCGATGCCTTAAAAGGTACCGATAAGATCGTACTGATAAAAAACCCGGTAAACCCCGACTTGCCTTTGTGGTTAGGTGCCGTAGAGCGTTTTTATGAAGCTGGTGTTAAGAACTTGGGTGTGATCCATCGTGGATTTTCAACCTACGAAAAAACACGGTATCGCAATAATCCCGAATGGCAAATTCCTATCGATCTCCAAAATAGCTTCCCGGACCTGCCGCTACTGTTAGATCCTTCTCACATTGCAGGCAGACGCGACATTATTTTTGACCTTTGTCAAACAGCACTGGATCTAAATTACGATGGGTTGATGATAGAAACGCATCATGATCCCGAAAACGCATGGAGCGATGCCAAGCAACAAATTACCCCTAAAACCTTAGATCAAATTACGATCGATCTTCGTATTCGAAAAGAAGAAGGAGATGCGGTAGAGTTTAAGAACCGACTCAATACACTGCGAACGCAGATCGATGTGATCGATAATAAGATCGTGGAGATGATGGGTAAACGAATGAAAATAGCAGATAATATAGGACTGTTGAAGAAAGAGAACAACGTTGCTATTCTACAAGTAAAACGATGGAATGAAGTCTTGGGGCGTATGATCTTGGAAGGAGAACAGAACGGGTTGAGCGAAGAGTTTGTATTGAGAATGTATAAGGCCATCCACCAAGAATCGATCAACCACCAAAAGAAAGTAATTGACGGCTCGTTAGATTAATTGATAGCGCTGTTGAAAGTTAAATTAAGATGTTTTATCTTTAAATTTAGATTTTTGAATCGATGAAAAATAGTTGTTTTTGAAAGGTGTCGTCTACAAATCGACAGGAAGTTGGTACACGGTAAAGTCCGAAAACGGTACTTTTTATGAATGCCGAATCAAAGGAAAGTTTCGTATAGGAGGTATAAAAAGCACCAATCCAATCGCAGTGGGAGATCGTGTTCGCTTCGATGTGGAAACCAAAGGTGACGAGACCATAGGCATTATCCACACCATAGAGGAGCGAGAGAATTATATTATTCGCAAGTCGGTGAATCTTTCAAAACAAACCCATATTATTGCTTCTAACATCGACAAGGCTTTCTTGCTGGTCACGCTCAACAATCCACCTACTTTCACCACTTTTATAGACCGTTTTTTAGTGACGGCCGAGGCTTACGATATCGAAGCCATACTATTGTTCAATAAGGTAGACACTTATTCCGAAGAAGAACGGTTAGAAATTAAATATCTCGCCCATTTGTACCGAACTATTGGGTATACGTGTATTGGTATTTCGGCCAAAACCGGGAAGAATATAGAAAAAGTAAAAGCCCTTATGACCCATCAAACCAGTATGTTCTCCGGCCATAGTGGAACCGGTAAATCTACACTAATAAATGCGTTGGAGCCCGGTCTTGATTTGAAGACATCAGAAATTTCAGAACAACACTTGCAGGGGCAACATACCACGACCTTTGCCGAAATGTTCGATCTCTCTTTCGATGCGCAAATAATTGATACTCCAGGAATTCGAGGTTTTGGATTGGTAGAAATGGATCGTGAAGAAGTTGGGGATTATTTTCCGGAGTTCTTTGAGTTGAAATCGGAGTGTAAATTTAATAATTGTTTACATTTAGAAGAACCGCAGTGTGCTGTAAAAGAAGCGTTGGAAGCCGATGAGATTGCGTGGTCTCGTTACAAAAGTTATCTTCAGATCTTGGAAGGAGAAGAAGAAAATTATAGAAAAGACATTTATTCAAGTTCATGAGAGTATTATTACAACGTGTTAAGGAAGCTTCAGTACGTGTGGAATCAAAGAAAGTAGCAGCGATTCAACACGGATTTCTTATACTGCTGGGGATTGAACATGAGGATAGTCAAGAAGACATTGATTGGTTATGCGGAAAAATTGCTCGCATACGGGTTTTTTCCGACGAACATCAGGCAATGAACAATTCGATCATCGATGTTAATGGTGATTGTATCGTGGTAAGTCAGTTTACCTTGCATGCTTCTACAAAAAAAGGGAATCGACCGTCATTTATTAAAGCGGCCAGACCCGAAATTGCCATTCCATTGTATGAGTCATTTGTGAAACAGCTTGAAAGTGAATTAGATAGAAAGGTGGGTACAGGGGTTTTTGGTGCAATGATGGATGTACACTTGGTTAACGACGGACCCGTTACTATTCAAATGGATTCAAAAAATAGAGAATAAAATTTTTTATTCTTCCATTTGAATTTTTATATTGCCTCGGGAGAATACTTTATGATTAGACTTTTTTTTCTACTTTTTTTTAGTAGTATTTCGGTAGTAGGGCAAACAGATTATTCTATACGATCGATACCGCCCGAACTTTTAAAAAATGTAAACAGCGTCTTGGTCGACGAGGAGGTTTTAATAGATCTCACCAAAGACGATCGCAAGATTTTTACAACCAAAACTGCAATTGCGGTCCTAAACGCTAATGGCGATTCTAGAGCACAACCCGTTGCTTACTACAACAATAATAAACGGATAAAACATATTGAAGCTACTGTTTACGATGCAGCAGGTAAAGAAATAGAACGTTTTAAAAAACGTGATTTTAACGATGTAAGTGCGACCGACGGAACCTTATATAGCGATTTTCGTGCGGTCTATCTGGATTATACCCCGACCACCTACCCGTACACAATGGTATTTGAATGTGAGACCGAAAGTGCCGATACCGCTTTTATTGAAGCTTGGTATCCTGTTGGAGGCTATGTAACTTCAACCTTAAAAAGTGAATTTACGGTAGCTTATAATCCTTTAAATAAGCCAAAATATCTTACTCAACAATTAGACGGTTATAACATTAGTATTACCGAAACACCAACCGAGATCGTATGTGTGGCCGAAAACATTGCAGGGATCAAATATGAAGAGCATGCGCCGCCTTTTCAAGCGTTGGCGCCAAAAGTATCTTTTGCATTAAATAAGTTCTATTTAAAAGGTACTAAAGGCTTCGGAAAGGATTGGAACGAATTTGGTCGTTGGATGAACTCACAATTATTAACAGGTGTAAGTGAATTGCCACCTGCGACCATCGCAGAAGTGAAAGGCTTGGTTCAAAACGAAACGACGAATGAAGGAAAAGCTCGCAAGATATATCAATACCTGCAAGATAAGGTGCGATACATTAGCGTTCAAATTGGAATTGGTGGTTGGAAGCCAATGCCCGCATCTGATGTCGATAAATTGAGCTACGGCGATTGTAAGGCTTTGACCAATTATACAAAAGCACTATTAGACGTGGTAGGGGTGCCTTCTTACTATACGGTCTTGTACTCCGGGTCGGATGAGGAAGATATTATTGAAGACTTCACTTCCATGCAGGGCAATCATGCTATTTTAGGAGTTCCAAATGGTGATGACATTACATGGTTAGAATGTACAAGTCAGGATTTGCCTTTTGGGTTTATAGGTAGTTCTAACGATGATCGCGATGTGCTAATTATCACACCCGAAGGAGGAAAGATCGTGCAGACCACTGCCTATGATGTAGAAGAGAACTTGCAACACACAACGGCTGAAGTAAACTTAAACAATGATGGGGGGTTAACAGCTAATTTTAATAGCGTTTCTGAAGGATTGCAATACGGTTGGAAATATGCTATAGAAAATAAGACAGCGCGCGAGCAAGAAAAATATTACAAGAATCGATGGGATTACATCAATGGCATTTCCTTTACTATTCGAGGCTTAGAGAATGATCGACTTGCTATAAAATTTACTGAAAAACTAGATATTGAGATCCCGAACTACGCTTCAAAAGTAGGAGAGGAGCTGCTGGTGCAATTAAACGTTTTTAATCAGTCGCAATACATTCCGCCAAGAATTAGCGATAGAAAACAGCAAGTCCATATTGATGAATCATATAAAGATGTGGATGTATATACCATAAACTTACCTTCAGAATATACCCTCGACGGCCTTCCCGAAGATAAGGTTGTAGAATCCGATTTTGGAACCTACCAAATAACCTTCAGAAAAGAAAATGAAGATACCATAATATATACGCGCGATATTCAAATAAATAAAGGGGTGTATCCGGCCGAAGCCTATAAAAAATACAGGTCGTTTAGACGAAGCATCGCCAAACTCGATAAAACAAAAATTCTATTAAAACCACAAGCTAAATGAAAATAGCCATACAACCATCGAAAGTAATTTTAGTGCTAACAGCCTTATTTATGGCTCAGTATTCTTTTTCACAGGATTATCGATTTGGAAAAGTTTCAAAAGAAGAAGTGCAACAAAAGGTGCATCCAACAGATTCAAGTGCAAATGCTGCAATCTTATATCGCGAGATGATTACCGAGTTTGATTACAATCAAACCGAGGGCTTCTATATTACCACCGAAGTTTTTGAACGTGTAAAGATCTACAATAAGGAAGGCTTCGATTGGGCTACGAAAAATGTGAATTTGTATCAAGGAAGTGGTGGCGCTAAGGAAGAGATCTCCAATCTAAAAGGGTATACCTACTATTTAGAGGATGGAAAAGTAAAGGACCAACGCTTAAAGAACGACGGTATCTTTGAAGAGGAGATGAGTAAGTTCTATGAGCAAACACGCTTTACCATGCCAAATCTTTCCGAAGGCTGTGTTATCGAATATCGCTATATGATAAAGTCTCCGTATGTGAGTAATATCGATGCGTATCGTTTTCAAGAAAGAATTCCTATCGAAAAGGTAAGTTTAAAGTTTACTGCCCCGGAGTACCTAAACTATAAAACGCATCAAAAAGGGTGGATCCCGTTTTCTATTGCAACCGATGGGAACGAACGTAGAATGAGTTTTAGAACGACACGGCAACCAAGAAGAGGTGAAGCCATTCCGGTTTCAGAAACGGCAGAGGTGACCTATAGACAAAATATTTACAAAGTAGATATTGAAGATGTACCGGCACTTAAACAAGAAGCGTTCGCAGGAAATATTGATAATTATGCTTCCTCGTTAAAATTTGAATTGGCCTACACAGACTATCCGGGTTCTACCATCACTACCTATTCAACGACTTGGGATGCAGTTTCTAAATCTATATACGATTCACAAGGCTTTGGTGCAGAGCTGGACAGGTCCAATTACTTCGATAAAGATATTGATGCGTTGCTTGCCGGTGTGACCAATGAGGACGAAAAGATGTTCCGTATCTTCGATTATGTAAAGAAAAAGATGAATTGGAACGGTTTCTTTGGTTATTATGCAGACGAAGGAACCAAAGACGCATATAAGAGTGGTGCCGGTAATATTGCCGATATTAATTTAATGCTTGTCGCTATGTTGCGATACGCCGGATTAAATGCAAATCCGATCTTGGTGAGTTCCAAATCGAATGGTATTCCGCTGTTTCCAACCAGAAATGGTTTTAATTATGTAATTGCAGGTGTCGAAAAGAATAATACTGTAATATTATTAGATGCTACCAATAAAAAAGGAAATATAAATATACTTGAGCCGGAGATCTTGAATTGGCAAGGACGTATGGTTCGCCCTAATGGAAGTTCGACATGGGTGTCTTTGTACCCGTCGGTACACGCCACGGAAAGCGCCATGATCAACGTCGACCTACACGATGACCTTAGTGCAAATGGTACCTTTAAAAGTAGGTATACCGGGCATTATGCCTTATCTTTCAGAAATAAGTTTACTGATGTTAATAAAGAGGAAACGCAAAAACTTTTAGAGAAGGACAAAGCTGAAGTAGAAATTAGTGCGATCGAATTCGAAAATCTAAAGAACGATTACGAACCGCTTAAGTTAACCTACGATTTCGAATCCTTTGATGCAGTTGAGGAAGTAGGAGGAAAGTTGTATTTTTCACCAATGATGTTTTTGGCGATTCAAGAGAATCCGTTTAAATTAGAACAGCGACAGTATCCTATCGATTTTAGTTTCCCTTTAAAAGATCGATATTTGATCTCGATCACTATCCCGGAAGGGTATCAAGTAGAGTCACTTCCCGAGGATATTGCCTTTGGTCTAGGACAAGATGCCGGAGAATTTAGATATGTGATTTCAAATACCGGAAATAAAATTCAACTTTCAGTAGAATTTGCGATAAATCAGCCGTTTCTGTCGGCAGAATTCTATCCAAACCTTAAAAAATTCTACCAATTATTGATCGAAAAAGAAACAGAGAAAGTAGTACTCACAAAAGCTTAGCACGATGGATTTAAAAGACGCACAATTAGCAGTAGATAACTGGATCAAGGAACACGGAGTGCGTTATTTTAATGAGCTAACCAATATGGCGCAGCTAACAGAGGAAGTTGGTGAGGTCGCACGTATAATTGCTCGCCGTTATGGTGAACAAAGTGAGAAAGAAAGTGATAAGCACAAAGACCTTGGCGAAGAACTAGCCGATGTGGTCTTTGTCGTTCTCTGCCTGGCCAATCAAACCAATGTCGACCTGCAAAAAGCTTTTAATGACAAACTAGCGACAAAGACCAAACGAGATCACGACCGGCATCACAGCAACCAAAAACTTAAATAATGTTTAAACGTGTTGTAAATCATAAAGGGTTTTGGCGCTCGGTACTAGTTTTGTCTGTAGGCTATGTTATCATCTTATTGCTTGTGCAATGGGTAGGTGCCAATTTTTCGGCAGACTTTATCTATCACTATTCTGCGTCCACCGTTCTAATGTTAATCGGCGCAGCATTTTTTTGTGGTTTTATGGTTAGCTACGGAAAGTTTTGGGGAAAACTTAAAAGTGAAGACTACAAGGGCAAATGATAGCGTCACTTTCATATGTCCCAAAAGGAACACGATCGGTACCACTGAAAATATCCGGTTCAAAGAGTGAGTCTAACCGACTGCTTATTTTGCAAGCATATTACCCTACCATCTCCATCGACAACTTGTCTGGCAGTGACGATACGCAATATTTGAAAAAAGCACTGCGATCTAAGGCATCCACAATAGATATTCATCATGCAGGTACTGCAATGCGCTTTTTAACAGCCTATTTTGCAGCCATGCCGGAAAGGCACGTTCTATTAACAGGCAGTGAACGTATGCAACAACGCCCCATTAAAATTTTGGTCGATGCATTGCGTGATCTAGGTGCCGTTATAGAATACACGAACAAAGATGGGTACCCGCCCTTACAAATTAAAGGTACGACATTGCTAAAGGACAAGGTGCGACTATCTGCCACGGTTAGTAGTCAGTATATTTCGGCATTACTCCTAATAGCACCTTCTTTGCCCAATGGACTAACCATTGTATTAGACGGGACCATCACTTCTGCACCTTATTTAAAAATGACCCTTTCGCTTTTAGAAGAAATTGGTGCGCAGTATACATTCTTAGAGAACACCATTACTGTGCGACCCCTAAAAGCTGCTATCGCTAAAAAACATGTGGTAGAGTCGGATTGGAGCTCGGCTTCTTATTTCTACAGTTTGGTCGCATTAGATGAACAATTAACCGTAACCCTTCAGAGTTATCGAAAAAATAGTCTGCAAGGTGATATGGCATTAGCGACTATCTACCGGCAGTTGGGCGTAAAGACCACCTTTAACCCTTCCGAAGACAGCATTACACTTACGCATCAATCGATTCCGCATGGTAGCACTCTTGAACTTAATTTGTCGGATACGCCGGATATAGCACAAACGATAGCGGTAAGCTGTTTTGCAAAGCAGCTTGGGTGTAAATTAACGGGGCTACATACCTTGAAGATTAAAGAAACCGATCGACTTCTGGCATTAAAGGTCGAGTTAGAGAAATTAGGAGCCAAAGTAACGATTACCGATAATTCACTTACGATGGAAGCTTCCGAAGCAATTAATAAAGACATACAGATCGCCACCTATAACGATCATCGAATGGCCATGGCTTTTGCACCCTTAGCGAGTAAGGTTCCAATTACGATTCAAGATGCGAAAGTGGTGACAAAATCCTATCCCGATTTCTGGAAAGACCTTGAAAGGGTAGGGATTTCGGTACAATTAAAATAATAAATAGGCATTTACTTGACAACCGCTATGTTGAGGTTGTATATTTGCCACTTTTTAAAGTAA
This sequence comes from Candidatus Ulvibacter alkanivorans, assembly GCF_003333325.1. Classification (GTDB taxonomy): domain Bacteria; phylum Bacteroidota; class Bacteroidia; order Flavobacteriales; family Flavobacteriaceae; genus Ulvibacter_A; species Ulvibacter_A alkanivorans. The sequence goes on along the minus strand of NZ_QOLC01000054.1, from coordinate 51,228 downwards.
ATACGCGCGTACTATGGGAATGAAACTTTCAAATTTCAATTTTGACTTACCAGAAGAATTACTAGCAGACTATCCGGCTGTAAACAGAGATGAGGCTCGATTAATGGTCTTAAATCGAAAAGAGAAGACCTTTGAGCATAAAATGTTTAAAGATTTGATCGATTATTTCGATGAAGACGATGTGCTGGTGTTAAATAACACTAAGGTTTTTCCGGCTCGTTTGTTTGGAAACAAAGAGAAGACAGGTGCGCGAATTGAAGTATTCTTATTGCGTGAGCTAAATCCGGAAACAAGACTTTGGGACGTACTCGTAGATCCTGCTAGAAAAATTAGAATTGGAAACAAACTGTATTTTGGAGAAGATGAATCTCTAGTAGCCGAAGTGATCGATAATACGACCTCTAGAGGTAGAACGTTACGATTCCTTTTCGACGGATCTTACGAAGAATTTAGAGCAAAATTAACCGAATTGGGTGAAACACCTCTTCCTAAATATATTAAGCGTGATGTAGAACCTGAAGATGCCGAGCGCTACCAAACTATCTTTGCGAAACAAGAAGGTGCCGTAGCGGCTCCAACTGCAGGACTGCACTTCTCTAAGCATTTGCTAAAGCGGTTAGAGATCAAAGGAATTAATTTTGCCGAGGTTACCTTGCACGTAGGACTTGGGACCTTTAGTCCGGTAGAGGTAGAGGATCTGTCCAAACACAAGATGGATTCTGAAGAAATGATCATCAACGAACAAGCAGCTCGTACAATTAATAAGGGATTAAAAGACAAGCGCAGAATTTGTGCCGTTGGAACTACCGCCATGCGAGCGCTCGAAAGTTCTGTTTCATCGAACAGCACGTTGAACGCCTATTCCGGATGGACGAATAAATTTATTTTTCCACCCTACGATTTTAGTATCGCAAATGCAATGGTTACAAATTTTCATACACCAAAATCTACGCTGTTAATGATGGTGTCGGCTTTTGCAGGACATGAGTTTATAAAAGAGGCCTACGCCGAAGCAGTTAAAGAAAAGTATCGTTTTTATACCTATGGCGATGCCATGTTGATCATTTAATTTGTCAACATTCGATATACATTAAAATCCTGATCTCCGATCAGGATTTTTTTTTGTAACCTTTTGGTTTTCAATTGTGAGAATAATAATGTATTTTAGTAAGTCATTAGGTGTACAATTGTATAAGGCGAATGAAAAGAACACTACGTTTACTATTCTTACTTTTGTTTTTTGTCTCAATTTCTGAAGCTCAAGAAAATGAAGATATGCTATTGCCTTTTAGCTGGACGCATTCTGTAGAAATGCGAACACCACCTATCGAGCTTCCTCCAATAAACATTGAAGCCTTACAAGCAGAAGATCAAATCAACGACCGCGATAAAAGCCTTCCTTGGCGCTACGGAGTAAAACGCGAATTACAAATAGATCTGTTAGAAAATGCAATTTGGACGATCTTGCCAAATGGAGATAGATTATTGCAGGTAGCGATCTATTCGCCTAATGCCGTAAATCTAAGTCTTAATTTCGATAACTTTTTTATCCCTAAAGGGGGACGAATGCATCTTTTTAACGAAACGCAAACCGATGTGTCTCGCGCTTTTACCAACGATCAGAACAGATCAAGTAATGTGCTGGGGTCATGGTTTATTACCGGTGAAGTGATTATCGTTGAATATTATGAGCCTGCCTATGTAAGCGATGAAGTGAGATTGTCGATAGAGAGTGTTATTCATGGCTACCGAATGGGTGCAGTAGAACGATATGCCGAGGGCATGATGCGTGGATTGAACGATTCCGGTTCCTGCAATTACGATGTAAACTGTTCCGTTGGTGAAGATTTCGACACAAAGAAAGATATTTTGAAAAAATCGGTTGCTCTGTTGAATTTAGGTAATGGATATTTATGCTCTGCATCATTATTAAATAATTCGGTTGGAGACAAAACGCCTTATTTGTTAAGTGGTAATCACTGTTTAGACAATAGTGACCCTGCCTTGTGGTCGGTTCGTTTCAACTGGATGAGCCCGAATCCCGTATGCGCCACAGAAGAGGAGAGCGATGATCTGCAAACCAATTTTACCATGAGCGGGACCGTGCTAAGAGCAAACAACGAACTAAGCGATTTTGCACTAGTAGAACTGGTAAATCCAATACCCGATTCGTGGGATATAACCTTTGCCGGTTGGGATAGGACCGATACCGATCCAGAATATCAAGTGGGTATCCATCATCCAAATGGCGATATCATGAAGATCTGTCGAGATGATGATCCTGCCGTTAAGGAGAACGCCGGAGGCACCGAAGTTTGGCTTATTGGAGGCGTTTCGGCAGGAAATGGTGATGGTTGGGACCTAGGAACCACCGAAAGCGGGTCCTCCGGATCCCCATTGTTCGATCAAAACGGACGCATCATAGGGCAGTTATACGCCGGACAAGCATTCTGTGACGGTTTAGATGATAACGACGAGTATGATATTTATGGTAGATTTGCTGTGTCTTGGGATAGTGGGACAACGCCGGAATCACGTCTAAAAGATTGGCTTGATCCTAACAATTCTGGTATGGCAGTGACAGAAGCACTTCAGAATATATTAAGTACGCCCGATATAAATTATATTGGAAATTTAGAGATTTACCCGAATCCGGCGACCACAGAGATCTTTATAACAAATAATCGCTATCCGAATCTTAGCTATCGATTCTTTAATGTGATGGGGCAAGAATTAAAAGCCGGCTCTTTGTCGAACACGTATAATAGTATCTCGCTGGAAACTTTTGTTAAAGGAGTGTATTTTCTTCAGCTAACTGATGAGGACAGTGATGAGCACATTACTAAGAAGATATTGGTGAATAGGTAATCGTAGCGCCCAATTCTATTCCTTACACTATATTCCCGATACTTTGAATTGCTTCGGAAGCATTCTGCTTACCATTCTGCTGTATACCAAATCCTTTTACCTATTTTTGCAGTCTGATGCAAACACAGAAAAAAGACATACGAGCCCTTTCGAAAGAAGAACTGCGAGAGTTCTTTGTTAATATAGGTGATAAGGCCTTTCGTGGCGATCAAGTGTACGAATGGCTCTGGAAAAAAGGGATACATGATTTTGAAGGAATGACCAACCTTTCAAAGGAAACTCGTGCACAATTAGAATCACATTTTGTGATAAACCACATTCAAGTTGATAGTTTGCAAAAAAGCAATGATGGTACGATCAAAAATGCGGTCAAGTTACATGACGGTCTCATTGTAGAATCGGTGTTGATCCCAACTAAGAGCCGAACCACAGCCTGCGTGTCTTCTCAAGTAGGATGTAGTTTAGATTGCAAATTTTGTGCAACTGCCCGGCTAAAACGAATGCGAAACTTAAACCCTGATGAGATCTACGATCAAGTAGTTGCTATCGATAAAGAAAGCAGGCTCTATCATGACCGCCCATTATCAAATATCGTTTTTATGGGTATGGGAGAACCGTTAATGAATTACAAGAATGTGTTAGCATCTATCGATAAGATTACTAATGAAGAAGGGTTGGGGATGTCGCCCAAACGAATCACTGTATCGACCTCGGGCGTTCCCAAAATGATAAAAAAAATGGCTGACGATGAAGTTAAGTTTAAGTTGGCTGTTTCATTACATTCTGCGATTCAAGAGACACGTGAAACCATAATGCCATTCGCTAAGAATTTTACATTGCCTGCGCTACGAGAGTCATTAGAATATTGGTATGCCAAAACCAAAAGCAAGATCACCTATGAATACGTGGTTTGGAAGGGCATTAACGATAGAAAAGAAGATATTGAAGCCTTGGTGCAATTCTGCAAATATGTGCCTTGTAAGGTCAATTTAATTGAATACAATCCTATCGATGATGGAGATTTTCAACAAGCCGAAGATGATGCGGTCGATAATTATATAAGCCGCTTAGAAGCGAATAGGATCCCGGTCACGGTACGAAGAAGTCGAGGCAAGGATATTGATGCTGCCTGTGGGCAGCTCGCAAATAAGCAATAAAAAAAAGCGACTCGATAGAGTCGCTTTTTGCTTTTAGAAATAAGCTATTTTTATTTCTTTACGATTTTGAATGACTTTGCAGTCCCTTCAATAGCAACAGTAGCGATATACACGCCCGACTTTAAGCTAGAAAGGTCAAGACTTTCATTTGTATTAGATAATTTCTGAGAAATTACTTGTTGTCCTAATACATTATGCATAACGATTTTTTCCATTGCTACGGGAGCAGATAGGTTCAATCTGTTAGCGTTGTCCACAAAGTATTCGAATCCTTCAAATACTTGATCGTCTACACCTAATTGTCCATCACCGGCAGCGATAGCAGTATCTGGAGTAGCGTCAAATGCAAAATCTTTAACAGTAATTAAGTTCGATCCGTTAACATCTGTGTCCATACGAACCCAACCGTAGTGAGTGTTTCCGTTAAACTGGAAAGTAACTCCTAGGTAACCGTCTACAACAGTATTACACCACTGGCTATTAGAGTATGCACATCCGTAGTAGTTCAAGTCACCACGTTCTCCAACTGAAGTATATCCAGCACCTGCATCGATCACATCACCGGCTGCTAAAAGTGAAGGGTATTGGAATCCACCTGATGCAAATCCAACAAAGGCTCCTCCTGAACTTGGAAATACGATAGCTGCATTTCCACCAGCAAGACCATCAGGGTTACTAATAGTAAATTCTGTACCCATTGCTGTAAAGTCAACAATAAATTCATCACCTACATTCAGTACCTGGTCTGGATCAACATCTGTATAAACGACTTGACCGCTTGCATCGGCAACGCCTAGTGCTGCAGCAGAAAGTGCGCCATACTGTACTAGTCTTTTAGATAATTTTTTAGAAGTAATTTTTTTCATAATGAATAGGATTTAATGCAAAACTTTCGCAGTTTTACCGTGTTATTAGCTGTAAATATAAAAAACTATTCTAATAATTAAGGAAAAAAAGTTAATTATGAGTGAGAATAAAATTGAAAGAGAGCGTTTTGATCCCGATAAAGTGCCAGTTTTAGGGTCTCTAGGCGTATTGGCCTTAGGAGACATTGGGTTCGAGGCATGGAGAGCAGTAAAAAAGAAGAACAATATAAATTCAGTAGATGAAAAAGAATAAACTGTTATTAATAGGATGGGATGCTGCAGATTGGGATATTATTTGGCCGTTAATTGCTCAAGGCAAAATGCCAGCCTTAAAAAAAGTAATTGAAAATGGAGTGTATGGAAACATGAGTACGATGAATCCACCGTACTCCCCAATGCTTTGGACTACCGTTGCTACTGGAAAAACACCCGACAAACATGGAATTCTTGGGTTTATTGAAGTAACTCCCGATGCAAAGAACGTAAGGCCCGTAACCACGACCTCACGAAAAACAAGAGCCTTATGGAATATTTTTCATAATCAAGGAATGAAAAGTAATCTGGTTGGTTGGTGGCCAAGCTTTCCTGCTGAACCAATAAATGGTACGGTGATCTCAGACCGCTTTCAGAAGACACATAGAGATCCGAAAAAACAAACCCCAATGAGTGAATTTTCAATTCATCCTTGGGAAAAAAAGGACGACTTCAAGAATTTACGAATGTTTCCGTTCGAAATTACCGAAGCTCATTTATATCCGTTCGTTCCTCGAGCGCATGATGTAGATCAAGAAAATCATAAAGGGCTCACTGCAATTGCAAAAATTGTTTCTGAAAATACCTCACTACACAACGCTGCAACTCGTTTACTACGTACATCCGATTGGGATTTTATGGCGGTATATTACGACCTTATAGATCATTTCTGCCATAGTTTTATGAAATACCATCCGCCCAAATTACCGTCTGTGAATCAAGATAATTTCGACATCTTCAAGCATGCGGTCACCGGGGCCTATATATTTCAAGATATGATGTTAGAGCGAAAATTGAAATTGATCGATGACGATACTACTGTAATTATCATGTCGGACCATGGCTTTGAATCGGGAAATAAACGAATACTTGAAATGCCCAAGGTTCAAGCTGCGCCATCATTAGAACATCGGCAGTTTGGTATGTTCGTCGCATCAGGTCCAAACATCAAGAAAAATCAGAAGGTCTTCGGAATGGGATTAATAGATGTGGCACCTACTATCTTGCACCATTATGGTCTACCAATAGGAAAAGACATGGATGGTAAAGTAATCCTGGATATTTTTGAAGATCCTGGAACTCCTAAATACATTGAAAGTTGGGAAAATGAAAGGGGAGATTTTGCCGAATTAGACAGCAATCAAAAATCTGATGTACTGTCCGATGAAGAAACTATGCAACAGCTTATAGATTTAGGTTATGTTGAGAAATTAGACGAAAAATTTGAAGTAGCGATTAAAAAAACCCGAGTTGACCTAAAACATAACTTAGCTCGAGTGTATATGGGTAAAAAAGATTTTTCTCCTGCGAAGAAGTTATTGTTAGAGTTGTTGGAAGAGGAACCGCCTAACAAAGAGGAAGATCCGTTTGATCTGGCTCCATTTTACATGGATTTAATAACGATCGCGCTACAAGAAAAGGAATTTAAACTGGCTAAACAGTATTTAGACAAAGTTAGGGCTTCAAATACTGAAGTTAAATATAATTTAGATCTTGCCGAATCTCAAATCTTGTCGGAAATGGATAGGCCACGTGAAGCACTTGCGCTATTAGAAAAGTATCGAAAGAAAGAAGAAACTGGACAGGTTTTGTATCAAATAGGTAGGTTGAAATATCGTTTAGGTGACTTTGAAGAGGCTCGGGATTTGATTGACCTCGCAATTGAAAAAGAACCACAGAAAGCAAACTTTCATGCTACCATGGCCGAAACCCTTATTCAACTAAACGAATATGAAGAAGCTGCCGATTATGCCTTGACTAGTATCGAACTCGTAAAGTATTTTCCAAAAGCTCACTTTTTATTAGGGCAGGCACTAGAAGCTTTGGGGGATCTCGAAAACGCAAAATTGGCATTCGAAATGGCAACACGTTTAAAGCCGAAAGAATTTCATCAAGCTGAACACTCGCTAGAAAACGTAAAAGAAAAGATTGAATTAGAAATAGACCTGAAGGATAAAGCCAGCAACACATATCGCAAGAATCAAATTACGGTGGTTTCCGGTTTACCGCGATCAGGGACATCTTTAATGATGCAGATGTTAGATAAAGGTGGTGTGGATATTTTACAAGATGATAAAAGGGAGGCCGATATCTCGAATCCAAAAGGATATTATGAATACGAGCCGGTAATGTCGTTATATAAAGATAATTCTTGGTTGAAAAAAGGTCAAGACAAAGCTGTAAAGATCGTAGCACCGTTACTAAAATATTTAGATGCTAAACATCGCTACAAGATCATTTTTATGAAACGCGATCTAAACGAAGTAATTCAGTCGCAACAAAAAATGCTGGGCAAAAATGAAGAGGAATTTCCGGTAAAACTTTACAATCAGTTTCAAAAACTGTTAGCAAATGTTGGTGTCTGGAATAAAAAAGAGCCTGGGGTAGAAATCTTGTATGTAGATTATACAGAAGTCCTTGATGATCCCGAATCTCAATTAGATAGAATTGAAAAATTCTTAGGCGTTTCACTCGACAAAGAAAAAATGAAGGGCTGTATAGATAAATCACTTTATCGAAACAGAGCTACGGTTAAATAAGCTGTACCTACTTGTAAAGGAAGAAGCAAATGCATATTCATTTTGCTTCTTTCTTTATTTATAAAGGGTTTTAATTTATTTTTGAAACACCTATGAAGATCGTCTCGCAAATAAAAGAACCTATCGAGTTCGAAATGGATCTCTTTGAACGAAAGTTCTTGGTCTCGATGTCTTCCAAAGTCTCCTTACTCAATAGAATTACCCATTATGTAGTAAACCGAAAAGGAAAACAAATGCGCCCCATGTTTGTATTCCTTATCGCCAAAATGACGAACAATGGTGAAGTGAACGATCGCACCTATCGCGGTGCTTCAGTGATCGAGCTCATACATACGGCTACGCTGGTTCATGACGATGTCGTAGACGATAGCAATCGACGACGTGGTTTTTTTAGCATTAATGCCCTTTGGAAAAATAAGATCGCGGTGCTGGTAGGGGATTATCTGCTTTCAAAAGGCTTGCTACTCTCTATAGATAATAACGACTTCGATCTGTTAAAGATCATATCAGTGGCGGTACGTGAAATGAGCGAAGGCGAATTGCTTCAAATTGAAAAGGCGAGAAAACTCGATATAACCGAAGAAGTCTATTTTCAAATCATTCGTCAAAAAACAGCCACACTTATTGCCGCTTGTTGCGCAATGGGCGCTCAATCGGTCAATGCGCCTTCTAAAGAAGTACAGCACATGCGCGAATTTGGAGAACTCATCGGGATCGCTTTTCAAATTAAAGATGACCTGTTCGATTATGGCGAAGATAAAATTGGGAAACCAACCGGCATCGATATCAAAGAACAGAAGATGACCTTGCCACTTATTTACGCCTTGAATACTGCTTCAGAAAAAGAAAAACGCTGGTTGATCAATTCAGTAAAGAATCACAATCGCGATAAAACACGTGTACGAGAAGTGATCGCCTTTGTAAAAGATATTGGAGGCCTCGAATATGCTGTTTCTAAAATGAAAGAATACCAATCCAAAGCACTAGCCATCTTACAACAGTATCCCGAATCGCCATATAAAAGGTCTTTAGAACAAATGGTGAATTATGTGATCGATCGAAAAAAATAGGTAGCTCTGCTATTAACTCCAATTTTTTTTATCCTCAGGCAACTATTTTACTTTAGGTTGCGTCTATATATATAGAAGCCCTTGCGAAGCAATTGTTGTCGTAAGAAACTTTTAAAATCAAAGCGTAAAAATGCGAATCTCTAAGTATCTAAATTACTGTTGTGCTAAATCCATTTATGTAAAATGAAATTAGTTTCACTGCATAAGAATTATAAAAGCCTTATCGTTAAAGCAAATAAGGGCAATAGAAAAGCACAACATGAGCTTTTTGAAATGTTTGCTGCTAAGATGATGAGTGTATGCAGACAGTATATGAAGAATTCGCAGCTGGCCGAAGAAGTAATGTTAAGTGGTTTTCTAAAAGTTTTTACTCACCTAAGCACTTTTACAGCCGAAGGGAGCTTCGAAGGCTGGATACGACGCATTATGGTTAATGAATCTATTTCTAGGCTTCGGAAAGAGAAGAAGTTGGTGTTCACGAACGAAACTGAACTTGAAAATTCTCTCGAACATGTGGCTTATATAGAAACGGCATTAGCGGTAGATGAGATACAACAACTTATAGATGCTATGCCCGATGGCTATAGAACGGTCTTTGTACTGTACGCGGTAGAAGGTTATAAGCATAGCGAAATTGCCGAGCTGTTACATATTAGTGAAAGCACTTCTAAGTCGCAGCTGTACAAGGCGCGTAAATTATTACAATCAAAAATTAAGAAAAACAACATTCATTATGGCACCCATTAAATTAGAAGAAAATATTAGGGAACAGCTTCAAGAGCGCGAAATACAGCCTTCCGCTAATGCCTGGAATGACTTGGAAGCAAAACTGTCCAAACAAGACGAGAGAAGACCTTCCTACCTTTGGTGGGGAGTTGCCGCCAGCATCGCTGCTGTTTTAATAGTTGGAAGTTTGCTCTTTACTGCTTCGGAAAATCCTTCGAATGAACTCATAGTAGAAGAATCCATTCCCAAGAACAGCGAAGTAGAGCAAAATATCCAAGACATGCCAGTACAACGAACCGCGCAAGAATTAGCAAGCGAAGAAACTGTTTCCGAAGCACCACAAAAAGAACTTATAGCTGTGGATACACCAACACGGGAAATAGCAAAAAACAACGAACAGAAGGGTGACACCACTAAGTCAGGCTCTAATGCTATACAAAAACTGCCTAAGAAAGAAGCACGGGTTGCTGCGATTGACAAAAATAGAAATGCTGAAGATGCTAAAGTAGCAGAGGTGGTAGCACAGGTAAAGGCGCTTCAAGAATCAAACAGGATTGTTTCGGCCGAAGAGGTCGATATGTTATTGGCAACAGCACAAAAAGAACTTCAAACGGCTCGTATTCTAGACGAAAATACACAGAAAGTAGATGCTACGGCGTTATTGCAAGAGGTCGAATTTTCACTCGAGCGTAGTTTTAGGGATAAGGTCTTTGATGCGCTGGGCAACGGATTTGAAAAAATACGCACCGCAGTGGCCGAACGAAATAATTAATACCAATTTATTCATCAATCACGCTTTTAAGAAAGCACAAAATTTCGAACATTATGAAAACCATTATTTTTTATGCCGCATTAGCGGTATGCATCCTAGCCATGTCTAGTTTGTATGGACAGGAGAACAACAACGCTACTATAACGCTATTAAAACAGTCTAGGGAACAGGTGATAGCTGAAGAGAAAGAGGCCTTGACCAAAGAGGTCGAAACGGTCAATCAGCGATTAATGAACAACGAGATCTCGCAAGAAGAGGCCGATACGCTAAAACAAGAGGCTGCCGAAAAGCGAGCGTTGAATATCGAGAATCGGTTGGCGATCATCGATAATAAAATTGCCTTGTTAGAACGCAATGCCTCCCAAACCGGCGAGGACGAAGATTCGGGCTTTGTATTTAGTATTGGTAGAGCCGGAGAAGACGGCCGATCCACTTTTTACATCGGGCCAAAAAATAAACCCGTACAATATGATCGTCGCACCTACAGTGATCTCGTATTTGCAGTGGGACTAAACAATGTTATCACCGAAGGGGAATCACTCGACGATTCCGATTTTAAAATTGGAAGCAGTCGATTCGCAGAATTAGGATGGGCTTGGAAAACCCGTGTATTTAAAGAGAGCAATTGGCTGCGAATAAAATACGGATTCTCGTTTCAGTTCAACGGATTAAAGCCTACAGATAATCGATATTTTGTGGATACCGGAGATCAAACCGAGTTGCAAGAATTTCCGATGGATCTGGATAAATCAAAATTTAGAATGGACAACCTCGTGTTCCCGGTGCATTTTGAAATTGGACCTTCTAAAAAGATCGAGAAAGAGAATTATTTTCGTTATGATACTCACAATCAAATAAAATTAGGACTGGGCGGATATGCCGGTTTTAATCTTGGGACTCGGCAAAAGCTCAAATTCGAAGATGACGGTGAGGATGTAAAACAAAAGCTAAAAGGAAATTACAACACCAATAATTTTGTATACGGTCTTAGTGCTTATCTGGGTTGGAGAGATACTGCCCTCTACATTAAATACGACCTCAATACGATCTTTAAGGATAACCCTTTAGAACAGCGAAATGTCTCACTTGGTTTACGCTTCGATATGGATTAGTCACCCGAAACCTTGTAATTTGAAAAAGGCTTCTACGAAACTAGAAGCCTTTTTTATTGAAATTACTTGATCGCTTGGCCTGTTTTTTCTGAATAAATTCACATCTTTGAAACAGTAAATATGATTGCAAAAACCACCATAGATAGTGTTTTCGAAGCTGCTCGCGTAGAGGAGGTGATCGGCGATTTTGTACATTTAAAGAAGTCGGGTAGCAACTTCAAGGGATTAAGTCCGTTTAGCGATGAGCGCACTCCAAGTTTTATGGTATCCCCTGTAAAACAAATTTGGAAAGATTTTTCGAGTGGTAAAGGTGGAAATGTGGTTGCATTTTTAATGGAACACGAACATTTTACGTATCCTGAAGCCATCAAGTACCTCGCAAAAAAGTACGGGATCGAAATAGAGGAGACCCAACAATCCAGTGAGCAAAAAGCACAGGCGAACGAGCGTGAAAGCTTGTATCTAGTAAGCGAATTTGCAAAGAAATATTTTCATGCCACCCTTTTAAAATCGGAAGAAGGCAAGGCCATTGGGTTATCGTACTTTAAAGAACGCGGCTTTACACAGGAGACTATTGAAACCTTCGAGTTGGGATATTCGCCCGATTCGTGGGACGCTTTTACAAGTCATGCCCTAAAAAAGGGGTATAAATTAGAATATCTTGAAAAGACAGGTTTAACGATCGTAAAGGAGGAAAAACAGTTTGACCGTTTTAAAGGCCGAGTGCTATTTCCGATTTTAAGTATGAGCGGTCGGACACTCGGGTTCGGAGGGCGTATTCTTCGGAATGATAAAAAAGCTGCAAAATATCTGAATTCACCCGAAAGCGACATTTATCACAAAAGTAAGGTCTTGTACGGTATATATCACGCCAAGCAAAGCATTGCTAAAGAGGATCGATGTTACCTGGTTGAAGGATACACCGATGTCATTCAATTTTACCAGCGTGGAATAAAGAATGTGGTGTCTTCATCGGGTACCGCACTTACCCCGGAACAAATTAGATTGATCAATAGGCTCACCCAAAACATTACAGTGCTGTTTGATGGCGATGCTGCGGGACTTCGAGCATCCCTTCGAGGGGTAGATCTTATCTTGGAACAGGGAATGAATGTCAAGATCTGTACCTTCCCGGAAGGAGAAGACCCCGATAGTTTTGCAAGATCAAATTCGCTCGAAGAGCTTACTTTGTTCCTAGAGGAAAATTCGAGGGATTTCATCAATTTTAAAGCGTCTTTGTTGGCTTCGGAAGCCAAAGATGATCCCATTAAAAAGGCCGATACCATACGAGATATGGTGGTAAGTATTGCGAAGATTCCCGATGTTATAAAACGAGAGGTTTATATTAAAGAATGCTCTCGTATTATGGACATTAGTGAAGCGGTTTTGTTCGATACCCTAGCGCAATTACTTCAGAAGGAAAAAAGAGATGCAGCTAAAAAGCAGAAGAAAGACTATAAACCAATGGGTGTGGTTCCTGCTGATAAGAAACCCGTAAAAAAGGTCGATGTACAGTATGAACTCGAACGAAAGATCATTGAGATCTTATTGCTGTACGGTAATAGTGAAGAAGAGTTCGAAGACTTGATCCTTGAAGCGGATGAAGCAGGCAATATTACCTTTAAACCCGAAACGGTTACCGCTCGAGTTTTTGAAAAGATCTATTTAGATCTTCAAGACGATGAGATCGAATTTGCGAATGAAGATTTTAAATCATTGTACTTTGAGATCATCAATCGTTTAAATCAGGAGCAGCAACTTCAGGTAGATGCGTTTGTAAATGAATTGCAACCTGAAAAAGCATCGGCCATTACCGATATTTTGATGGAAGAAGAAAAGTATCAATTGCATCAGTGGGAGACCAAAGAGATCTATGTAAAACAAAAGCAACATTCGATTTCACAAATGGTTAGCGAAACGATCTTGAACTTACGAAGAGAGTTGTTGGCACAAAAAATAAGTGAACTTTCCGAAGCAATGAAAGAAGGAGCGAGCGAAAACACTCAAGATCATCTACAGGATATCGTTGATTATATATCCCTTAAAAAAGTACTTTCCGAAAAATTGAGGAGGGTGCTATAAATTACCCAAACTGGAACATACGCGACTGGTGGATCAAATCTGCCAAATTATCCACCTTTAATTTTTTAAGTAAGCGAGTTTTATAAGTGCTTACCGTTTTTTCATTGATGTTAAGTGCATTGGCGATGTCCTTGTTGCGTTTTCCGCTTGACAGTAAATTAAGTACTTCGATCTCACGTGAGGACAATTTCTTGTATCTGCTAATGGCACTGGTTTCGCCAACATTTCGACTTGTAAAGGTAGAAGTAAGTTCTTCGTTAAGAAAGATACCGCCTTTGGCAATCTGTTTTAATGCTTTAAGAAATACCTTGGTCGAAGCGGTCTTAGGTACGTATCCGGCTGCACCCGATTTGATTGAACGCAGCGCGTAAATTTCTTCGGGATGGGTTGAGAATATCAATACACGCATGTTAGGGAATTCATTCTTGATTCCGCGCAACGCATTAATGCCGTTAATTTGTGGCATGTCTATTTCCATAACCAGAATATCTGGTTGGTGTTCGTGAAGGCTTTTGTATAGTTCAGATCCGTTATTGGCTTTTGCTACGATAGAAAAATCGTTGTTCTTCTTAAGCATGCAGCTAATGCCTTTTCTTGTTACCGGATGATGATCTGCAATGATTATTTTTTTCATCTTTTGTGCTTGGTCTTAGTATTAAAAACTTAAAACGCGAGGGGATGTTTTAAGCGAGAGGTTTTTTGTAATACTTATACTACAAATCAAAACTAAAAAAAAGATAAAAGAGTACGTCGTAAATTCGTTCAACTTCAAGAAAACTCGTTGAAAAACGAATATTATTTTAAAATTAACGGGATTTCGCAGACAGGTATCGGTTTCATCTTATGTTGATTGGCAGAATTGAGTCGTTTGTAGATCTCAAAAACGGTTTTTTCCCTACCGGAAAAGTCATCAATTTGTTTACCTTCATCCATCATTTTCATCGCCCATTCGAGTTCATCGTAGCTTGCGCCAATTTGATCCTCATCGGTACGGCTGTCTCCAAATAATCCGTCGGTGGGTGCTGCTTTAATGATCGAACTTGGCACTTCCAAGGCACGCCCAATTTCGTACACTTCACTTTTAAGAAGATCGGCTATTGGACTAAGATCTACCCCGCCGTCTCCGTATTTTGTAAAGAATCCAACACCAAAATCTTCCACCTTATTCCCTGTGCCCGCAACCAAATAGCGATGTAGTCCAGCAAAATAATACAATGTCGTCATGCGTAGTCTTGCACGAGTATTTGCTAAACTTAGATCGAGATAAGCGTCGTTCTGGCTAGCCGGGAGCTGCGATTTAAAACCTTCAAAAACAGGAGTTAGATCTACCCGCACATCGCTTACATTAGCGAACCGCTTTTTTAATTGTGAAATATGCTCTTGAGCACGAGTAACCTGACTTGGTGCTTGGTGTATGGGCATTTCTACGCAAAGGGTGCGCAATCCTGTTTTAGCACAAAGAGAGGAGGTGACCGCCGAATCGATCCCGCCGCTAATGCCCAATACAAATCCTTCCATTTTTGCGTTAGTAGCATATTCTTTTAGCCAATTTACAATGTGATCTATAACTTTTTCGGTCTGCATTTAATGGGTTTTTGTGCTTTATAATAATACCTTTGCACAACAAAAATAAGCCAAAAGTAAAATTTATAAAAGCGAATGACGTTAAACACTTGCCAAATAAAAGCAACTATGAAATATTTCTCCTTACTGCTTACAATACTGCTTCTTTTTGCATGTGATTCGAAAAGTAAGGTCGAACAAGAGATCGAAGAGATTCCTGTCGAATTCGATATTATGCGATTCGATAAAGAATTCGATGCGACCACTCCGGAGACACTTGCTTCTATTAAGCAGAAATATCCGGTGTTCTTTCCAAGACAATTCCACGATAGTGTTTGGATAGCTCGTATAAACGATACCTTACAACAGCAACTAAACGATGAGGTACAGGCTATATTTCCTTCCGAAGAAAAACTAGAAGACGTCTTACATCCTTTGTTCCAACATATTAAGTACTACATACCTCAATTTGAAGTGCCCACAGTGGTCACTACCACCTCCGATGTCGATTACCAGAACAAGGTGATTGTGGCCGATACCTTATTGGTTCTCGGGCTAGATACATATTTAGGGTCAGAGCATCCATTTTATGTGGATATAAACC
This sequence comes from Candidatus Ulvibacter alkanivorans, assembly GCF_003333325.1. GTDB lineage: Bacteria > Bacteroidota > Bacteroidia > Flavobacteriales > Flavobacteriaceae > Ulvibacter_A > Ulvibacter_A alkanivorans. The sequence goes on along the minus strand of NZ_QOLC01000054.1, from coordinate 35,616 downwards.
GCTACATCGCAAAGAATTTAAAAGAGGAGCAGCTAGGACCCGATGTTGCTTCTGCCTATGCGCGTCAACTAATAGCAAAACCCAGACAGCGATCTTTCTTGGCGCAAATTATTTACTTCGGAAAAGAACTTTACTTAAAAGATCTTTGGTTGCCGGAGGCCACCGATGCAGCCAAGATTGGCTATAATGAAGAAGAAATGCAATGGGCACAGGACAATGAGACCGAGATTTGGCGTAATTTTGTTGAAAACGAAATTCTTTACAGTACGAACCCCAAATTAGGGGCGCGATTTATAGCGCCGGCTCCGTTCTCAAAATTTTATTTGGAGATCGACAACGAATCACCCGGAATGATAGGTCGATTCGTAGGTTGGCAGATCGTACGCGCCTATATGGAGAATAACGATACTTCGGTAGAAGAATTATTGCGAACTCCGGCCGATGTAATCTTTAAACAGTCAAAATATAAACCCAAACGATAATGGCAGCACATACTTCAGAAATTAAAATTAAAGTAGCTCTAGACGAGAATAAAGTTCCTGAAAAACTACATTGGACCGCTCCCGATGGTGGTGTAAATAATGAAGAAGCAAAGGCGATATTCCTTTCGGTTTGGGACCATAAAACACAAGAGTCGCTCCGTATCGACCTTTGGACAAAAGACATGCCTTTAGACGAGATGAAAGTGTTTTTTCATCAAACCTTAAGTGCCATGGCAGACACCTTTCAACGAGCTACAAACGATGAGAAGATGAGTGCAACAATGCGGGATTTTTGCGATTATTTTGCAGAAAAACTAGAATTAAAGCGCGAATAATGCGCCTTATATTCGTGTACAATGCGACTTCGGGCAAACACAACGCTGTGTTAGACTCACTTCGGAAAATTGCCAATCCAACGAATTACGATTGTTCCTTATGCACACTTACCTATGGTGTTTTTTCAGAAAAGAAAACGTGGAAGCGCTTTCGAAAGCGTTTCGATCTTGAAATGGAATTTTTACACAAGGATGAGTTTTTGAAACAATTTAGGTCTAAATGGTTGCCGAAATATACATTTTCCGTGGTGCTTTCAGAAAAGAATAATGAATTACAACTCTTTATTTCTTCGGAAGAGTTAACAACTTTTGAAGATGTTTCAGAATTAATTGAAACAATTAAATTGAGGGCAGGTCAGTATTAATTTGATCGATATACTGAAGCAGTTCGTCACGTCCCATAGCACTACTCGAAGAAGTGATAAAATAGGGCGGCATTATTTCCCAGCTTTCTAACATTTTTTGTTCGTATGCCTTGATGTTTCGTTCAAGTGCTTTTGGTTTTAGCTTATCGGCTTTGGTAAAGACAATGCTAAACGGAATCTGATTCTCGCCCAAATACTGCATAAACTCCAAATCGATAGGTTGTGGCTCATGACGGCAGTCTACTAACACAAAGGCGAGTACTAATTGTTGCCTTTTTTCAAAGTATTGGGTTATAAATTTTTGAAAGGTCTTTTTTGCCTTTTTAGACACGCGTGCGTACCCATACCCCGGCAGATCGACCAAGTACCACTGTTTGTTGATGATAAAGTGGTTAATGAGTTGTGTCTTTCCCGGGCGTCCCGAGGTCTTTGCCAAGCTCTTGCGTTGCATGAGCATATTGATGAGTGAAGATTTCCCCACATTCGACCGACCAATAAAGGCGTATTCGGGCAAACGGTCTTTAGGACATTTAGCAACATCACTGTTGCTCATAACGAATTCGGCTGATTTGATCTGCATATCGTGCGCTTAATACCCTCGTTCTTCTAACCAAGCATAAAGCAGCTTGTTAAAAGTGTGTGGGTGTTCCATCATGGCAGCATGACCACATTTGTCGATCCAGAACAGAGAGGAATCGGGAAGAAGCTCATGAAATTCATCGGCTACTTGGGGTGGTGTAACATTGTCGTTCTTTCCCCAAATAATGCACGTTGGTGTCTCCATATTAGGAAGGTCCTTTGCCATGTTGTGACGAATGGCACTCTTTGCGATAGCAAGCGTTCTAATAAGCTTGTTGCGGTCGTTTACAGTTTCGTACACATCGTCAACGATCTCTTTAGTTGCCACTTTTGGATCGTAAAAAACATTTTCTGCCTTCTTTTGAATATAGTCACGGTCACCCCTTTTTGGATAACTTTCTCCCATGGCACTTTCGTATAGGCCGGAGCTCCCGGTGATGACCAAGGCTTTAATTTTCTCGGGATAGAGTTTTGTGCATAAAAGTCCAATATGTCCTCCAAGGGAATTTCCTAACAAGATCACCTCGTTATAACCCTTGTGGTCGATAAAATCTTTTACATACTTGGCGAAGTTCTTCACATTCGTCTTAAGTACCGACATTTTGTAAATAGGTAGTTCCGGAATGAGCACCTTGTATCCTTTTGCGGGGAAAAAATCGGTAACACCATCAAAATTACTAAGCCCGCCCATAAGACCGTGGAGTATAATTATTGGGGTGCCTTCGCCTACTTCTAAGTAATTAAATTTTCCTTCTTTCTTGAGTTGATTAGCCATTGAGTTAACTGCAATTAACAAAAGCAAAAGTACACAAATTTATTTCATGGTTCTAAAATGATTTAGAGTCCTTGCTTAATTCAAAACCTCAGAATGAGTCGTACGGTGGTAAAACTTATCAACAATGTGGTAAAAAGTGGGAAAAAGTGGTAAAACTTATTTATATTTGGTTTTATAATTTTTGGAATCGGCAAATTCATAATGCTCAATTTAATAGGTACATACGAGTGTAAGGCAGACGCAAAAGGGCGTGTTATGGTGCCTGCTCCGCTTAAAAAACAACTCACTCCGGTAATGACCGACGGATTTGTAATTAAGCGCGCAGTGTTCCAGCCTTGCTTAGAGGTCTACCCAATGCAAGAATGGAATTCGTTAATGCAAAAGATGGGGCAATTAAACCGATTCAATAGAAAGAACAACGACTTTATCCGTCGTTTTACTGCAGGTGTGCGAACTGTAGAATTAGATGCTACCGGCCGCATCAACATACCTAAGGACCTGGCTTCCTTTGCCGGAATAACAAAAGAAATTGTGATCTCTTCTGCGATTAATATCGTAGAGATTTGGGATAAAGATAAATATGAACAAGCCATTAATGACGCTGCCAACGATTTTGCAGATCTGGCTGAAGATGTAATGGGAGATGCGAATGATACTAATGGAATATCATAATCCGGTATTATTAAACGAAACAGTTGACGGACTCAACATTAAACCCGACGGTGTATATGTAGATGTTACGTTTGGCGGTGGCGGCCACTCCCGAGAAATACTTGAACGTCTTGGTGACGATGGAAAGCTTATCGCTTTCGATCAAGACAAGGATGCGCTTGAGAATGCTATCGATGACCCTAGATTTTTGTTGCTTCACGAAAATTTTAGGTTTCTCAAGCGCTTCTTACGTTTTAATGGCTATAAAGAAGTTGATGGGGTTTTGGGCGACTTCGGGGTTTCTTCACATCAATTCGACGAGGCAGATCGAGGCTTTTCAACTCGATTTGAAGCCGATCTCGACATGCGTATGAACCAAGGCAGCAGTTTTTCTGCCTACGATGTTGTTAATAAGTACGAGGAGTCCAAATTGCGATCGGTATTATTTCAGTATGGCGAATTGCGAGCTGCAGCCGGAATGGCACGTGTTATAACCGAAGCGCGCCAACAAAATGAAATTAAGTCGAGCGCACAACTCAAGAAAGCACTGGGACGATTTTTACCCAAACATCGAGAAAATAAAATACTGGCGCAGGTATATCAGGCAATTCGCATTGAAGTTAATCAGGAATTGGATGCCCTTAAAGAATTTTTGATGCAAACCCAAGAAGTTATTAAGCCTGGTGGACGCCTAAGTCTTATAAGCTACCATTCGTTGGAAGACCGATTGGTAAAACGATATATGCGTAACGGACTGTTTGAAGGAGAGCCCGAAAAGGATGTCTTCGGAAGAGTAGAAGTTCCCTTTAAGCCGGTTGGAAAATTCATTATTCCTTCCGAAGAAGAAATAGAACAAAACAATAGAGCGCGCAGTGCAAAATTGCGAATTGCTCAAAAATTATAAGTAAAATCCTTCCGGAAGCGATCGAATAAACGGGAGGTAGATAACTTGAAGCGTTAGTGCTTTCAAATATCAAAGTGTATCGAAATGAAGAAGAATATTTACAACATCATTAAAGGTAAGTTTCTGGTTAGCGACGATGCGCTAAAGAATTGGAGGTTCATCATTTTTCTTTCGCTTTTGGCTTTAGTCATGATTGCAAGTTCGCATACAGCCGATCGAAAGGTGCATCGTATAGCCAAGTTGAGTAACGATGTGAAGGAATTAAAAAGTGAATATCTAGATGTGAGGAAGCGACTCATGCAAAGCAAAATGGAAAGCAAGATAACGGCAGCCATGGCAAAAAGAGGATTAGCGCCTTCAGTCACGCCGCCGCAAATTATAAAGATTAAAACAAAAAAGTGATACGGTGCCAATAGAAGAAAAGAACATATTAAACCGTTTGTACTTTATCGCCGGATGTATGTTCATCTTCGCGATCCTCATTGCATTGAAATTGGGCGATATTCAATTTATACAGGGGGAGGACTACCGCGCTCTTGCCGAAAAGAACACCACTAAGAACTTTACCATACCTGCCAACCGTGGCAATGTGTATGCCGATGACGGCAGTCTTATTGCCAGTTCGGTCCCAAAATACGACATACGTTTTGACGCAGTTACAGTGGCAGCTAGCGATTTCAAAGAACAGTTAGTGCCATTGTCGAACGAATTATCCAAGTTATTTGGAAAGCCATCTTCGTATTATCAAAATGTGTTTAGAAAAGCACGGGCTAATAAGAATAGGTACTTGCTAGTGGCAAAGAACTTAGGATACTCAGATTATATTCGAGTAAAAAAGATGCCTTTGTTCAATAAAGGACCTTACAAAGGAGGGATCATCGTAGAACAACGTACCGTTCGAGAGCATCCTATGGGTAAAATTGGCGAACGCTTGGTGGGGAATGAAGACCGAAACAATCCGGGGTACTACGCTGTAGGATTAGAAGGGGCATTTCATAAATATTTAAGCGGTAAAGAAGGAAAGCGTTTAAAACAAAAGATCGCAAAAGGGCAGTGGAAGCCAGTTTACGATGAGAACGAAGTGGAACCACAGGACGGTTATGACGTGATCTCCACCATCAATGTCAACATACAAGATATCGCACATCACGCTTTATTAAAACAGCTGGAATACTACGAGGCCGATCACGGTTGTGTAATTGTGATGGATGTAGCTACTGGAGCGATCAAGGCAGTGTCTAACTTGGGGAAAAGTAGAAATGGGAATTACTACGAACGCTTTAACTACGCTATTTGGGAATCTATTGAACCCGGATCCACTTTTAAGACCGTTGCTATGACCGTGGCTTTAGAAGATAAGGTAATAGATACGGCGACAGTGGTCGATACCAAAACCGGGCGTGACCGTTTTTACGGTCGGTATATTTCAGATTCGAAGCGTGGTGGCTTCGGAAAGATCTCGGCAGCGAGAGCGTTAGAGGTCTCGTCAAACATTGGGCTAGCAAGATTGATCGACGATGCCTATAAGGACAATCCGAAGCGATTTACCGATAAGATAAAATCTTGGAATTTACACAAGCCAATAGGGATTCCTATTAAAGGCGAGGGACATCCTGTTATTCCCGAACAAGGGGATGCTCGTTGGAGCAGAAATGCGTTGCCTTCTATGGCCTATGGCTATAACTTGCAAATGACGCCGCTTCAAATATTGACATTCTATAATGCCATAGCCAACGACGGCCGAATGGTCAAACCGCAATTCATAAAAGAAATACGTGCCTGGAACAAGCAAATAGAATCCTTCGACACCGAAGTGATCCATGAACAGATCGCTTCCGAAGAAACCATTAAGAAGATACAGGCCATCTTAGAGAACATTGTAAAGCGGGGTACAGGAAAGACGTTGTATTCAGAATATTTTTCAATGGCAGGGAAAACAGGAACGGCAAGAACCGAATATGCCGAAGCCGATTGGGAAGAAAACCCGCGTTATGTGTCGTCGTTCGCAGGTTATTTTCCGGCAAATAACCCAAAATATTCTTGTATTGTAGTCATACATAAGCCAAGTACAAAGAAAGGGTATTACGGTGCCGACGTGACCGGTCCGGTATTTAAGCGTATAGCACAAAAGATCTTTACCGATTCGCCACGTATTGCAGAGATCGATGAAGTAAATGCGGCCGATCCAACCATTGAAAAAGACTACGAAACCTATTTCAAAAAAGCACAGACGCGATATCAAAAGATTCCTGATGTAATCGGAATGGCAGGCATGGATGCTGTGTCTATACTCGAGAATTTAGGCTTACGCGTAAAAATAGTTGGAAACGGCACAGTAGATAGTCAGTCGATCCCTTCTGGCGCCAAGATAGAACAAGGAACACAGATCGTACTAAATTTATCATGATCGTATTAAAAGACATATTGTACAAGGTAACCCTCGAAAAAGTTGTGGGGAACACCTCTGTGGCGATTCGGAATATTGAGTTCGATTCACGAAAGGTTGGATTGAACGATGTGTTCGTGGCCATTCGTGGAACGGTTTCAGACGGACACGATTACATTAAAAAGGCTTCAGAAAAAGGTGCAATTGCAATTATTTGTGAAGCACTTCCGGAGTTGATCATTAACGGAATCACCTACGTGCAGGTTAATGATACCCAACAGGCACTTGCGATGATGGCGGCCAATTTTTACGATAACCCTTCCGAAGAAATCAAGGTAATAGGGATAACCGGGACCAACGGAAAGACCACCATTTCTACCTTGCTTTACGATCTGTTTACGAAGGCCGGCTATGAAGTAGGGTTGTTGTCTACGGTAAAGATAAAAGTAGGTGCCACAAGTTTTAAGGCCACGCATACCACACCCGATTCGCTCACAATTAACAAGTATTTGCGCGACATGGTAGATGCGGGTGTTACCTTTTGTTTTATGGAGGTGAGTTCGCACGGCATTCACCAAAAAAGAACAGAGGGAATCCATTTCGCCGGTGGCATCTTTACCAATCTGTCGCATGACCATTTAGATTATCATACCGATTTTAAAGAATACCGAGATGTAAAAAAGGCATTTTTCGATCAGTTGCCAAAATCGGCCTTTGCACTTGTAAATACCGATGACAAGAATGGGCGTGTCATGATACAGAACACCGATGCCAAGCCTTATGCGTATGCGTTAAAATCGATAGCCGATTACAAAGCTCAAATTCTAGAGAACCAGTTTAGTGGACTGCTTCTGAAAATCAATAACAATGAACTTTGGGTAAAACTCATAGGAAGCTTTAACGCCTATAACCTACTTGCGATTTATGCCACTGCCGATCTTTTGGGCTTAGAAACCATGGAAACGCTACAGTTAATGAGTACGTTGGAAAGTGTAGACGGTCGTTTTCAGTATGTGGTTTCTCCTTCGGAAATAACCGCAATTGTAGATTACGCTCATACACCCGATGCACTCAAGAATGTATTGGAAACCATAAACAATATTCGAAGTGGTAATGAAGAACTAATTACGGTGGTAGGTTGTGGCGGTGATCGGGATGCAACGAAACGTCCAAAGATGGGGGCTATTTCGGCCGCCTTAAGCACGAAAGTGATCTTTACAAGCGATAATCCGCGAACAGAAGACCCCGAAGCGATCATTGAGGCGATTGAGAAAGGTGTTCCCGCAGAGCATTATAAGAAAGTAGTATCGATTACAAATCGCAAGCAAGCGATCAAAACGGCCTGCCAAATGGCAACGTCTAAAGATATAATCTTGATCGCCGGTAAGGGTCATGAGACCTACCAAGAGATCAACGGCGAGCGATTCGATTTCGATGATTTTGCGATAGTAAACCAAATGCTAACTGCGCTAAATAAATAATATGCTGTACTATTTGTTCGAATATTTAGAGAAAGAATATCAGATGCCAGGGGCTAGTTTGTTTGGTTTTATAACCTTCCGTGCAGCCTTATCGGTTATACTTTCCCTATTTATTGCGACCGTTTACGGTAAAAAGATCATTGACTATCTGCGCAAACAGCAAATAGGAGAAACGGTTCGGGATCTGGGCTTAGAAGGACAGAACGAAAAAGCAGGGACCCCGACTATGGGTGGACTAATAATTATAATCGCAACACTAATTCCAGTATTGCTATTCGCTAAACTGGATAACATCTATGTTATCATGTTGGTGGTGACAACGATCTGGATGGGTATGATAGGCTTTATCGACGATTATATAAAGAAATTCAAGAACGATAAAGAAGGATTGGCCGGCCGGTATAAAATTGTCGGGCAGGTCGCACTCGGAATCTTTGTGGGAGCAACCATGTATTTGCATCCCGACATCACCGTTAAACGAGAAGTCGTGAATCCGGTGAGCAGTACGGAGGCAATTACACAAAATTCTCCACGTGAGTTCCTTCCTGAAGAAAAGACCTTGTTAACGACGATCCCATTTGTTAAAAAGAACGAGTTTAATTACGAAAGTTTGATCACTTGGGCCGGCGAAAACTACAAAGGCTATATCTGGATCATTTTTATTCCTATCGTAATATTTATAATAACCGCAGTTTCTAATGGGGCCAACCTCACCGATGGAATCGATGGACTCGCCGCTGGGTCTAGCGCTATCATCGGGCTCACATTAGCACTGTTCGCATGGGTATCGGGTAACGTGGTGTTTTCCGATTACCTGAATATCATGTATATCCCCAACACCGGTGAGATGACCATTTTTATTACAGCTTTTGTTGGGTCACTCATCGGTTTTTTATGGTACAACACCTATCCGGCGCAAGTCTTTATGGGCGATACAGGAAGCTTGACCATTGGTGGGATCATTGCCGTAATTGCGATCGCGGTTCGGAAAGAATTATTAATCCCTATTCTCTGCGGAATCTTCTTAATGGAAAATCTCTCTGTTGTCATGCAGGTAAGTTGGTTTAAATATACCAAGAAGAAATTCGGAGAAGGCAGGCGGATATTTAGAATGTCGCCTTTACATCACCACTACCAAGTAAAAGGATTTCACGAAAGCAAGATCGTTACGCGGTTTTGGATCGTTGGGATCTTCTTGGCCATCCTTACCATTGTAACCTTAAAAATTAGATAAGGTGGCAAAGCGGTTGGTGATATTGGGCGGTGGTGAAAGCGGAGTAGGTACCGCGATCTTGGGCAAGAAAAAACAATATGAAGTCTTTGTTTCCGACTTCAATAAAATAAAGGAAACCTATAAACAAGTTCTTATACATCATGAGATTGAATGGGAAGAAGGAGGACACGATGAAGAGCGAATTCTCTCGGCAGATGTCGTTATGAAGAGCCCGGGCATACCCGATACGGCACCGATCGTAAAGAAATTGATCGATGGGAAAGTTGCTGTAGTTTCTGAGATAGAGTTTGCGTCCCGATTTACCGATGCCAACCTTATTGGAATTACAGGAAGCAATGGCAAAACAACTACCGCGACGCTAACCTACCAATTGCTAAAAGACGGTGGGTTGAATGTTGCTCTAGGAGGTAATATTGGGAAAAGTTTTGCCGAGTTGGTAGCTGTAGAAACATACGAGCATTTCGTATTGGAGCTAAGTAGCTTTCAGTTGGACGGGATTGTCGATTTTGCTCCGCATATTGCAGTCCTTACCAATCTAAGCCCCGATCATTTAGATCGCTACGACAACGATTTTCAGAAATACATCGCATCAAAGTTCCGTATAACGAAAAATCAAACGGCGGCAGATTATTTTATTTACGACGCCGATGATGCAGAAATCGTAAAGTGGCTTAAAGATCATCCCATTACAGCTCAACAATTGCCTTTTTCAGTAACAAAAGAACTGAAACAAGGCGCTTATATAAAAGAAAAAGAATTAATACTAACAGTTAATAACACAAAAATCACTATGCCAATCGCAACACTAGGATTACAAGGACAGCACAACCAGAAGAACGCCATGGCGGCATCTACCATTGCGACCTTACTTAAAATTAGAAAAGCAACCATACGCGAATCCTTATCAAGCTTTCAAGGCGTTGAACACCGACTCGAAAAGGTGTTGAAGATCAACAATGTGATGTATATCAACGATTCCAAAGCGACCAATGTAAATGCAACTTTTTATGCTTTAGATAGCATGGAAGCACCTACCGTTTGGATAGTAGGAGGAGTGGATAAAGGAAATGATTATACAGAGTTGTTGCCCTTGGTCAACGAAAAAGTGAAAGCGATTATCTGCTTGGGAGTCGATAATGAGAAGATCACACAGGCCTTTGGAAATGTCGTAGACCTAATGATCGAAACCCAATCGATGGAACACGCCATTCAAGTAGCCTATCGAATTGCCGAAAGAGGGGATAACGTTTTATTGTCACCTGCTTGTGCCAGTTTCGATCTTTTTGAGAACTACGAAGATCGTGGTCGTCAATTTAAAGAAGCAATAAGAAAGTTATAATATAAACGCATGCGAAGTATATTTAGCAACATAAAAGGAGACAGAGCTATTTGGGCGGTTGCGGGCCTATTGGCATTATTCTCATTCTTACCTGTGTATAGTGCCAGTAGTAATTTGGCCTATCTGTACGGTGATGGGAGTACGTTTCAATACTTGCTAAAACACTTTGCGCATCTGCTACTAGGGTTTGCCATTTTGTACGGGATACACAAGATTCCATTTCATTATTTTAAGGGGCTCTCAATTATTGCCCTTCCCATTGTGGTCATACTGTTGCTGTTAACGATGGCAGAAGGGACCACTATCGAGGGTGCCAATGCAAGTAGATGGATACGGGTGCCTTTTGTTGGTGTTACGTTTCAAACTTCTACCTTGGCAGCAGTGGTATTATTGGCCTATGTGGCGCGCTACTTGTCAAGAATTAAAGATAAAACGGTAACATTTAAAGAAACCTTACTCCCACTTTGGGTGCCGGTTTTTATCATATTAGGACTCATACTGCCTGCCAATTTTTCTACCACTGCCATAATTTTTGCCATGGTGGTCGCCTTGGTGTTCGTTGGTGGTTATCCATTGCGGTATCTAGGTATCGTGTTAGGCGCAGGATTGGTGTTATTTACCTTGTTTGTTCTTACGGCTAAAGCATTTCCCGAAATGTTTCCTAATAGAGTTGATACCTGGACAAGTCGAATAGAGAGCTTTACCGACAAAGAAGATACGGAAGCCGATTACCAAATTGAAAAAGCTAAGATTGCGATCGCTTCAGGAGGTATTACCGGTCTAGGCCCCGGTAAAAGTGTTCAAAAGAACTTCTTGCCACAATCGTCATCCGATTTTATTTATGCCATAATTGTAGAAGAATTTGGCTTATTAGGCGCTTTGTTTTTACTGTTTTTGTACATGTTGCTATTATTCCGAATTGTAATTGTTGCGCATAAATCAAGTTCGCTCTTCGGAAAGTTACTCGTTATTGGAGTTGGACTGCCCATTGTGTTTCAAGCCTTGATTAATATGGCAGTTGCGGTCGAATTATTTCCGGTAACAGGACAAACATTGCCCCTTATTAGTAGTGGTGGAACCTCCATTTGGATGACCTGTCTCGCCTTGGGAATGGTATTAAGTGTGAGCGCAAAACGAGAGATCGTAAAGAAAGAACAAGAAGAAGAGAACCCCTTAGATATTTTAAGTGAAGCACTATAAATTCATAATAAGTGGCGGAGGAACCGGCGGGCATATTTACCCGGCGATCGCGATTGCGAACGAATTAAAAACGCGTTATCCGCAATCGGAATTTCTATTTGTGGGTGCCAAAGACCGTATGGAAATGGAAAAAGTACCCCAGGCAGGATATAATATCGAGGGACTGTGGATCTCGGGGCTGCAGCGTACGTTGAGTTTTAAGAATCTCATTTTTCCATTTAAGCTCGTCTCAAGCTTGTTGAAGTCGCGTAGTATACTTAAAAAATTTAAGCCGGATGCTGCAATTGGGACAGGTGGTTACGCAAGTGCACCACTGTTACGAGTCGCTGCCTCCAAGAACATTCCATGTCTTATTCAAGAACAAAACAGTCACGCCGGTATAACGAATAAATGGTTGGGAGGGAAGGTAGACCGTATCTGTGTTGCATATACTGGAATGGAAGCTTTCTTTCCTTCGGAAAAAATAGTATTAACAGGAAACCCGGTACGCCAAGACTTGCTCGATATTTCACAGAAAAGAACAGAGGCACAAGTATTCTATAAACTAGATACCAATAAAAAGACAGTGTTGGTGCTTGGCGGAAGCCTGGGTGCGCGTCGTATAAATCAGTTGATCGATGCATCCTTGTCTTTTTTCAAGAAAGAACAAGTACAACTCATCTGGCAATGCGGCAAGTTGTACGAGGCAGACTATATGCCCAGAAATGGAGGTTGTAGCCAGGTACATCCTTTTTTAAATAGAATGGACCTGGCCTATGCTGCTGCCGATATTATTATTTCAAGGGCCGGAGCCTTATCGGTTTCTGAGCTGTGTTTGGTAGGAAAACCGGTAGTGTTTATTCCCTCACCAAATGTAGCAGAAGATCATCAAACCAAGAATGCTATGGCAATTGCAGCAAAGAATGCTGCGTTATTAATAAAAGAGAGCGAATTGGAAGAACGGTTCGTTCCCGAATTTTCAGAATTAATACGTTCCGAAGAACAACAAAAACAATTGGGGGCGAACATTAAAAAGTTGGCCAAACCCAATGCGGCTCGAGATATTGTGAATCAAATTGAAGCAATTATAAATAAAAAATAAAATCGCCTTTTATAAGTAAGTGATCGATCTAAAAAACATACAAACTTTTTACTTTGTCGGTATAGGAGGTATTGGCATGAGCGCTTTGGCTCGCTATTGTAAGAGCTTGGGTAAGACGGTCTATGGGTACGACAAAACACCAACCGAACTTACCGAAACACTTATAGCAGAGGGGCTTCCCATCACTTTTTTAGATGTGATCTCTGAAATACCAGAAACAGTAGTAAACAATAAAAATACCTTGGTTGTATACACCCCGGCAATTCCAAAGGCGAATGTCATTTTAAATTATTTTATTTCTGAAGGTTTTTCCGTAGTAAAAAGAGCTGCCTTACTTGGTTCTATTACAAAGCATTCACGCTGCTTGGCCGTGGCAGGAACTCATGGCAAAACAACAACTTCTGCTATTCTAGGGCATTTGCTGGCTACTTGCGACATGCCTGTTACTGCTTTTCTGGGTGGCATCGCAGAGAACTACAATTCGAATTTTATTAGTAATGGCACCGAGATCACGGTGGTCGAAGCAGACGAATTCGATCGTTCCTTCTTACAACTATCTCCAGATATTGCGTGTATCACTTCTATGGACGCAGATCATTTGGATATTTATGGCGATGTTGATGAAATAGGGTCGGCTTTTCGCGAATTTGCGCACCTAGTCAAAAACTCAAATTCACTACTCATAAAAAAAGGGCTGCCACTTGAAGGAAGTACTGTTGCGATTGCTTCGGAAGCCGACTATCAGGCTAAGAACATTAGAATTGAAGATGGTGGGTATTGCTTCGATCTAAAAACACCGAGCCTCACTATAAATGATTTAACGTTCTATCTGCCCGGTCATCATAATCTTTTTAATGCAGTAACCGCGATGGGTATGGCCTTGCTAGTTGGTGCACCGGTTGAACAATTACCTAAAGCGCTTGCCTCTTTTAAAGGGGTGAAACGAAGGTTTTCGTATAAGATAAAGCAGGATGATCTTGTGCTAATAGACGATTATGCGCATCATCCTTCTGAGATTGATGCGCTGTACCAAGCAGTTTCGGAAATGTATCCTGAAGACCAAAAGCTTATCGTCTTCCAACCGCATTTATTTAGTCGTACCAGGGATTTTGCAGATGATTTCGCAAAGAGCTTAGCAAAATTCGATGAAATTTTGTTGTTAGATATTTATCCGGCGCGCGAACTCCCTTTAGACGGAGTTACATCGCAATGGTTGTTGGAAAAGATACCTTCGGAAAACGTACAACTGCTAACGAAAGAAGAATTGGTATCTCACATGTCCAAATCAGGTTGTAGAATACAGCTTATGGTAGGAGCCGGAGATATTGGTGCAGAGGTTTCAGAAGTAACTAAAAAATTGAGTCATGCGAGTTAATTGGGACCTCATAAAATTTGTGATCGTAGGTGGGCTCGTTGTGTTCTTATACAGCTTCACCAAGCAACGAAACCAAGCGCGAAATTTAACAAAGATAGAGATTGATTTTCTTGATGATAATCCGCCGTTTATCACTAGAAATACGGTTAATAAATTGTTAATACAAAATAACGATAGCGTTACGAGCATCGGCAAAGAAACTTTAGTTTTGAATGAGATGGAATCCCGCTTGTTGGAAAACCCCATGATTCGTGATGCTGAGGTGTTTATAACCGTCGATGGAGTCTTGGGAGCTACTATCGAGCAACGCAAGCCGATAGCTAGAGTTGCGGCATCGCCGAATTATTACCTAGATGCCGATGGAAAGAAGATGCCGTTGTCATCGGTGTACACGGCAAGAGTGCCATTGATCACTGCAGCTTCCACATTACAATTTGATCGCATTACCCCAATGCTTTTGAAGTTGCATGAAGATGAGTTTATGAAAAGCAGTGTGATCGGGTTGCATGTAAAAAGGGATGGGAATATCGTATTGCGATTAAGAAAACACGATTTGAAAGTGTTCTTCGGAAAGCCTAGCGCCATCGATAAGAAGTTTCAAAACTTTAAGGCTTTCTATAAAAAAACTAAAATGGATAAAATGCTGTCGGAATACGCCTCGGTTAATTTAGAATTTGGAAATCAGGTAGTAGCCACAAAAAAATAGGGCAATGGAAAAAGAGAACATCGCTGTAGGATTAGATATAGGAACCACTAAGATCGTTGCCATGGTCGGTAAGCAAAACGAGTATGGTAAAATGGAGATCTTGGGCATTGGCAAATCGAAGAGCTTAGGAGTACACAGAGGCGTGGTGAATAACATTACACAAACCATTCAATCGATTCAACAGGCTGTGCAAGATGCAGAAACGGCGAGTGGAATGAAGATCGAAGAAGTGGTTGTGGGAATCGCCGGACAGCACATTCGTAGTTTGCAGCATAGTGATTACATCACGAGAAGTAATAGTGACGAAGTGATCGATGAAGCCGATATTGATAGGTTGTGCAATCAAGTGCATAAGCTGGTTATGTTGCCGGGAGAGGAAATAATACATGTGTTGCCACAAGATTTTAAAGTAGACGGACAAGCCGAGATCAAAGAGCCCATTGGGATGTACGGGGGACGATTGGAGGCGAATTTTCACGTGGTAGTAGGGCAAGTAGCCTCTATCAAGAATATAGGACGCTGCGTAAAGAGCTCCGATCTCGAATTATCTGGGATTACGTTAGAACCGCTTGCATCGGCAAACGCAGTATTGAGCAGAGAAGAAAAAGAGGCGGGAGTCGCTTTAATCGATATTGGTGGAGGGACAACCGATCTGGCCATTTTTAAAGATGGGATCATTCGCCATACGGCGGTTATCCCATTTGGAGGCAATGTGATCACAGAAGACATCAAAGAAGGATGTAGCATAATTGAGAAACAAGCCGAATTATTAAAAATAAAATTTGGTTCTGCTTGGCCCGGTGAGAATAAGGACAACGAGATTGTCTCCATACCGGGATTACGAGGACGAGAGCCTAAAGAGATCACACTGAAAAACCTGTCTAAGATTATTCATGCTCGTGTGGTCGAGATCATAGAACAAGTGTATTTAGAGATCAAGAATTATGGTCACGAAGAACAAAAGAAAAAACTTATTGCCGGTATCGTGTTGACAGGAGGCGGTTCTCAATTGCAACATTTAAAGCAATTGGTAGAGTATATCACCGGAATGGATACCCGTATTGGCTATCCAAACGAACACTTAGCAGGCGATAGTGACAGCGAAACTACCAGTCCGATGTACGCTACTGCGGTTGGCTTGGTTCTTAATAGTTTGGAAACTAGAGAACGTGCTAAGTCTAAGCATAAGGCCTATGAAGCAGCAGAATCTGAAGCAACTCCTCAGGAGATGGAAGCTAGTGAAAATGAAGAAGCACAAGCGCCTAAAGAGCGAAAACGCTTTTTTGATAAATGGGCTGAAAAGTTCAAAGAATTTTTAGACAATGCCGAATAACAGAACGCAATTGCAGCAAACGTGCAATTAGACAAATAATAAAACGAATATTTTCCGAAGCAATAACGGATAAAACCTCACAAAAATAAAACCTATGAGCAGCAACACAGAATTTGATAACATTTCGTTCGATCTGCCAAAAAACCAATCCAATGTCATAAAGGTCATCGGTGTAGGAGGTGGCGGAAGTAACGCCATTAATCACATGTTTAGCCAAGGCATCAAGGGCGTTGATTTTGTAATTTGTAATACCGATGCTCAAGCGTTGGAGAACAGCCCGGTTCCCATTAAGATTCAACTGGGTGTTTCTTTGACCGAAGGATTGGGAGCAGGAGCGAACCCTATGATTGGTGAGCAATCTGCCGTAGAAAGCATGGAGGAAATTAAGAACATGCTTACTACCAACACGAAAATGATCTTTATTACTGCAGGAATGGGCGGAGGTACCGGAACTGGAGCAGCGCCTATAATTGCTAAAATGGCGAAGGAACTCGATATACTTACAGTAGGTATTGTGACCATTCCTTTTCAATTTGAAGGCAAGATGCGAAACGATCAAGCGCAAATTGGAGTTGAAAACCTACGTCAAAATGTAGATTCGCTTATTGTTATCAATAATAATAAATTACGCGAAGTGTATGGAAATCTCGGATTCAAGGCTGGATTTTCTAAAGCCGATGAGGTCTTAGCTACGGCTGCTCGCGGTATTGCAGAGGTAATAACCCATCACTATACACAAAACATTGACTTGCGTGATGCAAAAACTGTGTTGGCCAATAGTGGAACTGCGATCATGGGTAGTTCGAGTGCTACTGGTGCAAACCGTGCGAAAGAGGCTATTTCTAAATCTTTGGATTCTCCATTGTTGAACGACAATAAGATTCGGGGTGCTAAGAATGTGTTGTTACTTATCGTGTCGGGTTCTGAAGAAATTACAATCGATGAAATTGGTGAGATTAGTGACCATATTCAGGATGAAGCAGGGCACAGCGCTAACATTATTATGGGAGTTGGTGAAGATGAAAACCTTGAGGGTGCAATTTCTATCACCGTTATAGCGACCGGCTTTGATGTAGAGCAACAAAACGAGATCGTAAATACAGAAGCGAAGAAGATCATTCATACTTTGGAAGAAGAGCAACGCGCTGAACAAGATCTTTCGGTAAAATCGGCGCCATCGGGTAAAGCATTTTCTAGTCCGTCGACTCAAAACCCACCTAAGGCTGAAGAGAAGGTAATACGTCATACGTTGTTCGAAGAGGAGACGCCGGCGCCTAAAAAGCAGAGTCCCGAGCCAAAATCACAGCAAGAGGAGTTGCCTTTTGAAGGGTATATCGCTTCTTCAGAATTAATAAAGAATATCGATGTGGCTTACGAAACGATCGATATTCATCATATCGCCGAGTTTGAGCAAATCCTTATCAATGAGATCGATGTTAACGATTTTGTGATCATTGATCCAAAAAAGCCTAAGAAGGACGTGACTATTACTTCGGAAACTTCAGAGGTTTCAGAGAATGAGGATCAAATGCTAATGTTCGATCTTCCTGTGAATCCTTCCGAAGCAAAAAAAGATAAAACGACAGAAAGTAAGGAGAAAGAAGAAGAATCGGAAACACTTACTGCAGGCGTAGAAGATATTGAAGTACAAGACCACATTGAGGTGGTTCCTGTCACCGAGCTTTCTGGAGAAGGTGTGAAGCGTTATAGCTTAGACGACTATCAAGAGGTGGAAACCAAATTGAATGAGGCCAAACCAAAGCGCAAAGAAGTAGCTGAAGAAGAGATCGTTTTTGAGAAAAAGACGGTGGCTGCTCCGGAAACTTCAGAAACAGAAGAAGAAACGGCAGAGGTTGATCCAATGAATGCGCCTATTTCTAAGCTGTTGCGAGATCGTGCAGAAGAGCGCAAAAAGAAAATGAAAGACTTTAATTACAAGTTTAGAAACAGTGCTTCTAAGATCGAAGATATTGAAAAGCAACCTGCATATAAACGAATGGGGATAGAATTAGACGATACAAAGAAGAGTGATACTAATTTATCACGCACTTCGGTAAATACCGATGATGATGATGTGGACCTTCGATCGAACAATTCTTTTCTGCATGATAATGTAGATTAAGAATACTGTTTAAGAAACAAAAGCCGGAGCAAATTTATTGCTTCGGTTTTTTTATGAATTATAACTTGATTGGAGACGTTTAGTAACACAAAAATTCTTTTCTAGGACAAACTTTATTGATTATCTTCGCAATCCGTAAAAACATAGGATAATGAGTTTACAGACCAAAGTAATGGAGGCCATGAAAGTCGCAATGAAAGCTAAAGATGCTCAATCTTTACAAGCATTGCGTGCGGTAAAATCGGCGTTGTTACTAGCGCAGACTGAGAGTGGTGCAGGAGCTAATTTAAGTGAAGATGACGAAATTAAACTGTTGCAAAAACTTGTAAAACAACGTAAGGACAGTGCTGCTATCTACACCGAACAAGGTAGAGAAGATCTAGCAGCTCCAGAATTGGCTGAAGCGGCTGCTATCGAGCAATTCTTGCCCGAACAACTAAGCGAGGAAGAAGTTGCCAAAGTGGTGGATGCCGTTATCGAAGATTTGAATGCTTCTTCTATGAAAGACATGGGGCAGGTGATGGGAGCGGCCAATAAGCGATTGGCAGGCAAGGCAGACGGTAAAACGATTTCGACCATCGTAAAAGCACGGTTGTCGAGTTAACATATTAGGCCGCGTGGCGCAACTGAATAGCGCATCAGATTTCGGCTCTGAGGGTTGGGGGTTTGAATCCCTCCGCGGTCACGAATAAATAAAACACCCGAGTGTAAAATCAAGTTTGCTTGAATTTTTAAGCTCGGGTGTTTTATTTTCAAAGCGGAGCTTTGAGGGATCACCGAGAGTAACGAGGTAATCTTTTATTTTCAAAGCGGAGCTTTGAGGGATCACCGAGAGTAACGAGGTACTCTTTTATTTTCAAAGCGGAGCTTTGAGGGATCACCGAGAGGATTAATTGGAATGCGATAAAAGTCTTTCCGAAGAAAAAGGAAATGACCGTGCTAAGGTGTTAGTTCTTTATACATGATATAGAATCCCATGAGTAAAACAAACCATCCAAAAGCTTTCTTTAATCTTTTACCATCTATAAATTTATTCAGCCAAATTCCTATAAATATTCCAACGATAGAAATAGAGGTAAATAACAGGAGAAAGGACCAATCGATGTCTAGATTCTCAATATCACCCACAAATCCAATAAGTGACTTGATAGCGATTATAAATAAAGACGTAGCCACTGCCTTTTTCATGGGTAGTTTGGCCAATAGCACTAAGGCCGGAATAATAAGGAATCCACCGCCTGCACCAACAATACCGGTGATGACACCAACTAAAAAGCCTTCGATGATTATTAAGGGATAATTAAATTTTCTAGGACCCGAGATCTGTTTTTTATCCTTTCTGTCCTTAATCATTGAGATCGCTGCTATTAACATAATCAATGCGAAGAACAACATAAGCGCTAGCTCCTTGGTAAGAATAAAATTGCCAACCGAAAACAATTCAGAAGGGATTGCTGGGATTAAGAACTTTCGTGTAAGATACACCGCTATAAAGGCGGGGATGGCAAAGATTATTGCCGTCTTAAAGTCCACTTTACCTTTCGTCATGTTTTGAATAGCACCAACAAGAGAAGTAGCGCCAACTACAAAGAGCGAATACCCTGTGGCGACAACCGGATTAAGGGACAATGCGTACACCAAGATAGGCACTGTAAGTATAGAGCCGCCTCCACCAATTAAGCCTAAGATAATCCCAATGCCAAGAGCGCCCAAATAACCTAATAGCTCTACGAATTCCATAGTAGCATAGGTTTGTATAAATGATTACAGGGCGAATATTTCATGCTTATAGCAGAAATTTATATGCTGATTGGTTGTGTTTTGGTTGCTTATTTTTACTGACAAAAGTCGAGTAAGCTTGGTGTAAGATACACAGATTACAGCAGTTTAGAAACTTCGATCTTCTAAAAGTTAAAGTGGATGTTATTGCATTCCATAACATCCACTTGATATTTTCTGTGTTTTTTCTTAATTTAAGCTAATAAACTTTATTATGAATCTTCCAACTCGACTCGATAGTGCCATCAAGAAGCTTTACGCTGCGTTTCATGAGGGTAGATTGCACCCAGAATGTTGCACCCAATGTGCTGTGGGAACTATTTGCGATAATTCTGATGCTTGGCGCCATTTGTCTGACGCGCATGGCTCGCCTCATGTTAACTATGTAGGACTTGTGCATCAGCGGTTGGGTAGAACGATAAACGGATATACCCCTTTAGAGCTATTAAAGATAGAAGCCGTTTTTTTAGCTGCGTGCGGATACGGAGTTCCATTGTCTCGCGATTCTGTTAGACCGGTAGACCCGTCCAACAAAGATATTTTATTTAAAGGCTTGTGCGCTGTTGTAGCACATTTATGTTTGTTAGACGGTGTAAAGGATGTCATGGATTATAGTCAGCTCTTTCAATATACCCCTCGCAGAACCAGCTGTAATAATGAGGGGGCTACGGTTTGATTTTACGCATCAATTCACCATTTTTAAAGTAAGGAACTATTCTAATCTATTGCTGTTGAACCAAAAACGTTACTTTTAGTTTGAATTACGACAATGCATTACCCTGCTATTGAGTATTTTCGAAGTATTGGTTTTAGTGCATCGTACGATGCAAATTTTAGATCAAAATTCTATGAAAAGGAAAATTAACATGAACAATTCAGGATAAACGGATAGACTATTGTTTTGAGTTTAGACCTGTTTGTTTTGTTTCATTGGTCTATTGTAGGAAACCCTCTTGTTTTGCAAGAGGGTTTCTGATTATATGAGTTAGAAATTGGAGGAATTGTGTTAGTGTTTTTTTTGTTTTTTTTTTAAATTAGTAGCAGTAATGTTTTATTTATAAGCAATTTACTTGTTATGTCTCGGTTATTTTTAATAGCAATCGTTGCAGTTTTAATCCTATGGGGTGTCGGATTCTTTTACTACGACCTTGGATTTGGAATACACGCCCTGCTCATTTTGGCAGGTATTTTGATTGTATTCAAACTGTTTCAAGAAGAGATGATTCGTTTCCGAAGAAGAAATAAATAAATGGGTAAAAACAGCCAACCAAACGATCGTATAATATGATACAATTCGTTAGCTGTTACAGCCATATATAAAGTAAATCGTAATCTCACAAGCGAATTACCATTAAAAAACCAATCTTAGATTGGTTTTTTTAGTTTACAATCTTAGTGGCATACTTCTTTAGTGCATCCTTGTTCTTTTTTCTGAAATCGGAAGGGGATATTAAATAATTTTCTTTGAATATCTTAGAGAAGTAGCTTTTGCTTGAGAGCCCTACGCGGGTTACAATCTCTGAAATATTTAGATCGGTACTCAACAGTAAGGTCTTTGCTAATTCTAGCCTTGTTTTTTGAACATACCCATTTACGGTAAGGTTATAAAGATGTTTAAATCCTTCTTGAAGTTTATTTACGTTTAAACCTACTCTTTCGGCAATGGTTTCTATTGTGTCGATATCAGATATCTCATCTTCAATAATCCTAGCCGCTTTATCGATAAGGGTTAACTCAGAACTTCTAAAAAGCGACCTGCTGTGCGCATCTTTTTGGTCGTCTTGATATTGAATGATTTGATGCGTTAAGATCTTGTAGGCCTTACCTTCTAAGAAGATGCGCTTAATAAAATTGTTGTGTTCAAAGCTTTCAATTTCTCTAAAAATATCTGCAGCGTGAAGGCTAAAGAATCCGTTGTAATAGAACGGTTCCTTGGCTGTTTTGTCTCTGAATAATTTCTGAAGATTAGGAGTGAGGTCACGAAGCTCGCAATCCATTTTATGCTGAAAATCTTCCCTGTTAATTTCTAAGCTACCTATGTTAGTTCTAATATTAGCCATAAACTTTAATATATGACCATCGTAATTTTTGCTCGCTACAATCGTATTTTGATACTGACTTAAGGTATTGAGGTCTGTTTCATTTTCAAAGCCGTGCAACAAATTTCCTTCTAAACAGTATAAAAATTTTAGAGGGTGGATGTCATTTACAATAAATTTGATTTCGAGTTCTTCTAAAAATTTACAATCGTAAATTAGAATACCCAATCCACCATCAAAGTTGATCCCTTTTATAGTGCCTTCTCCAATTTTTTCAGGGATTTTCAAAAAATAAATGCCACAACTTTCGTCGTATGTTGTGTTAAAGGCCTTTGCGAGATCTCTAATTACCTCCATAAGAGGCAGCGAGCTTACTTTTATCGTGTTCAATTGCTAGTATTTATTCCTCTAAGTTACGACTTTTGTAATTAATCTGTGCTCCAATATATTAGTCTATTGTTTGTTATTTGACCGTAGCACTTGTGTTTTATTGATATACAAAGAGTGCGTTACTTTTTTTTGGGAGTTGCTAAAAAAGTGTATTTTCACTCGCATTAAATAAATACGATGAAATCAATTTTAGGTATAGGCTCGCGAATAGACCATCCCGAACATGGCAAGGGTGTAGTTACCAATGTCACGGCAGACATGTACTGGGTTACATTTCTCGATAAAGGTTTAGAAACCATCGATGTCGATTCGAGTTTTGAGGTGATAGACGCAGTACAAGATGAAGTTGACACAGTAAGCTTTTACGAAGTGGAGCAAAGCCTTAAGGCTATTTTAAAGAAATGGAGCGATGTGACTGAAATAGTCCCAATTGCCGATAAATACAAAGGAGGCACACTGCTGCTTCAGCCAAAAGATAAAACCCTATCGTCTAAAGAGATTCCAATAGATACCTTTTTTCGTAAAGTAGTGCTGCTACGTGACCGCCTTCGAGTATTAGAGCAAAAGATAAACAGTTCTAGTGCGCTCGATGATCAAGACAAAGTAGATATTCAACAATATATCACACGTTGTTATGGTAGTCTTACGACCTTTAATGTCTTATTTAAGAACAATTCTCAACAATTTAAGGGCGAAAGTGCTAAGAAATAACGAATCGCCTTCAGAAACAAAAAAATAATACCACAATTTATGGAACAAATTCAATCGCAATATCCAACAGTAGGTAGTTTGACTAACGACAAAAGAGTAGCTTTTTATCGCAAAACCTATACGCATTTAGCTTTAGCAGTACTGCTTTTTATACTCGTCGAGATGATATTCTTTCAAATTCCAGCCTTGCTGGAGTTTGCACTGTCTTTAACACAGGGCTGGTTGTGGTTGCTTATGTTGGGAGGCTTTATGTTAGTTACCAATTATGCCGAGAAAATGGCGCTAAATTCACATGATATGAACAAACAGTACCTAGCATTGCTGATATATGTGGTAGCCGAAGCCTTTATTTTTATACCTCTTATCCTAATGGGAATGATGTATGCCGGTGATGGCGGACTCGAAATTTTAAATCAAGCTGCAGTAATTACCCTTTCCTTGTTCGTAGGTCTGTCGGCAGTAGTATTGTTATCTAAAAAAGACTTTTCTTTTTTGCGATCTATACTTACTATTGGCTTTTTTATAGCGCTAGGACTTATTGTAACAGGCGTTTTATTTGGGTTCGACCTTGGATTGTGGTTTAGTGTTGGAATGGTCGTTTTGGCGGCCGGCGCAATATTGTACCAAACCTCGAACATGGTTCATAAATACAGTGAAGATCAATATGTGGCTGCTTCCTTAGGATTATTCGCATCATTGATGTTACTTTTTTGGTATATACTTAGCATCCTATCGCGTGAGTAAGGCAGGTCGAAAAGCGGCAGGCACATACTAATTTTAAAAATAAGTCGTTTGTTTACAGTAGTTAACAAACGAAACGAGGTGGTTTGAGTTATCGCCTTTACCCCAATTCTATATGATGCTACTTTTACCACCCGATGAAAACGCTGCTTGGCTGGCTCCGTATGCCTACGGAATCGTCTTGCTAGGATTTGCATTTGTGCTATTCAGGGTTTTCGAAAATTGGTACGCAGAGCGTTTTAATAAGCCGTTGTTTAGACATTACATTGTCTATAAAAAACTCACCAAAGAACAACAGGAAATTCTTGAGAAAGAATTTACTTTTTACAATAAACTTTCCGACAGACACAAACGACAATTTCAACATAGGGTCGCCAATTTCATCGCACAAAAACGATTTATAGGACGAGATGGTCTTGAGATCACCGAACGAATGAAGGTTTTGCTGGCCGCGATGGGTTGTATGCTTAGCTTCGGAAGAAAAAATTACACCTATCCACTCATAGAATTCGTTTTATTGTACCCAACTAAATTTTACAGCAAAGCCAATGAGGCGTACCATATTGGCGAATTTAATCCACGGGAAAAAGCATTGGTGCTTTCGTGGGAAGATTTTGAAAAGGGATACAAAATAACAGACGACAACCTTAACCTTGGCATTCATGAATTTATGCATGCAATGCAGCTTGAAGCCAAGCAAGGACGTGATAGCGATTCTACTCGATTTACCCGACAGTTTCAGAATATCTTACGACAATTGACCCAACAAGAAGTGAAGGATAAACTAGATGAAACTCGATATTTTAGAGCGTATGCCTTTACGAATCAGTATGAATTTATGGCCGTAATGGCCGAGTACTTTTTTGAATCACCTCAAGAATTTAAGACCAATTTCCCGCTATTATACAACTACACTCAAAAATTACTGAATTTTAAGTTTGCAGGCTATTAAAGGTTATCACTTATGTGCTTAACTATAATATCTGCATGTACCCTAGAGTTTTCAATAAACCATTTGTGTGTTTCCATGCCCCCACAAATAACACCGGCAAGATAGAGGCCCGAAACATTGGTTTCCATTGTTTTTTCATCGTATTCTGGAAAACGATTAGCATCCTGTGTTAATCGTACTCCCATTTTTTCTAAGAAATCGAAATCGGGGCGATAACCGGTAAGTGCCAATACAAAATCGTTCGGAATTGTGGCAGTGCCTTCTGAAGTCTTAATTATAACTTCGTTTTCTTTTATTTCTGAAAGTTGGGCGTTAAAAAAAGCCTTAATGCTTCCTTCCTTAATTCGGTTTTCGATGTCCGGCTTCACCCAATATTTTACTCGATCGCCAATAGTAGCACCTCTAACGACCATCGTCACTTCGCCACCTTTTCGCCAAATTTCCAGAGCGGCATCCACGGCCGAATTGCTGGCGCCAACCACAATTACTTTTTGCAACACATACGGATGGGCTTCTTTAAAATAATGAGTGACCTTGGCTAGCTCTTCTCCGGGAATGTCTAACTTCTTAGGGATGTCGTAAAACCCTGTACCCACAATAACATTTTTAACCCGGTATCTGTTTTTCTCTGAAGTAACCATAAAGTAGTTTTCCACTTTTTCTACCGCAATCACTTCTTCATATAAGTTGATGTTTAAATTGTTTGATGTTACAACCCGCCTGTAATATTCTAAAGCCTCATCACGGTTGGGTTTAGGCTGATTGCTTATAAAAGGGATTCCACCGATCTCTAATTTTTCCGAAGTAGAAAAAAAAGTCATATTTAGTGGGTATTGGTATAACGAATTCGTCAACGGACCTTTTTCGACCACGACATAATCGAGCGCTCTTTTTTTACATTCCAATGCACAGGCAATTCCAATAGGTCCTGCGCCAATAATTAACACTTCTTTTTCGATAATCACGCGCTAGTTTTTGGTAAAGATAGAAAAGGACGACTCTAAATTAAATTTAAAATCGTCCTTTTAAGGAAATAAGTAGCTAAATAACAACTACAAGCTAGCGCTTTACTTTTTTAATAATTTTACCGTTGCAGTAATATCGTTTACTGTAATCTTACCAAAATAGATTCCACTTTCTTGCCCGGTTAGGTCCACTGTAGTTGTGTTTTTTCCGGGAACTACATCTGTGATAGTCGAGGAGGTAATTAATCTGCCTAACAAGTCGTAAACTTCAAGTGAAACAGGGGCAGCGTTGGCGATCTCGAAACTGATCGAAGTCTTATGATCAAACGGATTTGGATGACTAATAATTTGAAAATTGGAAGTCGTTTCAAATTCGTCGACAGCTAGAATTCGTTGCAATGACCTGTCGATACATTCGAAACCTGCGATCCCATTGGGGTTGTACAAACTAAATCCTTCACTTTGTGTAAGTGCCCAAATATTTCCGAAGGAATCCAACGCTATATCTTCCACTTGTTTATGGGCTAAAGGAGAGCTGCCATCAAGGAATGTAGTAAAGGTGTTACCTGTACCATCAAAATACGAGATACCTCCATAATACGGGGCTATTTGAGTGTTGTGGGCACTTAGGTAGATGGTATTGCTCGAATAATCAATATCTATGGCCGTTACGTTATCTGCCGCAATATTACTGTTAGTTTCATTCCAATTGGTCCAAGTGGTTCCGTCATATTTCCAAAGCCCATCGGTTGTAGCTAGCCACATATGTTCATTGCTGTCGAATTGAATATCTCTTATGTGTTCAATTCCTTGACCCGATAGGTCCATGTTGTTCCATGTGCCATTGTCGTAAATGTCTATGTTTTGATAACCGCCTATATACATGCTACCATTAGGATGTGCTGTTAAACAGTATGGGGGCGATGTTAAGCCATTGGAAAGGTTCCAAAGGGTCCAAGAGTCATTGTTCTTATCGTACATAAATGTGTTTCCATTGTAAGCGCGAATAAAGACTTCACCGTTTTCGGTGGCTTCAACTTCTTCGGGGAACTGAAGTCCGGGATGTGAATTCGTATTATCCCAGATCACCCAGGAGGCGTAATCTTGGTAATCGCCGTTTGGGATTTGAATGGCATACCCTGAAGTACCATCGAAGGTAAACCAGATGTCGCCATCGGCATCTTCAGAAATAGACGAGCCTATGGTCGTTTGATATAATGGTTGGGGGTTTGGAAACAGACCTTCATTGTTAGGACCATATACTTCCCAATTGGGGCAGTCAAAAACTTGAATTCCACCACTCCCGTTAGCAAACCATTTTCTTCCTTGGCTGTCTATAAAGATATCGTTGTTAAAATTATCTGGCAATCCGGTGTTGTATCGTGTATATCTCGTCCAATCGGTTCCATCAAATTTTCCTACAACGCCATAACCCGAAACCCAATAATTTCCACTATTGTCAATATAGCAATCGTAGATCGAAAAGTTTACAGTTTCCAGTTGCCACGTAGTGCCATCGTACATAAGGATTCTTCCATTACTACTTTCAGCGATCATAACAGCATCGCCTTTAAGATGCATAGAGCGACCGTTAAAATTAGTAACAGGCCATTCGTTACTGTTTATTTGAGTCCAATTGCTGCCATCAAAAATATCGATGGCATTTCCTACCAACGCCCAAACCCGATCCTGATCATCGATAGCGACTTTGGCTATATCGTTTGAAGACAATTCACTATTTGAAGTGTTGTAAACTGTAAATGCAGCTCCGTCGTAGGAAATAAGTCCATTGTCTGATGCGATCCATTTCACATTGTTGACATCAACTGCGATATCACGAAATTGTGTGGCAGCAGGAAGTTCAGAATTAGCACTTGTAAAGTACTGCCATGCTGTGCCATCGAAGTATCCAATTCCTGCAAGTGAAAGGTCTGAGTTGGTTGCAACCACCCACGGGTCGTCGTTGCTATCGATGGCAATGCTTTCTATTTGATCGGATAGTAAGGTTGTGTTGGTAGTGTCGAAATGCTCCCAAACCAATCCGTCTTCCGAAGTTGTTAACCCAGATTCGGTGGCCACCCAAATGATTCCTGTGCTATCGAATGCAATATCGAATATAAGTCCATTTGGTAAATAGTTTTCAGAATAGGTGCCCCAATTGGTATAAACGGTGTCGTTGGTCGCGATACGAACTAAGCTGCCATGATCGGAGGATGAAGTATAGCCGCCAGTCCAAATATTATCGAAAGCATCGCCTTGAATTGTAAAATGTGACTGTCCGCCAATTCCTGTATTATCGGTTCTAACATAAGCCCAATTAGGATCTTGAGCAAAAAGTGGTAAAGAAATGAAGCATAGAATAAGTATGCAGAGTAGTGTTTTTTTCATGATTTCCCTTTTATATAACAACAGCTAAATCCTGTTTTACCCTACGTTCAAAAAAGAGTGTTCTTAAAAATAGCATAAATGAAGGTCGCCAACATTAAGATACAAAAAATTTAAAAAATCTTCAAATAGCTTATGATCAAGTAAAAGTCTGCTTAATTGAATTTTTAAGCAGACTTATTTAGTGATTAGGGAGTAGTAATCTATCTTAATTTACTTTTTTTTTACGACTATTTTTTGAGTAACTTTTTTGTTTGGATTACTTGCTAGGAGGAAATAAATTCCTTCTTTTAAATTGCTTGCACTCCACATGTTGGTTGAAGTTAGATCGATAATCGCAATCTTTTTTCCGCTAATATCAAACACCTGAAGAGAACGGAAAGTGTCTAAAGTGGCCGGTTCGATTAAAAATTGATCCCCTATGGTGGGGGTGACCAAAATGTTGTCTTTGTCGTAATCAGGTATGTTCAATGTGGCATCTCTTAGTACGACTGCATTAGGCTGCAATAGGTTTCCGTCGCCGGCAGTGACAATGTCTTCTATAAACATCCCTTCACTATCAAAAAGTTTTACGGCTCCGGTTCCACCATCTCCAATAAGAATGTTTCCGTTGGGATAAAAATCTACTCCTTCCGGCTGACTTAGACCATCGATAAAAATTTCCATAAAAGTACCGTTACTGTCAAACTTCTTCACGTTTCCTGCGGTCCAGTCTAGGACATACAAGTTGTCGTTGTCATCGAAAAAAATGTTTGTAGGACCTTGCAAGTTGGAGTCAATAAACAATCCTTGGTCAGCTCCAGTAGTGTCAAATTTTCTAACCGAGGCTCCACCAAAGGAGGAAACGTATAAATTACCATTGCTGTCCCAATCCAGACCAATGCTTTGGTTTACACCCACCGTGGTAAATTCACCGGCAAAAGTGCCATCCTGTTCGTAAGTAAATACAGTGCCATTGCCTTGCCATTGTAACACATAAATTAGGTTGTCCGGTCCAATTTTCATTCGAGTCGGGCCGCCAATCCCAGAGGCAAAGTTGGATTGAAAATCACCACTGTTGGCATCGTACTTTGTAATTTCTCCGGTGTTTAGATTAGAAACAAGCATGGCATCTTGATCTTCTAAAAACAAGATGTCTTGTGGCCAGGCTAAGTTTTCGGTTGTAATTTGCTGTGGGTTGTCACCGTTCTCATCAAACATTAAAAGTTGCCATGGCGGATTGTTGAAATTGCCGGCATCGGACACATAGATCTTAAAATCTTGAGCAGATCCAGATACGAAAGCCAAGAATAGGCTTAGTAACAAAAGGTAGTTCGTTTTTTTCATGATGTTGAATTTTATAATTTCCGAAGAATAAATTCTGAAAAATCTACCGTAAAGGAGTATGTATTTATAAAATGAAACTTAAAATGTAGGGTTAGGCTTTTAAAAGTCGGTGTCTATACTCTGAAGGCGTGCAATTATGTTTTTCTTTAAAGGCCTTATAAAATGTGGCCTTATTATTAAACCCCACGTCGAAATAGATCATCTTTACAGACATGGTTGGCTGCGTTAGTAACAGTTCTTCTGAAGCTCTTAAACGATATTCGTTTACAAAGGTGTTAAAATTTACCCCGGATTTATTATTAATTACTTTGGAAAGTAGGTGTGTAGAAAAACCCACTTGATCGGCTAAATTTACGAGTCTTAGCTCATTATCGGTGTAAGGTTTTTCAGATTCCATATAGTGAACTACATGATCGTAAAACTCATTGAGCAATTCTGATTCTAGGGTGTCTCCTTGGTTGGGACTAGGCAGAAATAATTCTGCGTATAATTCGCCGTCAAATATACTTGGTTGTTTAATTACAAAATATCCAATCGCGTAAATAGATACACTCATCGAGATTGAGATCATATAATCCCATTGCGGATTAAAAAAAGCAAAGTTTACCAGTGTGTAATAGGAGATATAGGCAAGAATAAAAACACCGAACAAGAACAATAACGTATTCGCCCAACGCCGTCTTAGAGCACTATATTGACTCGAAGCCACTCTTTTTTTTCTTGTGATCTGAAAAATGATAAAAAAGTATAAAACTAAATGTACGGCGATCACCCATCCGTTCAACATAAAGAGAACGGGTGTGACTGTCTCACGAATTCCGGCATACGCCAACCAAAGCCATATATTTGGCGTTAGAGCGATCAAGGCAGGCAGAAAATGAACATAGGCAGGAATCGTGCTTTCTACGCGGAACAACCCCTTAAAATAGAGATATAACAGTGGTCCAATACAATAATAACAAACGGCAGGAAAGTAGGACAAATAGGGAAACAGTTGTTGGTATCCCGTCCAGTAAAGTACATATTGAAAAAGGATCAAGCTAAATGCCAATAGCACGAAAGCAATTGGAAGGTTTTTTCTATTTCGGGTAGCGATTAAAATGAAAAACAGAAATAACCCCATTGCAACGGCAATAAGAAAAGCGGAGGTCCAAGTATCGAAACTAGGTTTCATGCAGTACAATTCTCCTTAAATGTACTAAAAAGAAGGAGGAGATTGTCTATAATTATAATTTTGAACTAAGCTCTAGGGTTATTCAGACACCAACGACCTAAGATCATCTATGGTCTGTTTAGGATTTGCAGATCCAAAAACGTAGCTTCCCGCAACGAGTACATCTGCCCCTGCGCCTACCAATTGTTTGGCATTTGCATTGGTAACCCCTCCATCGATTTCTATCTTGGTAGTGGCACCTCTATCGCTAATAATAGCTTTTAAGTCGGTTACTTTTTTATAGGTGTTTTCTATAAAGCTTTGTCCACCAAAGCCTGGATTTACACTCATCATACAAACCAGATCTATATCTTGAATGGTGTCTTCTAATAGATTAACAGATGTATGCGGATTGAGTGCTACACCGGCTTGCATTCCTTCAGCTTTAATCGCTTGAAGGGTGCGGTGTAAGTGAGTGCATGCTTCGTAATGAACCGTTAAGGTGTTTGCTCCAAGATCTGCAAAAGTTTTAATATAGCGATCGGGATCTACGATCATTAAATGGACATCCAATGGTTTTTTTGCATAGGTTGCGATACTTTTTAAGACCGGCATTCCGAAGGAAATATTCGGCACAAAGACGCCGTCCATAATATCTATGTGAAACCAATCGGCATCACTTTCGTTTATCATTTCAATATCGCGTTGAAGATTGGCAAAATCGGCTGCAAGTATGGAAGGGGCAAGTAGTGTGTTACTCATAATTTATAGTAAAAATGGTTCTAAGACTCCTGCAATATTTTTAGATCGAGGAATCGTGGCATCGGCATCGGTTAAATATTGTTTTAGGTTTTCAAGATCACTTTTGTTCTTAAGAATACTAAAGCCCGATCTGTAATTTTCAAAAATACGATCTTCGATCTTCTTATCGAGTATGATAAATATATTTTTATGTCGAGGATCTTGACGAATTGTTTTAAAAAGGGTTTCTAAGATAGTGCTATCTCCTTCTAACACTTGAAGAAAATTACGTTCGAAATGCAGAAGGACACCTGTGATGCCGTTTTCGGAATTATTAGACTGCGTACTATTAAATATAGCATCTAAACCTGCTTTGGTCAAGTCTTCGGACGTATTACTAATATACAAAATGGTGTGTAGCACGCAAGTTGATTTGAGTTATAAAGATAGAAAAAACCTCCGGTAATCAGCCGGAGGTCATTCATCAATCAAAAAACGAACAGTATGTTTAATACTGTTTGTTGCTGTTATTGGGTTTTAACCCAAATAGGTCTTTAAAATCTTGCTTCTTGAAGTGTGCTTTAGTCGGCGGATCGCTTTCTCCTTAATTTGCCGAACACGCTCTCGTGTAAGGTCGAAAGTTTCTCCAATCTCCTCAAGGGTCATAGGGTGTTGATCGCCCAATCCAAAATAAAGTCGGATCACATCGGCTTCTCTTGGTGTTAATGTCTCTAGAGCACGTTCGATTTCGGTACGCAACGATTCGTGTAATAATGAACGGTCCGGGTTAGGAGATTCTCCACTTCGCAGTACATCATACAAGTTAGAATCTTCTCCTTCTACCAGTGGCGCATCCATGGATACGTGACGTCCAGAATTCTTCATGGATTCTTTTACGTCATTGATTGTCATGTCTAATTCTTTCGCAATTTCTTCTGCGGAAGGGGGTCGTTCATGCGCTTGCTCTAAAAAGGCAAATGTCTTATTTATTTTATTGATGCTTCCAATCTTATTAAGTGGAAGTCGTACAATACGAGATTGCTCTGCTAATGCTTGTAAAATGGATTGGCGAATCCACCAAACAGCATAGGATATAAATTTAAAACCACGCGTTTCATCAAAACGTTGCGCTGCTTTTATGAGACCTAAGTTTCCTTCGTTAATTAGGTCGGGTAGTGTAAGCCCTTGATTTTGGTATTGCTTTGCTACCGAAACAACGAATCGCAAGTTAGCTTTTGTAAGCTTTTCTAGTGCGCGTTGGTCACCCGCTTTTATGCGTTGTGCCAATTCTACTTCTTCGTCTGCGGTAATTAAGTCAACTTTTCCAATTTCCTGAAGGTACTTGTCTAAAGAGGCAGTTTCCCTGTTGGTAACCTGCTTGGTGATTTTAAGTTGTCTCATTAAGTTGTCTCCTGTATTACTAGGTTAAATTTGTGTGTCTATTAGGTTATACGTAAAATAGCCAAAAAGGTTACAAACTTATTCAAATTATTTGAGGTTTAGGTTGTACCTTATTCCTGTATAAACTCCTAGCAGGTATGTTTTACCATCGAATGAAATATTTTCTAAGGTGTTAATTTGATATTTAAAGGTAGGATCGAGAGTAATCGTTAGGCGGTTCGAAAGGTTATAATATAATCCAACACCGGCATTAAGACTAAAGTTACCTTTAGAAAGATTATTTGAAGATCCGATGCGATAACGATCTCCTGCTTGATTCTCTAAATACAGATCATTATTGATTAAAAAATAGGTGCTAATTCCGCCGTAAACATGAACTCCGAATCTATTTTCAGAAAATCGGTACGAGACCTGTAATGGCATTTCAATGTATTCGATTTCTTGTAACAAACGAGTGGTAGATGCACCATTTATAAATTCGGCTACAGATGCAGTTGAAACTCCGTTGGCTACTTGTAAATTGGTGTAACTTAAAATGGCCGTAGAATCTGCGGGAAACCCTGTCTGAATATCATTCGTTGTATAACCAAGCTTCGTTTTAATTACATGGTAGTTCAATGAAAATTTATCAGTCAGCGCAAAATGAACACCAAGCCCATACGCAAAATTAATACGAGCAGATTTATCTTTTCCAACCAATTCTTGATCGATAGTCGAACCATTCCGCGAAGCTTCAAAAAGAACAGGAGCGGCTATAGCTGAAACACTCCACGGATTTTTTCTTTGATTTTCGATGGAATCCGATTTCGCAGTTTCTTCCATCGAAATACTCCTTTTTTTTGTAATACGTTCTGCTAGTTTTCTATCTCTATCGGCCTTGAGGCTGTCTAATACCTTTTTAGCCTGTTGTCTTTCTGAAATTGCAGTTTCTTTTGTGCTAGTAACATCTTCAGACTTATTAAAATCTCCTATTAACTTCTTTTCGCTGTCTTGGTTTCGATCATTGCTTGACACAGAAGTAATGGTGTTATCCACATTCTTAGTATTTGTAGTTGTAGGAGCTGTTGTCTTCTCTTGAACATTATTATTTTGAGCTTGGGTAATTGCTTTGTCAATCGTATTAGGCAAATCATCAGCGGTTATTTGGTAGGTAATTGGTCGTTTATCTTGGTTGGTTGATTGATTTAGCTGAAGTAGATTAGTAGTGTCGTTTCTTTTTTCTGAAGTAATCGCTGTAGGAATCTGTAATGGCTTCAACTGAATTGAATCGATAGGGATCGTTTCGTTATTTATATCCTCGTTATTGCCTTCTGTGGTGGTTACAGGTGGGTTCGATCTAAGTGACGGCTGTTCGTGGTACGGCAGCAACCAATTCACACTAAAAATAACTAAAATGGCTAATCCTAATCCGCCTGTAATATACCACCAAAGATGTAATTTGCGTCTTTGTTGTTCTTCTTCGTCAAGATAGGTGTTAATACGTTCCCAGACTCGTTCGCTAGGCGCTTTTTGTGTGCCGGTTAACCGCTGTTCTATTTTAGATCCAATATCTTGTTTACGCTCCATAATTCGATGTCTTTTTATTAGTGGACATTTGTTCTTTGGCTAAGCTTTTCCGAAGTAAAGCTTTGGCGCGATGGTAATTCGATTTAGAAGTACCCTCATGTATGGCTAGCATGGAAGCAATTTCTTTATGTGTGAATCCATCCAACTGATATAAGTTGAAAACTATTCTATATTGGTCGGGTAATTGTTGAATCGCCAATAGTATAACATCGATAGAAACACGTCCTAAATCTAGTTCGGTCGAAGGTTCGGTTAGTTGGTTCTCCTGTATTTCCATCGGAATCTCTTTTCTAGATTTATAATGGTCTATCGATTTAAATATGGCAATACGTTTCATCCATCCTTCGAAGGATCCTTTGCCTTTATACGTCTTAATTTTATCTAATATGGTAATGAACACGTCATGAAATACATCTTCAGCTTCCGTGTCATTCCTACTGTATTTGCAGCAGGTCATAAAGAGTGAGTCCTTATACGATTCGTATAAGATTCGCTGTGCCTTTCGGTCACGTTTACAACAGGCTTGTATAAGTTGTTTTTCTGTCAACAAATGTGGTGTTACATAGTACTTAAAACGATCTAACTGGTCGTGCTTTTAATGAGTTGTTACCTTTACTTGTGTTTACTTTCCTCGTGGCCGCTAGCAGGAGAGTGGCACTAAAATCAGATACATAACATTTGTAATACCCTTCATCTCCATCTGGTAGCGATTCCGAAGAAGACATATAGATACTGTTTTCGGGATCAGATTGCTCAAAATTAACTATCGCATTTTTGTGTATATACATTACTTCCAATTCATTAATAGACGGTAAATACCAGTTGTTAAAACCATTCAACTCTAATTCGGCACACCATTTAGAAGCCGTATTCTCATCTGGGCAGTTTGATACAATCGAACGGGTATTTGTCGTTGCTGTTGCAATTGCAACTTGCTGTGCTGTTGAGCTCATTGAGGCAACACAGCCCCAAATGTCTGGAAATCTGTCTAGGTCTTCCGTAGCAGCAATGAGTCCATGTTCGCCAGTTTCATCAATAAAAAAATCCATACCACCCTCATACATATCACCAATCTTTAAGGGTGTCGGTGTGTTTTCTTCGGAAGGTGTTCTCTCGTCA
>NZ_QOLC01000020.1 GCF_003333325.1 Candidatus Ulvibacter alkanivorans | reverse complement strand
GAGTTCTTATGGCCAGTATTAACGAAAAAGCCCGAACATTAAATCTATTGTACAAAATGACAAATGCTTTGTATGGTCAAAAAGTTAGAATAGAACGAGATCCATTACATCGTCGCTACGAAGTTAATCGTTATGGAATATACTTGGAGTCTAAAACTCGTTCGTCAAAAGAAATGGCCCGAAAAATAACCGATGCGCTTGTTGAAAAGTTAGGTGCTGAAATCGAAAAAGATGTCTTTTCAAAAAGCATTTACTACACAACTCATAATGGACGAAAAGTGCGTATTTCGATTGACCCAGAACGTGGTGAAAGACTTTATATTATGGTTCATTAAAGCTGCTTTATAGCAGCTTTTTTTGATTACTGATTGTCTTCTTTTGATAACTCTCTGAATTTGTCGAATTCTTCTCGACTCATGTTTTCTGACGCAAAAGCCTCAAAAACCCAGTCCTCAAAGTCCTGACTTTTAATCTCTGATGTTTGGTAACCGTAAGATTTGGAGAGGATTTGATGAAGAGCTTCAAATTCTTTTTTTGTTTTGTGGATTCGACATAAGGTTAATTCATCATTGTCGCCGAACTCTTTTTTAATTTTGTCATGTGTTTTTTGATACATCTCTTTAACAACGGGATCGTCGCCTTCATAAACAACAAAACCAAACAGACTGTTTTTATTTTCCAGACTGTCTCTGCAATGAATAACGGCATTAAATTTTTCAGACATATTTTTTATTCCTCTTGGTGGATTTTTTAGATTTTGGAAGATTTTCAATGATGCTTTTGTAATCAATGTTTTTAACAACAGGATCAATAGCTTTAACCGCTTTAAGAAAACATTCGGTAGCACCCTCTTCATAAAGGTGCTCAAAACTTGCCAACGTTTCCTGAAAATTGGTTTCTTTGTTATCACACAAGCGTCTTGCCTCGTATTTTTGTACACCGCCTTGTTGATAATTCTCTGAAACATTAGCTATAATTAAGGCAACAAGATTTAATTTTGGCTTGTTTTCAGGATTGGTGGTTGTTTCGAGCAAGGCTTGCATAATATCAGAGCCGGGAGAAAAAGCTTCAATAGCTGCTGCCGCTTTCAAAAAGAAGCTAGCAATTGTTTCATCGGCATTGTGAGAGAATTGCCCAATTTTACGAAATCGTTGTTGAGAGCCAACACGAACTTCATAGTCCTGCAATCCTTTAAGTTTATATTCTGTGCTGACATTGGCGATATAAAGCATGTATTAATCCAAGCTTTGCGTGAGTTTAATGATTTTATAAAGACTGAGATCAGGTATTTCACAGTAATAATCGACCAGTACCTTCTCGTAGCA
>NZ_QOLC01000105.1 GCF_003333325.1 Candidatus Ulvibacter alkanivorans | reverse complement strand
ATCCCAAAAGCATCTTGCTATATATGAAAGAATTCAAAATACAAATGAATACGCAATAAACGTATTTGATACCCAATTAGGATTCAGACACCCAACACCAGCAGACAGAATGTTCTTGACAAACTTTTTGACGCTACTAATGACTCCAGCAGGTCAAGAAAAGCCTTATGCTTCTTCTGAAAATATGGCTGGTGCTGTTATAGACGCTGTTTACGATTATTTTTCTGATGAAAATGAGCCTAAAAAGTATATTCCTAATCTTTCAAAGAAAGTAGATGAGATACTTCATACTTACGGTGTTGATGCAAAAGGTGACGATATGAGTTGGTGGGAAGTTGTCGATAAGCTTTTCGACTTAGGGCATAAGCATGAAGCTGCTCAGGCTCAAAAATATGCTGTTCCTTTGCTTGAAGAGTGTGTTGATATAGCACAGAACTCTCCTTCAATAAAAGATTTGTATTCTAAACCTGAAGTAGAGACAAGAGAAAGCATGTTGGAAATTTTCCAGCGTTCTATATCTGAGGCCGTGAATCAGTTTAAGATTTTGAACAGCCCAACTGTGTTTGATTTGGCAGATTCTCGTGTCATCTCTCTTGACCTTGATGAAGTTGCAAAGTCAGGTGGGCCAAGTGCTAGTAAGCAGACTGGTATTATGTACATGCTTGCGCGTCACGTTGTTGGTAAAAACTACAAATTGAGCAAAGAGTTCGCAAATGACTGTCCTCCACTTTATAGAAAGTATCACTTGGACAGAGCGAAGAAAATTCGTCAAACCAAGAAAAGATTGTGTATGGACGAATTCCATAGAACATCTACAGTGCCTTCTGTAAGAGAGCAGGTATTAACGGATATGCGTGAGGGTCGTAAGTGGAACTTACAGGTTGTGCTTGCATCACAAATACATACTGACTTTGACGACAATATGATTGATATAGCAACAGGAACCTTCATCATGAGTGGTGGCTCCAGTTATAGAGAAGTTGCAAAGAGATTTAATTTGAACTTTACAACTACGGATATTGTAAAAAGTTATTTGAATGGTCCACGTAAGAAAGGTGTGCCTTTTGTATATAACTTTGTGACAAAAAATGGTCAGTATTCTCAATATTTGTTCAGCACAATCAGCCCCGTAGAATTATGGGCGTTCTCTACCACTGCTGAAGATGCGACATTGCGTAGTCAGCTTACCGAAGAGCTTGGTTCAGCCGGTAAGGCCAGAAGTATATTGGCTTCGGAGTTTCCGGGAGGAACTGCAAAAGATGCTATAGAGAAACTGGTTGCTAACAACGATGACCCAAGTATTGTTAAAGATCCTTATACTTATTTGATAAGA
>NZ_QOLC01000099.1 GCF_003333325.1 Candidatus Ulvibacter alkanivorans | reverse complement strand
GCCGTTTCACTTTTGGAGAATCGCGCAAATCGGTTACTGGTTTTTCAAAATACACATACAATAGGTAGGAAAGCACAATCGTGAGCCCCCAATATAAAAAAGTATAGGCCCATAAGGTGAAACCGCGCAATGCTTCCGAAGGGAAAAGCGCCTTTAGCGAATGTAAAATAATCGTATAATGAAGTAAGTACAACGAATAAGATATCAAACTAATGGTTGTTACAAACGTCACCACCGATTTCGATCTAATCTTCATAGTATCCAGGTATGGCATTAGACATGCGATCGCCAACGAATTTATCGGTAGGTACAAAATAATCATAAAGGCGGGTGAGTTAGCTACGGTAATTCCCAATGGCACACGAAATACATGCAGCATCATAATAATTGCTAATCCTATAAGCAATAGTGGTTTTTTATGCCGAAGCAACCAAGCTCGTTTGGTGTTGTAAAAATATCGTAATAAGAATCCATAGTACACTACATCCAATCTATAGATAAGTACTTTCCGAATTGATTCGTTCCAATCAACGATATCTGTTAGAGTTTCGGTATAATAAAAATACACCTTGGTAGCACTAAAGCAAAGAATAATAAAAATAGTAACGTACAGATAGAATGTATTTCTGTTCTTCTTCGGAAAAAAATAGATGAGCCCATATAAAAGGAAAGGACCAATAATATATGAGAATTGTTCTACGGCTAAACTCCAAGAAACGCGATAAAACGGAAGGGACGTATCTGTTACGTTTTGTATATATAGAAAATAGCGATAGAGTTGTTGTGGCAAAGCACCATAGATACTGTACCAAACTACGATGTTTACAAATAGCAACAAATAATAATTTGGAAAGGTTCGAAACCATCTTCGAAATAAGAACTTTTTGATATTAGAGAATGAAAATTCAGGCTGTTGAATTTCGCGTAAAATAATCTTCCCTATTAAGAACCCGCTAATTATAAAAAAGACCTCAACACCAATGGTACCACTTAGGCGCATTGCATAATCTACGGTTGTGGGGTAATGGTCGCTAATCCAACGCGTGTGAGCAAATAACACTAGTAAAATAGCAATGGTTCGTGCCAGATCCAGGCCGACATTTCGCTTTTTATGACTAATATTCATGAGTTACGCTAGCGTTTGTACTCGATGAAAATAGTAAAATTAAAATAAGCTGTGAATTATTTCTTCAATCGAGAGGCCTTCTGCTTCCGCTTTGTAGTTCTTAATCATTCGATGACGCAGTATCCCGGTCGCCACTTTTTGGACATCCTCTATATCTGGTGAGAACTTTCCTCTAAGTGCCGCATTGGCTTTTGCTGCCAAGATCAAATTCTGAGAGGCTCTCGGGCCTGCCCCCCAATCGATATAATTTTTAATATTTTGAGGTGCGGCCTGACTTTTTGGTCGTGTTTTGCCAACTAATGTCACTGCGTATTCGATAACATTATCGGCTACTGGAATACGACGAATTAATTGTTGGTAGTCGATGATCTCTTGTGCTGTAAATAAGGAATTCACTTCGGAAACATCGCCTGAAGTTGTAGATTTTACAACTTCCACCTCTTCTGAAAAAGACGGATAATCCAAATTTACTGCGAACATGAAACGGTCCAATTGCGCTTCCGGTAAAGGGTAGGTTCCTTCTTGTTCTATTGGGTTTTGTGTAGCCAGCACAAAATACGGCAACGCTAATTTATAATGATTCCCTGCCACGGTCACCGCACGTTCCTGCATTGCCTCCAGTAAGGCTGCTTGCGTTTTAGGAGGTGTACGGTTGATCTCATCGGCCAAAATGATATTGGCGAATATAGGTCCCTTTATAAATTTAAATTCGCGATCCTTATCTAGTATTTCAGATCCTAAGATATCACTCGGCATAAGATCTGGAGTAAATTGAATTCGTTTAAACTGTAATCCCAATGCTTGCGCAATGGTATTTACAAGTAAGGTCTTTGCCAAACCGGGAACACCAATAAGCAGTGCATGCCCTCCCGAAAAAATGGAAAGCAACACTTCTTCAACTACTTCATCTTGCCCAACGATCACTTTTTTGATCTCTGTACGAAGGGCATTGTATTTTGTTACGAGTTGTTCTACTGCTGTTACGTCTGACATAAATTTATTTACTTTTTAGTCCAATCTCCGGCAAACTCACATGACTGATAGTCCTCATTTACATTCACATAAGTTTCTTTGATTTTTTCATTTTGCCATTCTTTTATGGCTTTTATCTGCTTTTCTTTTAGTGCCAATTCTTTTATCTTCTCGTAATCTTTCGCGTAATCTGCCGTATGTTCATCGTATCGATTGGTCACTGTTAGGATCTTGAATTTACTCTTTCCGGTGTAGTCTCGGTCGCTGTAAACCTTAGAAACCTCATTGTTTTTAAGATTGTATACCTGAGCACTTAATGCCGGATCCATTTTGGTAAGATCGAAACGCGTATCGCCCGTTACCGGATTTACCAACTGACCACCGTTGTTCTTAGTTTCTTGTTCATGAGAGTATTCACGAGCGGCCTCGGCA
The DNA here is from genome assembly GCF_003333325.1 of Candidatus Ulvibacter alkanivorans. GTDB lineage: Bacteria > Bacteroidota > Bacteroidia > Flavobacteriales > Flavobacteriaceae > Ulvibacter_A > Ulvibacter_A alkanivorans. The sequence continues at coordinate 64,912 of NZ_QOLC01000099.1, read as the reverse complement.
AAGGTCATTTCTCCATTTACGATTTTTTCTCGAATCGATTCGATCTCAGCTTTTGCTTTATCTATGGTCACCTGACTTACCTCCGGAAATAAGATGATGTGTCGCACATCTACTTCTTGGCCTCGAATCTTTTCAACGTATAAAATATGATAGCCAAATTCAGTTTCAAAGGGTTCGCTTACTTCTCCCTCTAACAATGAGAAAGCCTGATCCTTGAATTCTTTCGCCAAAGGCGCAGTTCGTGTAACTCCTTCTATCAACCCTCCTTTTTGAGCACTTCCATCCTTAGAATACAATACCGCCTTGGTAGCGAAGCTCGCTCCGTTCTCCACGATATCTACCCGCATTTGGTTTAGGCGGTCGATCACATTTTTTCGTGCCGTTTCGGTCACTTCCGGTTCGATCACGATCTGTGCTACTTCTACTTCGGCACTAAACACAGGACGTTCCTCTTCGGGAATTGAAAAGAAGAACTCTCTGGTTTCTTCAGGAGTTACTTCTATTTCAGAAACAATCTTACGCTGCATCTCACTAGCGAGACGAATTGTTTTGTTCACTTCGAACAACTCAGATTTTAACTCGCCTATATTTTCTTTACGGTAATAATTCGCAACTTTCTCTGCGCTTCCCAACTCACTAATCATATATTGAACTTGTTGGTCGATCTGAGCATTGATCTCGGCATCACTTACAATAATACTATCCTGCTTGGCGTGATGCGCATATAGCTTATCCTCTAGAAGTTTTTCCAACAGCTGACAGCGAGAGACATCTTCTATCGAAATTCCCTGTTGCTGTAATTCGATGTAACTCTTGTCGATGTCACTATCTAAAATAACATAGTCACCTACCACCGCTGTTACACCTTCGGCCTTATACCTTTTAAATGGCGTTTTAACTGTATCTTTTTCAACCACTACTTTGGTGGATTCAGCTGCCGATGTTACGACACCTGTACTATCTGCCGTAACCACCTCTTGTGCTGTAACCGAGTAGGATAGCCCAACGACCATTAGCATTAGTAGGAATGATGTTGATTTAATACGTTTCAAATTTGTTGTTTTTAATAGCATCCTTAGTTATATCTTTTTCCAGTTTCCTGATAAGCTCTAGCTTTCGTTTGTTTAAAATTATTTGTTTGATGGTTGGTTTAATAAAAGACAGAGGAGCAACATCGTTGGTGGTAAGTACATCTTCAATTTTCACCAAATATACTCCTAATGAGTCTTGTAACTGTATGGTATTCGAATTTTTTATCAAATTTTGTTCTTCTGTCTTCAGAATGGGCAACGCCTCAATTAACGCTTCTTTTTTCACCCAAGTCGAGTCGTTAAAATTATACGAAGTAAACTGAATGCTCAACGCATTTAACGCTTCTTGATCCTCTTTATTAAAACGACTAAATTTTTGCTTCGTTGCAGCCAAGTTCGTAAATCCGTCGATTACATGTATATAGCGAACTTTTACTAGGTCGTCGTTGAGCTTGAAATTGTCCTTGTTCTGTTCGTAATAGGCAATAAATTCTTCTTCAGAAACCGTGCTATCCAATTGCTTCGATACGATCACATTTTTATACGCTTCCGTATACAGGTCATTCTTATATTCTCGAACCAGTTTATCGTAGGATTCCAGTTTGTCTTCGGAAAGATTGATCTTCGCTTGGTCTATTAGTAACTGTTGTGTGGCCCAGCGAGTGATATAGCTACTTACAATAAGCGTGCTGTCTTCTTCGGAAGCATCTTCAGACAGTAACGCCTTTATATCCTCTTCATATAAAAAAGTGTCATTAACGCGTGCTACGGGAATCTTCTCGGTATCTTGTTTAAAATAATCACAAGCGACCAACAGACTACACATTACACATATATACAGCAATTTCCGCATTAAGAGTCTAATTCTTTCTGAAGCTTTTTAAGCACCTTTTTATTTATTTCCACCTTGTATTTTTTCCGAAGACTTTCCATCCATTGTTCCTCGAGATAGGTTTGATAGGCATTTATAACGCGCCCCTTTACGTCTTCTAATGATTTATTTCCCGGCGGAAAAATTTTATTAACCTTTACTACCACAAACGTATCTTCGTTAGGATATATTTTTGAAACTCCTTCTGCGACCTCTAGATTTGGTGGTAGATCCTTTTCATCGATCTCAAAAATACCCGTTGTAAGGATCACATTTAGGCTGTCGTTCGTGTTCAGTTCTTCCTTAACTTCTTCTGCTGCTTTTCCTTGCTGCAACATGGCTTGAACACGAGCGGCGGTAGTTTTATCGGTGGCCGTAAGGATACTTGCATCTACACGTTGCTTCCAAACATAGTTGGCATTGGTTTTCTGAAAGAATTCTTGCAATCCAATTGAATCGTTCTTCGCCGTTTTCCAGATGTTCTTGTTCATTACATCAAAAATTAGCAATCCATCTCTATACTCACCAATCACGCCGGCATATTCTTCATTTTCTTGTTCTAATCTTTTTCTGAAATATTGTTTCAATTCACGAGTTTCGAACTCATCGTACAACTGAATAAGAATAGCGCGTTTGGTAGCAGGCAAACGTCTTCTTTTTTGATTCTCGTTTACAAAGCTTGCAAAATCGTTATAGGTAACATTATTGTCGCCAATTTTGAACAATAGCTTGTCATCTTCAGAAGAAATAGGCACATATTCCCATTTTCTTTTCATAATACTATCGGTCACATAATTCTCAAAGAACGGGAGATATGGTTCACCATGCTCAAATCCGTAGCGATCCTTGATCACCTTATTCACGGCATTTACAATTATCTTAGATCGTGAACCTTCCTTTACTCGTTTTTCGAGCTCCGGTTGCTTTTCTTCGAAGGTTTCAATAGGCAGTTGACCATCAAATCGAACGATATGCCAACCAAATTCAGATTTAAACGGCTTCGATAATTCGCCCGGTTTAGACAGTTCCAAGGCTTTCTCTTCAAATATCTTTGAGCGGAGCTCCCCTTTTCCAAAAGGATTTAACTTTCCACCTCTTTTGGCCGAGTTGGTATCATCTGAAAATTGTTTGGCCAAACTTTCAAAGCTCTCTCCTTGTGCTAATAATGTATTGATCTCATTAATTCGCTCTTCAGGGTCAAAAGTTCGTGGACCCTTATTTTCAGAAATCATGATATGAGAGACCTCAATCTTAGGAGAGCGTTCTCTACGGTCCTGTACATAAATAATATGATATCCATACTGCGTACGAACTATCTCAGATATTTCACCTTCCGGAGTTGCATAGGCCATAGATTCGAATGGGTACACCAAGGAAAAAACACTAAAATACCCTAAATAACCTGCGCGTTCTTTGGCTCCGGGTTCTTCTGAAAGTTCTTTGGCCAATGACGCAAAATCTTCACCCGCTATAGCTCTTTCTCTTATCTCAGCTATTTTATTATACGCTTTTAATGTATCCTGCGGCACACTATTATAGTCGGCACGAATCAAGATATGAGAAGCTTCAATTTCTTCCAAGCCTCGTTCGTAAGCTTCTTTGGTTAGTTCTTCGGTAACCTTATCTTCGAAGATATAATTTCGTGACAGTTGTTCTTCATACTTCGCAAATTCTTTTTGATACGATGGCGCTTCATCTAAATTTTGTGCATACGCTTCGGCGACCTTTAATTTGTAATCGATAAATAGATCCAAATAGCCCGTGACATTCTTCTGACTCTCATCTTGAACAAGTTCGAGATTCTTGGTATAAACGCGCTTAAATTCAGAGGCATAGACAGGATCACCATCTATCGTCAACAACACATCACTTTCGTTTTGAGCCTGTACCGTGACAACGGCACAAAGAAACCCAAGAATTAATGCTAATTTTCTGTTCATTTCAGTAAACATTTAACGTGTAATAAAGCTTGGCAAAAATAGCAAAAAGCTACGGTTACGCAAGACTATTCCATCTAACGTTACAGCCTATCAATATAGTGTATCCTCTTACACATATACTGTGCCGAAAATTGTGTAATTTTATATCCACAACCAAATTAATTGATATGAAGTATACAATCGAAATTATCATCGACTTACCTCGAGAGGAAGTAATTAAAAAAATGGACAACCCCGATAATATGAAACATTGGCAGAGAGGACTCTTGGACTACGAGATGATAAGTGGTATACCGGGGAAAGAAGGTGCTAAGATGAAATTAGATTATAAAATGGGTAAAAGGGAAATGAGCATGGTAGAAACGATCATCAAAAACCAATTCCCATCTGAGTTTCATGCTACCTACGACACTAAAGGAGTACATAACATGCAACGAAACTATTTTGAAGAAGTAGGCGAAAATAAGACAAAGTGGATCTCGGAAAGTGAATTTCAGTTTGCTGGCTTCGGTATGAAATTAATGGGGTTCTTAATGCCAGGCGCGTTTAAGAAACAATCGAAAAAATTCATGATCAATTTTAAGAATTTTGCCGAAAATGGTACGTCAGTAGCCGACGAACAATGAAAGATCGCGTTAAATTAATATGGGATTTTAGGGGACCCAATGCCGAACCAATTGCCTTACACCATGCCAAACATTTAGAAGAATACGCTCAGACCGAACAACTTAAGCATACACTAACCGGCACCCAGCAACTTTCTCCTTCTCATTTTATTGCCTTTTTAGTGGTTGAAAAACAACATATGAATGCGCTTCGCATATCCTTAAAACCTAATCGCGGCCAACTATACAACGAATAACAATCGATCTTAAAACGGTTTACCTAATTGGTTTTACCTCCTAAATTCATAGGCAGTAGTAATCTTATCGTGGAATAGCTACAGCTAAGATTTATAATTGCATTTTGTAACAACTCAAAATCGTAACCGTCTTTTAATCGCAAAAATTATAGTAATTTTGCGTCGAATTTAAATGTATTAAAATGAAATTTTTAAATGTAATTTTTATGTTTCTGTGTCTTAGTGGTTTCGCACAGAGCAAGGTAGGTACGATCAATGTGGATTTTGTGCTTTCTAAAATGCCAGAATTCACAGCAGCTCAAGCAGAAATCGAGAAATACGGTACGCAATTAGATACCGATTTGGAGGCAAAATTGGCCGAGTATGAGGTCTTGATAAAAGACTATCAGGATAATGAAGCAACGTTTACCTTAAAACAGAAACAAGAAAAACAGCAAGCGATCATTACCACCGAAAATGACATCAATAATTTTCGTCAAAACGGTGCAAAACTTATTACGATAAAACGTGATGAAGTGTTACGTCCCTTGTACAAGAAAATAGGCGTAGCAATTGAAGCAATAGCGAAAGAACTAGACTACACACAAGTATTGCAGATCGATGATTCGCTCGTATACATAGACGAAGATTACGATATTACTGTCTTAGTATTAAAGCAACTTGGTGTTTCGCTCGATCCTGAAAAAGAATAAATTTATCGAGAATAATTAGGAGCCTCCTTCGTGATGGTTACATCATGAGGGTGGCTTTCGTGTATACCTGAAGCCGTAATTTTCACGAATTTACCATTATCTTTTAAACCCGCTATATCCTTAGCTCCACAATACCCCATACCGGCTCTTAATCCGCCAATAAATTGGGTCATACTTTCTAACAGTTCACCTTTGTAAGGCACACGCCCTACAATCCCTTCGGGAACTAATTTTTTGATATCGTCTTCCACATCCTGGAAATACCGGTCTTTAGAACCTTGCTTCATAGCTTCAACAGAGCCCATTCCGCGATACGATTTAAATTTTCTACCTTCGTAGATGATCGTTTCTCCCGGTGATTCTTTAGTACCTGCAAGCAATGAACCTAACATCACACTATCGGCTCCGGCAGCAATTGCCTTTGGGATATCACCCGTATAGCGAATCCCTCCGTCAGCGATCACCGGCACGCCACTCCCTTTTATAGCAGCTGCCACTTCTAATACTGCAGAGAATTGTGGAAACCCAACTCCGGCGACAACTCGAGTCGTACAAATTGATCCAGGACCGATCCCAACTTTTACTGCATCGGCGCCAGCGTCTACCAAATAGTTAGCAGCCTCTGCGGTTGCAATATTACCAACGACCACCTCTAAATTTGGAAATCGTTTTTTAACTTCTTTCAAGACCATTACCACTCCTTTGGTATGACCGTGAGCAGTATCGATAATCACAGCATCAACTTGTGCATTTACCAATGCCTCTGCGCGGTCTACTGCATCGGCAGTGACACCAAGGGCCGCAGCCACACGCAACCGACCATACTCATCTTTATTGGCCATTGGTTTTTGGGTTAGTTTGGTAATATCGCGAAAGGTAATAAGTCCCAATAATTTTCCATTATCGTCTACGACCGGAAGTTTTTCAATTTTGTTCTTTTGTAGTATAATTTCAGCTTCCTTAAGAGAAGTACCTTTTGCAACTGTTACTAAATTATCGGAAGTCATTACTTCATTGAGAGAACGGTCGTAGTTCTTTTCAAAACGTAAATCGCGATTGGTCACAATTCCTATTAAAGTACCGTTGTCGTCGGTAATTGGAATTCCACCAATGCTGTATTCTCGCATTGTATTTTGTGCGTCTCCTACGGTCGCAGTTTTTGGCAAGGTGACCGGATCTTGTATCATTCCGCTTTCGGCCCGTTTTACCTTACGCACCTCAGCAGCTTGTTGCTCTATGGTCATATTCTTGTGCAGTACACCTATCCCGCCTTCTCTGGCTATGGCAATGGCCATTGCACTTTCGGTTACGGTGTCCATAGCCGCAGAAACTATAGGAACGTTTAATGAAATGTTTCGGCTAAACTGAGTTTTAATGCTAACCTCGCGTGGTAATACTTCAGAATAAGCAGGCACTAATAAAACATCATCGTATGTTAGGCCTTCTCCAAGAATTTTGTCGTTGTGTGCAGTCATCGCAATTAAATTAACTTCCGAAGTACCGGAAAGGGGTTACTGTTTAATTGCGTGCAAATATACAATTAAATAAGTACAAAATCGCATTATTATCAGGCTTCTGCTTCAAAAAGCCCTACAGTTTGAATTGGATCCCTGCGTAATAGGTTCTTGGCTGACTAGGAATAATCCCCGGACCAGGATATCCGGTGGCCCTACGCACAAAATAACTGGAATCCAATAGGTTATTTATCCCCGCCTCTAATCGAAACCACTTATATGTGTAACTAAAAGAAGCGTCAAGTATGTCATAGGCAGGGATTTCTCCAACAATTCCGCTCTGACTCTGAAAATCGCGTTCACTATTAGTGGCATCGGTAAATTGTTTACTTAAATATGTGTATTGAAAACTTCCTAAAAAGTCTTTATACCCAAAGTTTATTCCCGTCTTTAGGTTGATAGCAGGGATAAATTCTACTTTGTTACCGGTCACATTGTTTTCTTCGGAAGCTGTATACTCTGAATCGGTTAATGCTACGTTAGAAAAGACACTAAATCGAACCTCTCTGTTTTCTGAAAACGTATTCCAAACATTCCAATCGATAAAACTTTCAAGACCGTAGGTAACCGCATCTCCAATATTTCCTCGGAAACGTTCTTGTTGTATGTCGCTTACTGCTCTTAGAATTACCCCGAGCCTATCTTCATAGCTTAAGAAAAATGCACTAACATCGTACGAAACCAATCGATTGAACCTACCTCGAACACCTAAATCGGCCGTGTAGCCTTTTTCATCGGTTATGTTCGGGTCTACCGTGAGCGACGGATTGGTAATTCGGATGTCGTTAAAAGTAACCGATCGGTAATTCTGACTAAAATTTCCGTAGAACTCCAACGAAGAATTTGCCTTATAACTTAGCCCGACTCCGGCCAGTACAAACGCCCTGTCGAACACTCGGTTATCGGGAATCGTTTCGTTCAGGATGGGATTTCCAGCATTGTCAAAATTGATGCGCTTATAAAACCCTTCACTCTCCGTCTTTATATACTCCACTCTAAACCCCGGTGTAACCGAAAAACGATCGGAAAGCTGAAAAATGTTTTCGCCGAAAAATGCCAAATTTAGATTCGGAAATGTAAAATTACTCTGTCTTGGGTAATTGGGATATTGATCGTCTGCAAAACTAAAATCAGCATCGCTTCCGTTGGTCCCGGGTCCTTGTCGTTCTTCATTATTAGACTGATAGTACTTGACCCCTAACAACAACGTATGTTCTTCGTCCAGTAGGTTATACCGAGTTAAAAAGCGACCTTCTGCTCCCCAATTTCTAAAATTGCCTACAATTAGTTCTCGAGGGGCATCTAGGTCGTCATTTTGTGAAACGCGATTTTCACGAAACCCAACGCTTTTACGCGATGCATCTAAAGCAAAAAGATTAAGACTAAGCTCTGTTTTTGTGGAGACTTCATGTTCTAATAGCAATGCGTACAGTTTCCAGTCGACCTTAAACCAATTTCGGGTTCGGTTACTAAAGGTAGGATCTTCTTCAAACTGGCTATCGGTTAATCCGCCCGGCTGTTGTGCCAAGTAGTTCAAATAACTGAACTCGCCTGATACTGTAGTTCGATCATCAATGGCATACGCAATCTTTCCGAAGGCATTATACGAATCAAACTGAGAGTTAGGCCTAAAATCGTTTCCAGTCTTATAATTAAGATAGGTGTAATAACTCACATTATCTACGGTTCCACTCAGACTATTAAAGCTGGTGAACAAGTCGTAACTCCCGATTGTTTGTCTAGAGATCCATTCGATAGGTTTGGATGGATTCGGTTGTTTGAGTTTAAAATTTATCAATCCGCCAAATTGTGTTCCATATTGCAACGAGGCCGCTCCACGAACTACTTCGATCTGCTCTATTGCTTCAGCCGGTGGCGTATAATAACTTTCAGGATATCCCAACACATCGGCAGAGATATCATATCCGTTTTGACGGGTGTTGAAATTCGCCGTACGATTCGGGTTTAACCCACGACCTCCAATATTAAGTTGAAGTCCGGCATCGTTGTTTTCGTAAATGTTCAATCCTACTACCTGTGCATAAATTTGACGAGCGTTACCTGTAGCGAGATTTGCAGTAAGGTTGTCCATTACCACCACTTCACTTTTTTTCCCTGCGTAGATAGCGGTTCCTTCCACATCACGCAATTGTTTTAATGCAAATATGCGCTCTTTTCGCTTTGTGATTACTACTTCGGAAAGTGTTTCGCCCAAGAGCGAAAGTTCAAAATTCACAGTAGTGTTAGCAGCAACAACAATTGGCTGTTCAACGATCTCGTATTCGTAGTTAAAAACCACAATGGTATGTTCTCCTTGTGGGATATCTTCGAACATAAAACGGCCTTCCGAATCGGTAGTCGTACTTTTTGATAAATTGGTGAGATAGACTTCTGCTTCAGAAATTGGGAGATTTGTATTCTCTGCTCTTACCATACCACTAACAGTAAATTGACCCTTAGCAGTGAAGGAAATGATTAGGAAAAGAAAACAGAAATAATATTTCATATTATAAACCTTTGATGTTGTCGTTAAAAGGCAGAATAAAATCTTTCTGTTTAAAACTGTCCTTTTCTTCGAGTAAATTAGTTGTTGGATCGATATAAGGCTGACTTAGTCGCCCGTTCAATGCCACGTAACTCTCTACATAAACCGCTAGATTCTTATGGCCTTGTACTTTAAAATGTTCTCCTAAGAAGTGTGCATACTCCAAGATAAAATCGGGCTGAGTACTCATTTGTTTCTCTTGTAGTGGTGATAAAAAATCGGAGTTGTCTACGTAGAACTGCTTTTTACTTATGGTGTCGACCACTTTAAATTGTGCGTAACCGGCCTTTTCCATCAGCATGACGCGCCAAGAAAAACGATAGCCTTCTTCTGTCCAGAACAACTCATTAGAATAGGCTAAATATCGCCATGGGAAAACCAATTGAAATAGTAAGAACAGTAGCACAAGGTAACGCTGTACATGCCTCTTGCTATTTGTGAAAACGGTCGACTTCAATACGTTATCGTACGCTATTTTTGAAAATCCGATGAGCTTAGAGAAGCCATTTAAGATTTTGTGATGAAATTTGGGGTCAAAAAATATCAACGCACTTACGATCATTATGTAAGGGAACATTCCTATGGGAAACAGCGCGCGCGTTAACAAATGAAACAATACGACCAATACAAAGCCAAACCATCTGGTTTTTCGCCATAGCAGTAGAAATGGAATGGCCAGATCGTATACTGCCCCAGACCAACTAAAAGCGTAGTGCAGCCATTCCTGTTGCAGTACATCTCCCAATAAGGGAAGGTCATACTTAGAAGGCAGCCATATTTTCAGTGGCATCGCCTCTACGAGCCAATCACTGTTTAGTTTTGCCAAGCCGGCGTAAAAGTACACGATGCACAATAAGATTTTTATCGAATCGATCGTCCACGCCGGAACATAATAGGAGGTTTTCGCTTTCCCCAGCTTGGCGTCTACCGCATAATAGACATTTGCCGGAAGAAGCAACAGTAAGAAAGCGAGACAGCTAATAAAATAATAGTGATTTAGGTAGGTTGTTTTATCCATCAACTCGATATAGGTAAAACTGAGGAAGAACAAAACTATAAAGATTCTATACCTATAGCCTATGGCGATCATAAGCGCGCTAAGCGCACAAACCACAAAGAGTAAATAGGTAAGTTCACCTAATGGCTGCACCCATTCAAAACCATAATATTTAAAATGAAAATCAGGCTCCAGGTATAGTTTTTCAATCCATCCATTTGCCCAAAATCGCACAATGCTTGCAAACATCATCAACCCAAAGAAAATACGAAAGACCGCCAATGGGGCGGCCTCTGTCTTCTTAGCAAGGTATGTGCTGATGTTAGCTTGCATTAATCGCCGTCTGTATCCACAAAATCAACATCAATGCTAAGCGCTTGCAACATATCGACTTTTAGTAAGATCACGTTACGTTGTAAGGCATCATAGGTTTGTAGCATTGCGGAGTTATTAGATTGTATTTGTACTGCAAAATTTGGATTCAAAGAACTCATTTCAGCATTGGCAGCGTTGAATTGCTCAACGATCAAACTACTTAAGTCTTCTCCATTCTTAATGGTATTAAGGAAATCGAGATACGCCTTAAAGCTAGGACCTTGCTGATTGGTATTGTGATGCTTCCCAAGAAAAAATCCTTTAGTGGCAGCCAGTGCTTCAAGGGCCAATTCTTTCGATACCTCCTGAGCATATAATGCCTCTACATGGGTTGGCAACGGATCGTTTGAAAAAACACCGGCCGGAATTCCAATTTTGCCTGCACGTAAGGCTTTTTCGTAGTATAAAATATAATCGTTGGTCAATTTATCGACCGATGCGGAAGCAGATGACCCGTCATTAGCGACAAAATCATTTCTAAATCCGGTTTCCCAATTAGTAAGAACTTCACTTGTAAGTGTATCAATACTGTTTACAAGATCGTTTAAATAATCCAAGTATTTTGATGCATCGGGATTAGAAACATAAAAACTTAAGACTTCCGAAGTATTCGACCCTAACCCGTAAAGCATATAATCTAAAGCAGGAAATCCTTGGGCATCATTGGTTGAGGGAAGTGAAAAATCGTAAGTACCATTGGCAATAAACCCCTCTATTTCACTAACGTTAGCAGGATAGGTATTCATTCTATCTCTAAATCGTAACTGTTCTGCCAATCCGATCTCGAACATAGACACATGTTGAAAAGCACTATAGGCATTCAACCAAGAAGTGCGCAATGTTTGCAAGTTCTGTTCGTTTGGCGAATTGGTAAAGGTTGCGGTTGCCGACACCAAAGCCGAATTTTCCACTTCTAAACTAGTGTAGGCCGGAACGATAATATTATCGGCCCAGTTAATCAGCATAGCCGAGCGATCGAATTCATCTTGTGAGTTTGGTCCCGAATCGTCACTTTCACTACAAGCGTAACAAGTTGCTATAATTAAAAATACTGCTACTATTCGTTTGATCATCTTAAAAATTTTTTGGGGTGCAAAAATAGAAAGAAGCAACCAATTTCTATACTAAAAAACCGGTTGCTTTGGCTAAATGCACTAATTAATCTGCGTTAGCGGCTTGTGCAACCGTAAATGAGAATTTGGTCGCAATAGCTTCTGAAACGGTATCTAAAGTTTCAGGAGTTACGTCCCAAAATCCGTTAGCACCGTCGTTCATAATCGCATCAATAAATCCATCGACTTCACTTCTGCTAAAATATGCCATGTCGTCTTGGTTGTTGCGTGTGAAGCGCAAGCTATATACGAAACCGTATCCTTCTGAAAGATCGTGGAAGGCCCCACCAAAATCTTGGTTCTCGATGGCAGTTTTCCCACTTTGTAGGTAGTACACCGCACGAATTGCGATCACCTCAGAGATCTTTTGACGAATTATTGCGGCTTGTTGATCGCGAACTTCGTAATTCTTAGCCACGATGGCCGCACGACCTAACTTAAAGGCGTCAAAAATGTCTTGAGCTATACCTGCAAAATCTGAGTCTCCTTCTACGCGTCCTAGGTATTTGTTCAAGAAGCTGTCATCTGCTCCAAGGGTCGCTAATGGCGAAGCAGCATCGGCACTGTTTCCGAAGAGATACCCATAGGCTTCGTCCCATTTGTGTTCCATTGTGGTATATGGTTTTTCTCCATCGGTAATGTCGTTGTCATTGTTTTCACGGTTGTTACCTTCGTCTAAAACTGCTGTTCCTAAATAATTATTCAACATCTGATCGGTCATAAGTGCACCTATGAGTCCTTTTGCAAAAGCTTGGTCCAGTTCAAGACCTTTACCATTGACATACCGTGCTGAAGAACCATCAGCTATTTGCCCTGCCGTCCCGGGAGCAGCAGCTACATTTTGGTTTACGAATACTTCGTTTACTTGGTCTGAGATATATCCTTCAAATGTTTCTTTAATAGCGGTTGCTTCTGTGGTGTTGGTATTAAAGAAGTCCCTAGAAGCAGCTGTTTTACTACGTACATTCTTATCGGAAGCGTTCAATGCCGGATCTTCAAAATCGTTTGCACCTTCCTCATGAGCAAATTTAGCTTGCAACGAGGTCTCGGTAGTATTGTCAAAATCTTTAAAAGCGTCAACGATTTCTTCGGCCATCAAGATTCGAGTTGTTTGACCGCTAAACGATACTGTCGATTCTCCGTCGCGTTCAAAAGTATAATTTACAGGGGCAACTACATTGTTATCAATAGGTGTTCCCGGATCGTCGTCTGAACATGATACCATAAAAGCACCTAGTAAACTTGCAGTAAAAATAAGCTTCTTCATTGTGTGTTTATTTAGACTTAATATAAATAATGATTAATTTCAGCCGCAAAAATACACGTGAATGAGAACTTACACAAATTTATTTAGATTAATTTTAAATAAAAATGATAGAATTTTTAAATCTTCGGAATTGGGTCCTACTGATTCGTAGAGATATTGAGTTGATCCTTATACTGTAGTCTGGATAGTGTCGCCCATTGAATGAGTAGTAGTTTATCTTCTTCGGGAAGATTACCATGCATCCAGGTATATGAATCTAACGGCATTTCTCCATCTTCGACCATTTCGATGAGCTCTTCCAATTTATGATCCTTTTTCTTTACCGAATACGATTTCCATTCCGACACATTAAAATGTCCTTTTCCATGTTCTATATGTTCCTCCAACCATAACGAAAATGGCGCTATTTCGGCATACCATGGGTATTGTGTTTGATCGCTATGGCAGTCGTAACAATTTTCTTTTAAGATCGCAGCTACTTGTACAGAAGGTTTGGTTTCATTCTCGAAAGGAATTACTGTTTCGTACCCGCCGTCATTTCGATCGGGACGAATAAATTGAATGGCGATTAATGCGAGCAGCGCAAGTATTCCAATAAATTTAAGGGCTTTTTTCATAGGGATTAAAATTATCTACTTAACGATTTTAGGTGTTTAATTACGGCTTTTCTGATATCGTAAGCCAGGTCGTCTGGTTCGGTGTCATAGACTTTGACTATCTCTTCGTTCTCTGGTTTTAAAAATGGGATATCGATTCCTTTTAAAAGGTAATCGCTCAAGGCTATGGTGTATGTTTTTCTTTCAGAAATCGCACGGCCGTTTAGTTCCCAATTACCGGTACTGTTCTGCGACAAATTGTATCGCTGTAGGTAGGCTCCGGTTCCTCGTTGAGATTCGCCATAATCTAACACTTTTGTTAACAGACTTCCTTTCATATCAACTTTTACAACTTTTCCTCCAAACGGCAATACTCTAAATATATCTGCCGGAGTTATAGCACGATATAGATTATCGTCTAAACGAATTGACCCTCCGTTCAAAATAGCAGCATCCGCCTTCTTTGTAAACGAATTGGCCATTGCATGCGAGATAATCTCGCCAAGATTGGTTTGAATACTTCTATTCGCAATATCGGTTCCGTCAAGGGGAGAGTTTGCATCATAGATCACGTCGTTTGGATCTACGACTATATCTTTCATTTCTTCATCTAATATCGAATTCCATTTTTTTATAATTCGATCTACGGCAGGTTGCGATGGGATCTTATCGGTTATGGGCACATTCTTAGAATGTATGTGCACATAATTTGTAACAAGGTCATACGTAACGGTATGCACATAGATGGATCTGGCATTTGCATCTGCTTTAGTAATAAGTCCTCTCCCCTCTCTAATTAGCATGCTGTTGTGTTCGTGTCCGCCCATGATAAGAGGAACCTGAGGCAAACGTTTGGCTATTTCTATGTCTTGCTCAATAGACACATGCGTAAGTCCGAAGACCACGTCTGCCTTGTCTTTCACCAAACGATAGGCACGTTCGGCCTCTTCGTACACGTCGCCATAATGCACAAAATCGCGTGGGTTCGAATCTAAAGTAACACTAAAAAATCCTAGTTTTATACTGTTCCCTAAGGTGTCTGTCGCCACGAAACTGTAGTAATCGGGTACCGGAACATTGCCAAATTCTATTTCTTTTTTAAATCGTTCTAACCCATTTTCGGTCGCATGACGCACATTAGCAGAGGTCCATTGAAAATCGGATTCGTTAATTCTTTTCTGAAGTGCTTCTTCGCCAATATCGAATTCATGGTTTCCGAAGGTAACCAGATCGAACTCCATCGCATTCATTACTTCCACCATTTGTTTGCCGTTCACACGTTCACCGTCTACCACCATACTTCCCAATAGCGATGGATTTAAAAAATCGCCCGCCATAAACAAATAGGTATTGGGATTGGTTCTTTTAATAGAATCACGAATATGTGCAACCCGTGCCAATCCGCCATACAAACCACCATTTAGTGGAGCGATCTCATAGACGTCATTTAGCTGAATAAACTTTAGCGTCATGGTCCCGTCTCCATAGATAGTTTCAGTGGGTTGGGTTACCAGATACTTACAGCCACTGCACACTATAGCTATTACAATCGATACTAGGTAAATTTGTTTCATTTTAATGATATTTTAAAAAAACCTTTGTTGCTTCGTTATGTGCACTTTCAAATGACATAGGATGAATATTACTCGCTACTTTTTCCGTAGTAAAATAGCTCAACATCTTCTCGGTTGGCATGTTTCCCGTCAATTCATCTTTCGCCATAGGGCAACCTCCAAAACCTTGAATAGCCCCATCAAACCTTCTACAACCGGCCTTGAACGCTGCGTCAACCTTTTCGTGCCAGGCAGTTGGAGTGGTATGTAAATGCGCTCCAAACTCAATATGGGGATATTTAGGGATTAAATGAGAAAAAAGGTAGGTTATGATCTCGGGAGTAGACGATCCCACCGTATCACTTAACGACAGTATCTTAACCCCCATTGCTGAAAGCTTCTCGGTCCACTCTCCAACAATGTCAACATTCCATGGATCACCGTATGGATTTCCGAAACCCATTGACAAATACGCAACTACCTCCTTGCGGTTTGTTTCAGCCAAAGTAAGAATTTCTTTCAATATATCAATAGATTGACTAATAGTTTTGTGTGTATTCCGCATTTGAAAATTCTCCGAAATACTAAACGGATAGCCTAAATAATCTATTTCGGGATGCTGTACTGCCGCCTCGGCACCTCGCACATTGGCAACAATTGCCAACAATTTACTGTTAGTTCCAGAAAGGTCCAACTGCGATAACACTTCGGCAGTATCTTGCATTTGCGGAATTGCCTTTGGAGAAACAAAGCTTCCGAAGTCGATGGTATCAAAACCACATCGCAATAACGATTGTATGTACTGTACTTTGGTCTCAGTAGGAATCCAATCTTTGATGCCTTGCATAGCATCACGCGGACATTCTATTAGTTTCACTTCTTGCATCATTCAAAGATAGGAATTCCGAAGGAGCGAAAAATCATTTTTGAAAAAAAAGCAAGGCGGTCACTACGGCACCAAAATATAAATAGCAATACCAACAAACACAATAATTTGCAACCACTTCAAACCAATCCCAACAAAGCGATTTTTTGTAAGATAGTTCGATATTGCGCCGGCAAGTACAGCGATAACACTAAACACAAAGAAGGAAACGAACATAAAAACGCCACCCAAAATATAGATCTGTAGCACCGTATTTCCTTCGGTATCCCAAATAAAAGCCGGAAAAAAAGCTAAAAAAAAGATCATTACCTTCGGATTGACCAAATTCATGATCACCCCTTGCTTGAACAACGACCCCTTCGATTTTCTAGGCGCTGCTTCAGTAAGATCGATGGATGCGCTACTTCGATATATTTGATAGGCCAAATACAGCAAATACACTGCACCTAACACCTTAATAAAATAGAAAATGCCTTCCGAAGCAGTTATCAAGGCAGAGATACCGAACGCCAACAAAGTCGTGTGTACTATGCAGCCGCTTATAAGTCCGGCTGTAGTGGCAATACCGCTTTTACTACCATTTACCAACGATTGTGTAAGCACGTAGATATTATCGGGCCCGGGAGATATGGCCAAGGCCAATGTTGCGAGCGAGAATGAGATTAAGGCCTCCAGCATACATTAGATTTTAGAGCCGTTGCGATGCTACGGCTTTATTTATTTCCTTAATTAATGCCGGGCCTTCGTAGATAAATCCGGTGTACAATTGTACCAAACTCGCACCGGCATTTAATTTTTCTAAAGCATCTTGAGCAGAATGGATCCCACCTACTCCAATGATTGGAAAGGACTTATTGCTTTTTTCAGAAAGAAAGCGAATAACCTCGGTAGCTCTATCGGTAAGTGGTTTACCGCTTAGACCACCTGTTTCTGTTCTTGCTTCCGACGTTAATCCGTCCCTTGAGATGGTCGTGTTGGTTGCTATGACACCGTCGATCTTTGTTTCTGAAACGATCTCGATGATGTCTAACAGTTGTGTATCGCTAAGATCGGGTGCTATCTTTAACAAGATAGGCTTTGGTGTTGTCTTTTCATCATTTTTGGTATTTAAAACTTTCAACAAATGTGTTAGTGGCTCTTTATCTTGTAAGGCTCTTAGATTTGGGGTATTGGGAGAGCTCACGTTCACTACAAAATAATCTACGTGATCGAACAGCGCTTCAAAACAGATCACATAATCGTTTACGGCCTCCTCGTTTGGTGTCGTCTTATTCTTTCCTATGTTCCCTCCAATGATCACATGGCCCTTGGTTCCGGCTGCTGGATTCTTCTTCAGTCGCTCGACAGCTGCTTCTACTCCACCATTGTTAAAGCCCATACGATTAATCAACGCGCTGTCTTCTTTAAGTCGGAATAGGCGCTTCTTAGGATTTCCGGGTTGCGGTTTTGGCGTTACAGTTCCTATTTCTATAAACCCGAACCCAAAATTTGAAAGCTCTTTAAATAATTTCGCATCTTTATCGAATCCGGCTGCAAGCCCAACAGGATTTGGAAAATCAAGCCCGAAAACGTTGCGCTCGAGATTCTTTTGTTGCTTTTTATACATGCTTCGGAAAAGTCCGCCAAACCCAATTCGATGTAAGTTACGAATGGACGAAAAGGTAATATGATGAATTTTTTCCGGATCAATTTTGAAGAGTATCGGTCGTATAAGCGCTTTGTACATAGGCTGAAAAATCTTCCGCAAAAATACTATTAAAGTATGTAACAATTATTTTGAATATGTTTTAATTTGTAATGAAAATTAAAACTATGATAGAAAAACAACACCTTATCGACCGCTTCGTTGGTTACGTTACAGTCGATACCGAAAGCGATCCGGAGAGCGATACCACTCCAAGTAGTGCCAAGCAATGGGACCTTGCGAATGCGCTGGTGACCGAGTTAAAGGATATAGGGATGCAAGAGGTCACTATAGACAAGAACGCCTATATCATGGCCACCTTACCAAGCAATGTAGACCATGAAGTTCCGGTTATTGGGTTTATCTCGCATTTTGATACAACACCCGATTTTACAGGCGCCAACGTAAAACCACAGATCGTTGAAAACTACGACGGAAAAGATATTGTGCTAAATGAGGCTGAGAATATCGTTCTTTCTCCTAACGATTTTGATGACTTACTACTATACAAGGGACAGACCTTGATCACCACCGACGGCACTACACTTTTAGGGGCCGACGATAAGGCAGGGATCGCCGAGATCATTTCGGCCATGGAGTATCTTATTCAACACCCGGAAATTAAACACGGTAAGATTCGCGTCGGGTTTACCCCCGATGAAGAGATTGGCCGTGGTGCACATAAATTTGATGTCGAGAAATTTGGTGCCGAATGGGCTTACACCATGGACGGGAGTCAGCTGGGTGAATTAGAGTATGAGAATTTCAACGCAGCCAGCGCAGTGGTCACCATAAAAGGAAAGATCGTACATCCCGGTTATGCGAAAGGAAAGATGATCAACAGCATGTATATTGCAACCGAGTTCATCAATTCACTTCCCCGTCTGGAAACCCCGGAACATACCGAGGACCGTCAAGGTTTTTTTCACCTCTACAGCATCAACGGCGAAGTAGACAGCACCAAGTTGCAATATATTATTCGAGATCACGACAGTGAACATTTTGAAGCACGCAAAAAAGCATTGCAGCAGGTCGCCGATGATATCAACGCTCAATACGAACGAGAAGCAGTCACGGTAGCTATTAACGATCAATACTTTAACATGCGTGAAAAGATAGAACCGGTAATGCATATTGTGGACATCGCAGAAGCCGCGATGCGCAAGGCCAATATCGAGCCTATCATCAAACCGATACGCGGTGGAACCGACGGATCTCAATTAAGCTACAAGGGATTACCTTGCCCGAACATTTTTGCGGGAGGACATAATTTTCACGGGAGGTACGAATACGTTCCGGTAGAGAGCATGCTTAAGGCGATAGAAGTAATTGTGAACATTGCTCAATTAGTTTCCGAAGAAAGGAAATAAAGAAATGAGCACCAACAAAAAAACCTTCAGTGAAAACTGAAGGTTTTTTTATGATCTAATACGTAGTTTACTTCTTCTCTTTTTCGGGAGCATTCAATTTCTGACTTAACTCCATAGAAAGTGCAGAGCGTTCAAATTTCATCTTTCCTGCCCCTGTTTCCAAAATACAAGTACCATCGTCATTTAGGTTTAAGATTTTACCGTGAAGACCACTTTTAGTAACAACTTTATCACCGGTCTTCAATGCCCCGGCAAATTTCTTTTCTTGTTTTTGTTTTTTCATTTGCGGACGTATCAAAAAAAGATACATCACGGCGAATAAAAGAATAATTGGCAGAAAGCCTTGAATTTGCTCCATAATTTGGGTAAACTAACTAATTTTTAAATCGTACTTACGAGTTGGTTTGCATGATACCTTGACTCTGAACAGCACCACCTTCAGGAGCGTTTACAAACGCCTTAATCTTAAGGGTTTCTTTTCCGTTCTTAGTGTTTGCTGTAATGGTAACGGTTTTACTTACTTGGTTCTTTCCACTTCCGTTGAATTTTACAAGAAGTTCTCCAGACTCTCCAACTGGCACTGCTTCGGTTGGGTACGAAGGAACAGTACATCCACAGCTACTTTTAGCATCAACGATCACTAAAGGAGCATCACCGGTGTTGGTAAATCTAAATACGTGTTCTACGTTAGTTCCTTGGTCGATGGTTCCGAAGTCATATTCAGTTTCTTCAAAGGTCATCACAGGAAATTCGGTTGCTTTTGCATCACGATCGGCAGCGGCAGCAACATTTTCTTCGCTAACTTTATCGGCAGCGTTATCTTTACAAGACGTAAATGCGAAAGCTGCTAAAACAGCTAGTAACAGGATTGATTTTTTCATAGTATTAAAATATTATAGGTTTTAAGCGGGGCTAAAATACTTATTTTTTTATTTTTAGCGAAGGCCGCGACCAATTTTATTCAATTTATTCGCTTCGGAAAATTCCTTAACAAGCTTGTCTAAAATTCCATTAATGAAGATACTACTTTTTGGAGTTGAGTATTCTTTAGCGATCTCCAAACATTCGTTCATGGTTACACGTACAGGAATAGAAGGGAAATATAAAAATTCGGCGATCCCAATCTTTAAAATGATCATATCGAGTTCTGCGATTCGCTCTTTGTCCCAATTGGGTGTTTTACCATCGATCTCGGCCGAAAGTTTTTCATCTTGCAGAATTACCTTGCGTAAAAGTTTTACCGCGTAGTCTCTATCTTCCTCATTCTTGTACAATTGAGGCAGCAGCATAGCGGCTGCGTTTTTTTCTGAAAGCTTTGAAAACATTTTCACAATGGCCGTATTTACTACAGGAAAGTCGTCTAGCCAAGTGAGCCGTTTGTCTTCTATGTATTCATACAGTTTTTCGTTGGGCGCAAGAATTTCTTTATAAAGCGTAACTATGAACGTCTTGTCTTCTTTGAACGTTGGATCGTTCTTCGCCAGATACTCCTTAAACCAGCTTGTTTTACGCAATTCTTTTAGTAAGATATTGACATATTCATCGTCTTGTTCCCAATAGTTAAGCTTTTTGTTCTTTATAGCTTGTTTGAATTCGGGATTGGAAGCGATTAATGCGATCACCTTATTATCCACAAACGCCCGACTGGGGTTTTTCTCTTGATCGGTTGCCAAGAGCTTTTGCTGAGATTTACTCATAAAGGATTCTTCTTGTTCCCGCATGGCAACAAGCAATTGAAGTAACAACAAATACAGATCTTGCATTTGATCGATGCTGTACAATAAAAATTTCTCTTGTTTTTCAATATCGGGCTGTTCACTTTGATGAAAAGCATAAACCGATTGTAACACTTTAATTCTTATATGTCTTCGTGTAAGCATACGTGTAAAAGAACCTTTTTTTAGTAAAAAACGCACAGAGGGTATTCTGTGCGTTGCAAAGATAGTATTTTATAAAAGCGATTAAACTACTTTCGGCTTTTTCTTGCTTCAATTCTAGACTCGGCAATTTCGAGTGCAGCTTGGTGGGTAGTGATCCCTTTTTCTTCTGCTTTCGAAAGAATTTCGAGGGTCGTATTGTAAATGTTCTCTGTCTTACGAATGATCTCTTGACGACCGTAATCTTCTAGTTCGGCATACACATTAATAATACCTCCTGCATTGATCAAGAAATCGGGTGCGTACACGATTCCGCGTTCGCGCAACATCATACCGTGCTTTTGTTCATCGGCCAGCTGATTGTTCGCCGCTCCTGCAATTATTTTCGCATTGATCTGGTTGACCGTGGTATCATTTACCGTGGCTCCTAATGCACATGGTGCGTAGATGTCCATTTCTTCAGTATATAGATTTCTACCCCCATAGATCTCTACATTGTATTTGTCACGAACTTCTTCCAATCGTTCTTGGTTGATATCTGAAATATACACCTTAGCGCCTTCGTCACTTAAATTCTCAACCAACGACTCACCTACATTTCCAATGCCCTGAACATAGACCACACGGTCTTCCAATACGTCGGTTCCAAATTTATACTTAGCCGCAGCCTTCATCCCCATAAATACACCATAGGCGGTAATTGGCGACGGATTACCGGCACCTCCTTTTTCTTCAGAAATACCCGTCACAAAAGGTGTAACTGTACGAACTAGGTCCATATCCTTGGTTTCCATCCCAACATCTTCGGCAGTAATGTACTTGCCACTTAATGAGTGAACGAATTCACCAAAACGCAACATGAGCTCAGGTGTCTTTTCAGTCTTAGCATCTCCAATAATCACAGCTTTTCCACCGCCCAAATTAAGGCCGGTAATAGCCGATTTAAATGTCATTCCGCGAGATAGACGCAACACATCGTTTAACGCATCCCATTCGCTGGCATAGTTCCACATTCGGGTTCCACCCAATGCAGGTCCTAAAACCGTATTGTGAATTCCAATTATTGCTTTTAATCCAGTATCTTTGTCGTTGCAAAAAACGATTTGCTCGTGATTGTCAAACGATAATTGCCCGAAAACCGGGTCAATTTTATGAAGTTCTTTCGTGTTAACTACTTCAGTGATCATACAAGTTTTGTTTTTATAGTATCCTCAAAAAGGACGTGCAAAACTAGTTTATTACTGGCAATCTCGCAATAGACCAGTTGTTAAAATAAGAATTTGTTAATAAATACTCAAACCCCTAGATGAAAGAGCTTCAGCACCTTAACCGTTATTTCTTAAAATACAGAGGACGCTTACTTTTAGGATTATTTGTTACAATAGTAGCAGCTGTGTTTAAATTACTGGTCCCAATCGTCATTGGAGACACCTTAAACATAGTGGAGCAATACATAAATGGTGATGTTACCGACCTTTCCGAAGTAAAATCAGAACTGCTTACCAATATTTTCCTCATTATCGGAACTACAATTTTGGCAGCCCTGTTCACTTTTATCATGCGACAAACCATTATCGTAGTGTCGCGTTACATCGAATTCGATCTTAAAAATGAAGTGTTCGAACAGTACCAACGCCTGTCACTTAGTTTTTACAAACAGAACCGCACCGGCGATCTAATGAATCGTATTAGTGAGGATGTTTCTAAAGTACGTATGTATACAGGACCTGCCGTTATGTACAGCACCACTACCGTCACCTTATTTATCGTGGTAATTAGTTATATGTTCTACAAGGCGCCTATCCTATCACTGTATGCCATTGCCCCGTTGCCTTTGCTTTCTATCTTGATTTACAAACTGAGTATTGCCATACACAAACGCAGTACTATTGTTCAACAATACCTTTCGAAACTAACCACCTATACCCAAGAGAGCTTTAGTGGTATCGCTGTGATAAAAGCCTACGGAATCGAGCCTCGAACCAACACCAATTTTGTTGAACTGGCCGAAGGCAGCAAAGAAAAGAACATCGACCTCGCCAAGGTACAAGCCTTGTTCTTTCCGCTCATGATCCTATTAATTGGCGTGAGTAATATTCTTGTAATTTATATTGGTGGAAATCAATTTATCGATGGTAAGATCGATTTTGGAACCATTATCGAATTCTTGATCTATGTAAATATGCTCACCTGGCCGGTGGCTATTGTGGGCTGGGTCTCTTCTATGGTTCAACAAGCCGAAGCATCTCAAAAACGAATCAATGAGTTCTTACAAGAAGAACCTGCCATTCAAAATACGGTCGATCAACCAACACCGGTTAAAGGCAAGATAACTTTTAATGAACTTAGTTTTACCTACCCCGACACCAATATCACTGCTTTAAAGAATATTTCGTTTAGTGTGAATCCGGGTGAGACACTTTCTATTATTGGCAACACCGGCTCCGGAAAATCGACCATTCTAGAATTAATTGGTCGTCTGTACGACGTCGAAGATAGCATGCTAACAATAGACGAGCAGCCAATAAAACAACTAAACCTCGATAGTCTGCGAAGCGCCATAGGTTATGTGCCTCAAGATGCGTTTCTATTTAGCGACAGCATTCGCAATAACATAAAATTTGGAAAAGAGGATGCCACCGATGCTGAAGTGATGAATGCCGCAAAACGAGCGGCTGTTCATACAAATATTGTAGGTTTTAGTAAAGGCTACGACACCATACTCGGTGAACGCGGTATTACCCTAAGTGGCGGACAAAAACAACGTGTTTCTATTGCTCGCGCGATCATCAAAGATCCACAGATCCTACTGTTCGATGATTGCCTCTCTGCCGTAGATACCGAAACCGAAGAAGAAATCCTACAAAACCTGCATGAGATCGCACAAGACAAGACCACTATTATCGTGAGCCACAGAGTGTCCTCGGCCAAAAATGCAGACAAGATTATCGTACTGGAAGAAGGTAAGATTATACAGCAAGGCACTCATAATGAGCTGGTAAACATCCAAGGCTACTACAAAGAATTGTACGCCAAACAACTACACGAAAAAGAAATGTAACTCGAACCTTGCCATATTTATATTTTTTTTAGATTTTTGGCAGAACGATAATTAAACAAAAGTATCATGAGCGATCAATACGCAATGGAGAAAGAAGAAATATTTTCAAAAGTAATGCGGGCAGGTAGACGCACCTACTTTTTCGACGTAAGAGCCACCAAGGCAGGAGATTACTACCTAACTATTACAGAAAGCAAAAAATTTACCAACGACGATGGTTCGTATCACTACAAAAAACACAAGATCTATTTGTACAAAGAAGATTTTATGGATTTCAAAGATAATTTGGAAGAAATGATCCAGTATATTATCGACGAAAAAGGTGAAGAGGTAATTAGCGAACGTCACCAAAAAGATTATAAGAAAGAAGACAACGACGCTGCCGATCCGCAAAAGTTGGGTACAGCCAGCGACGAACCGGCACCTTCCAACTTTACCGATATCGATTTCGACGATATTTAATTTGAACAAATTTTTATGAATCAACCGCCTGCAATTGTAAGGCGGTTTTTTTATATTTATCCCTTTGGGCGTTCTCCCGCCTTTGGCGTGGCCCGGCTTTCGGCTGTATCTCTCTTCTGCTCAACACAGAGCGCCAGAGAGGATGCCGCCTCAATCCGTAACGCAATCATTAATCCTATTTAAACACTCTATGAGATTCGTATTCTTATTGCTTTTAAGCATTGCTCCTTTTTCTATTCTAGCACAACAATCTGCAACCCCACTCGAATATTATTTACCCGAAGATGTTTCCTACGACCAAAACATTCCTACCCCCAAAAGTATTATTGGTCACGAAGTGGGCGAATGGCACATTACACACGATAAACTAGTTCAATATATGTATGCACTGGCCAATGCCAGCGACCGCATTAGCATTGAGGATCGCGGTACCACCTTCGAAGGACGCCCGTTGCTGTTGCTTACTATTACCGCACCTGCAAATCACAACAACCTTGAAGCAATTCGCACCAATCATATGGCCTTGACCGAGCAAAATTCGGCTGCCATCAATACGGCAGATATGCCTATTGTCGTGTACCAAGGATTTTCTATTCACGGAAACGAACCCAGCGGGTCGAATGCTGCCCTCGTAGCCGCCTATTATTTGGCCGCGGCCCAAGGCCAGAAAATTGAAAATTTGCTAAAGAATACCGTCATTTTGTTCGATCCGGCATTTAATCCCGACGGACTCCAGCGATTTGCGTATTGGGCCAATGTACACAAAGCCAAGAACATTAATCCAGACCCTAACGACCGTGAATACGACGAGGTTTGGCCCGGCGGACGTACCAATCATTATTGGTTCGATATGAATCGCGATTGGTTACCCGTGCAATTACCCGAAAGTAGAGCGCGTATAGAGACCTTTCATAATTGGTACCCGAATATTCTAACCGATCATCATGAAATGGGAACCAATGCCAGCTTTTTCTTCCAACCCGGAATTCCGTCACGAACCCATCCCCTAACACCTTCAAAGAATCAAGAACTTACAGGCGCTATTGCTAAATTTCATGCAGATGCCTTTAACAAGATTGGTAGTTTCTATTATACCGAAGAAAGTTTTGACGACTTCTATTACGGTAAGGGATCTACATTCCCGGACATCAACGGTTCTATTGGGATATTGTTCGAGCAAGCATCTTCTCGAGGTCATGCGCAAGAAAGTGATAATGGCGTGCTTACGTTCCCGTTTACCATTCGCAATCAATTTACAGCAGCACTTTCTACCTTAGAAGCCGCCGTAAACATGCGAACCGAATTATTAAACTACCAACGTACCTTTTTTAGCAATGCACGCAACGAAGGTGCTTCAGGCGGGGCCTATGTGTTTGGAGATGCGAAAGATGCTTCCAAGATCTATCACCTTGCCGAGATCCTTCAGCGTCATGACATTCGTTTTCACGAACTGGAAGAAGATGTGACCACCAATGGCACCACATTTAAAAAAGGAAGTTCCTATCTCATTCCGAAGAACCAAAAACAACACCGACTAATAGAAGCAATGTTCGAAAAAAGAACTAGTTTCCAAGATAGTTTGTTCTACGATATTAGTGCATGGACCTTCCCATTGGCCTTTAACCTTGACTATTCCGAAGCAATAGCAACGAACAAGGCAGGCACGGTCGTTACCGATCTTGAACATAAAACACCGCCAACTCCTAACCGATCAAGCTATGCGTACTTGATGGAATGGCACGACTATTATGCGCCCAAGGCCTTAAACCAAATATTAGAGAAAGGGGTTCGCGCCAAGGTTGGAATGCAACCATTTTCAGTAGGCGGTAATGACTACGATTATGGGACCATTTTAATTCCTGTTCAAAATCAATCGCTGTCTGAAACAGAAATATACAACCTCATTAAAGAAGTTTCCGAAGAAAGCCATGTACGTATTACGGGTGTAAACACTGGACTTACAAAAGGGATCGATCTTGGAAGTAATCAGTTTAGAAGTATTAGTCCGCAACGTGTGGCCATTTTGGTTGGAGAAGGCATCACGCCTTACGACGCAGGTGAGATCTGGCATCTGTTCGATCAACGCTTCGACATGTTACTAACAAAACTAGACACTAAAAATTTTGGACGTGTAGATCTAAGCCGATATACCGATATCATCATTCCTAATAGTTGGGGTAGCGGATTGGGCAAGGAAGAGGCCAAAAAACTAAAGACATGGGTGCAAAATGGAGGTACGTTGATTGGATATAAGAACGCCGGACGTTGGTTTAACAGCAACGAATTGTTAAAAATGGAGTTTAAGACCAGAAAGGATACGGCACGAAATATCTCATTCGAACAACGTGGCGATTATCGCGGTGCACAAGTAATTGGTGGAGCTATCTTTGAAACAACATTAGATCGATCGCATCCTATTGCCTTTGGTTATTCTAACAAAGATTTACCTGTATTTCGCAATTCGACGCTTTTCCTAGAAGCCGACAAGGATAGTTATAAGAATCCGATACGCTATACCAAATCTCCACTGTTGAGCGGGTATATTTCCAAACCTAATTTAGAGTTATTGGCCGAAACCTCAGCCTTTAAAGTTGGGAATCTTGGACGTGGGCAGGTATTGTACTTTACCGACAATCATAATTTTAGGGCCTTTTGGTATGGTACGAACAAATTGTTGTTTAATGCGATCTTCTTTGGTGACGAAATGTAGCGATTCTGAAAAGCTATCGATTTTTTTAGTATCTTAGAGTGGTACTAATAAACTGATTGCCATGAGACTAAGCTATTTTGTTCTATTCTTTTCAATGCTGCTTGCGCTTATGGCGTTTAAACAGCCAATTGAACGTTCGGAAGTTTCCGAAGTTATTTCAACTACCGGAAATTCTAATTGTACTATGAAAGTGTTCGAGGCAGATGCAGCCTTGGGCAAGTTGCGTAACAAACAGTCTAAAACCAGATCGCTTAGCGAAACTATAGACGAATATGTTGCCGGCATGAAAGCAATAGATCTAGAAGAATGCCCCGAACCCTTCAAAGAAGCATTTCGGTCGCATATAGTGGCTTGGGATCAGATGACCCAAGTTACCGATCACTATCCGGAACTACGTGGCGAGATGCACGAATTGTTCGAGCAATTGAAAGAAAGTGAACATGCCGTCGAATTCAAAAGATTATACGCTGAAATCTGGGATACTTGGGAAGCAGTAGAAGCTGCAATGGAATAGTTTACGATTCGTTCTAATTGGCGACTTCGCTAATAAACTTAATACGGTATAAACGAAGTTCTTCCGTATCGTATTCTCCATCAAATTCTTCCATAGCCGTTTCGATAGTATCGTTCTCGGCCTCTAAAAAATACTCATGGATCTCTTCTTGTTGGTCCTCATCTAAAATTTCATCGATCCAATAATTAATATTCAGCTTGGTACCACTATAGACAATGGCCTCCATCTCTTTAATAAATTGAGGCATTTCCAGTCCCCTGGCATCGGCGATATCATCTAATGGCAATTTCCTGTCTACACTTTGAATGATGTAGAGTTTAAGAGCACTGTTAGAACCGGTAGACTTCACCACAAAATCATCCGGACGAATTACATCGTTCTCTTCCACATAATCTTGAATTAACTTTAAGAAAGAGGCACCATACTTTTTGGCCTTCCCCTCACCTACGCCATAGACATTAGAGAGTTCGTCCATGGTAATGGGGTATTTTAATGCCATATCTTCTAAGGAAGGATCTTGAAAGATAACAAAAGGTGGAAGATCTAGAGAATCGGCGACTTTTTTACGCTCGGCCTTCAGTAATTTATATAAGTTCTCATCGGTGGAAGCACCCCCTTTTTGTGCGACTACGATCGCATCATCGTTAGCTTCTTTGTAGCTGTGATCCTCGGTCATCATAAAAGAGGTAGGTGATTTGAGATACTCTTTACCTCGTTTCGTAAGCTTGACAACACCATAGCTTTCAATATCCTTTTTAATATAGCCTGCCACTAACAATTGGCGAAGCAGCGCCATCCAAAATGCCGCATCGTGATTCGAGCCGGAGCCAAAGAACGCTTGCGTATCGGTTCGGTGTGATTTTATCATGGCATTTACTTTACCCACTAAAACGTTCACCACTTCTTTAGACTTATACTGTTCGTTGGTTTTTTCAATGACCGATAATAATTTTACGGCTTCATCTTGTGCTTCGGTCTTTTTTTTGGGATAGCGCATATTGTCATCCATGTCACCGCCTTCTCCGGTTTCGGTATCGAACTCTTCTCCAAAATAATGTAAGATGAATTTTCTACGAGAGATTGATGTTTCGGCGAATGCTACCACCTCTTGTAATAAGGCATGCCCGATCTCTTGTTCGGCCACCGGTTTTCCACTCATAAACTTTTCGAGTTTCTCGATGTCCTTATAACTGTAAAAAGCCAAGCAATGGCCTTCTCCCCCATCCCTACCGGCGCGACCGGTTTCTTGATAATAGCTTTCAATACTCTTCGGAATATCGTTATGCACTACAAACCGAACGTCGGGTTTATCGATCCCCATACCAAATGCGATGGTCGCCACGACCACATCGGCATCTTCCATAAGGAACATATCTTGATGCTTTACTCGGGTCTTTGCATCCAAACCGGCATGATAGGGAACAGCTTTAATACCGTTTACTTGCAGTGTTTGCGCTAGTTCTTCTACGCGCTTACGGCTCAAACAATAGATAATCCCGCTCTTACCTTCGTTCTTTTTTACAAATCGGGTAATATCGGAATCGACATTTTTGGTCTTTGGCCGGATCTCATAATATAAATTAGGGCGATTAAAAGATGCTTTAAACGTATTTGCATCGGTCATACCCAAATTCTTCAATATATCTTCTTGAACTTTAGGAGTTGCCGTAGCAGTAAGTCCGATAATAGGTATATCATCACCAATTCGCTTAATGATGCTTTTTAAGTTTCTGTACTCGGGGCGAAAGTCATGTCCCCATTCACTAATACAATGTGCTTCGTCTATGGCAACAAATGAAATAGTTTGCGACTGTAAAAAATCTACGTATTCCGTTTTCGTCAAGGATTCTGGGGCAACGTATAATAATTTAGTCACTCCCGAATTTATATCATCTTTTACTTTCTTGACTTCGGTCTTATTCAAGGACGAGTTCAAGACATGAGCAATACCTTCTTCCGAAGAAAGCGCACGTAAGGCATCTACTTGATTTTTCATTAAAGCAATAAGTGGAGAAACGACAATGGCGGTTCCATCTTGTATGAGGGCGGGCAATTGGTAGCAAAGGGATTTACCACCCCCTGTCGGCATAATAACGAAGGTGTTATGACCCGAAATAATGCTTTTAATCACATCTTCTTGAAGGCCTTTAAATCGGCTAAATCCAAAATACTTCTTAAGTGCCGCGTATAGGTCTATCTGCGTCACGCTGCTATGTTTCTGTTAATACTACTATTTATGTACATGGTAAATTAAAATTGCATGAACTGGGGAACAATTGTAATTTTGCAACCTTTATGACAAAACTGTATCTTATTAGAAAGATTATTGTTTAGGTATTTAAATATACTAATTTCTTATACAGTTACAAACTATCAAAAGCGTAAAATTTGAACAATCAAGATAGAATCATTGCCGTTGCCAAAAAAACAATCGATACTGAAAGTAAGGCCATCAGAAACCTTGCCAATCTTGTTGACGAAGAATTTGCCGACGCTGTAGACTACATTTACAATTCTGAAGGCCGTGTGATCGTTACCGGCATTGGTAAAAGCGCTAATATCGCTACCAAGATCGTTGCCACCCTAAACTCCACAGGAACACCGGCTATTTTCATGCATGCCGCCGACGCCATTCACGGAGACTTAGGAACCATTCAGCAAAAAGATATCGTGATCTGTATTTCAAAAAGCGGAAATACGCCAGAGATCAAGGTCTTGGTTCCTCTAATAAAGGCGATAGGAAACAAATTAATCGCCATAACCTCGAATCGGGAGTCGTTCCTAGGGCAACAAGCCAATTATGTATTACATGCCTACGCCGAGAAAGAAGCATGCCCAAACAACCTCGCTCCTACCACAAGTACCACTGCCCAATTGGTAATAGGAGACGCCTTGGCCATGTGTTTGCTTGACCTGAGAGGGTTTTCAAGCAAGGATTTTGCCAAGTTCCATCCGGGTGGTTCACTAGGCAAAAAATTGTACCTTCGCGTTAGCAATTTAACATCGCTGAACGAAAAGCCACAAGTAAATCCGGACACCGACGTAAAAAAAGTGATCGTAGAGATTTCAGAAAAAATGCTTGGTGTTACAGCCGTAGTAGAAGACAACAAGATTGTTGGAATTATTACAGATGGTGACCTACGACGTATGCTTACCAAAGTTGATAATTTTAAAGGGTTAACTGCCAAAGACATTATGACCGTAAATCCGAAGAAAATAGCGAATGATGCCATGGCGATCGAAGCTATGCAATTAATGGACGATTACGGAATTACTCAAATTCTTGCCGAAGATAACGGCAACTACTGTGGCGTAGTACATATTCACAACCTTACCAAGGAAGGTATTATTTAATGACAAAACGCATTACAAATAAGAGTGTTGAGAAAGAAATGTCCTTTCTCGATCATTTGGAAGAACTACGCTGGCATTTAATTCGAGCGACCATTGCCGTCGTACTCATGGCCTCCATAGCTTTTATCGCTAAATCCTTTATTTTCGACGTATTGCTCTTGGGACCTAAACAGGCCGACTTTCCTACCTATCGCCTGCTTTGTAAGGCAGCCCGCTTTATTGGCATGGAAAGTTTTTGTTTTGAAGAACTCCCGTTTCGTATTCAAAGTCGTACCATGGCAGGGCAGTTTTCTGCGCACATTTGGACCTCTATCACGGCAGGTTTTATCGTGGCCTTCCCCTACGTCTTGTACGAATTTTGGAAATTTATTAGCCCGGGATTGCGAAATGAAGAACGAAAGACCAGTCGCGGATTCATAATCGTTGCTTCCTTTCTTTTCTTTATTGGCGTGCTGTTTGGATATTATGTGGTTACTCCGCTTTCTATTAATTTCCTCGGAAGCTATAAAGTTAGCGAACAGGTATTCAATGACTTCGACCTTAGCAGTTATATATCGTTGGTGCGCGCCTCGGTGCTTGCCAGCGGACTTATTTTCGAGTTACCCATCATCATTTATTTTTTAACCAAAATTGGTGTGGTTACTCCCGAATTTCTTCGGAAATATCGCAAATTTGCATTGGTCATCGTACTAATTATTTCGGCGGTCATTACCCCACCAGATATTGCCAGCCAAGTAATAGTAGCAGTGCCCGTCGTTATTTTATATGAAATTAGCATCTATATCTCTAAAGCCGTAGTGCGAAAACAAAAAAGAAAAGCAAAAGCAAATGTCAACTAACTTAGTCGAAGAATTTAATGTCTATCGCTCACGAATGAACGATAAACTACTAGCAGACAACAATAAGGTCATTAAACGAATCTTTAATCTGGATACCAATGCCTTTTCCGAAGGAGCCTTAGACAAACGAACCAAGGAATTACTCGGACTCGGAAACTCTATGGTGTTGCGTTGCGATGATTGTGTGCGCTACCATTTGGAAGCCTGTTTTAAATTGAACATCTCTAAAGAAGAAGTCGTAGAAGCCTTAAGCATCTCATTACTTATTGGCGGCACCATCGTGATCCCACATTTACGAAGAGCCTACGAGTATTGGGAAGCATTGGAAGAAAACCGTGAATAATTTTTAGTCCATAAAATTATACCCTACTTTTAACGTTCTATTGCCAAACACCTTATGAAACTAAAAGCTGAAGACCTCGTAAAATCCTACAAAGGCCGCAAAGTGGTTAAAGGGATCACTGTAGAAGTGAACCAAGGAGAGATCGTCGGACTTTTAGGACCTAACGGTGCCGGCAAGACCACTTCCTTCTACATGATCGTAGGCTTAATAAAACCAAACGGTGGCCGTATCTTTCTAGAGGGAAAAGAGATCACCAAATATCCTATGTACAAGCGTGCACAAAACGGAATTGGATATCTTGCTCAAGAAGCGTCGGTTTTTAGAAAACTTAGTGTCGAAGACAACATTCTTAGTGTATTACAACTTACCAACCTTTCCAAACAGGAGCAACGCAGAAAAATGGACCAGTTGATCGAGGAATTCGGTCTTGGTCATATTAGAAAGAACCGAGGAGATTTGTTAAGTGGTGGAGAACGTCGAAGAACCGAAATTGCTCGCGCCCTTGCTACCGACCCACATTTTATCTTGCTAGACGAACCCTTTGCCGGTGTAGACCCTGTTGCGGTGGAGGATATTCAGCGTATTGTGGCACAGCTTAAGAACAAGAACATAGGGATACTTATTACAGATCACAACGTTCAGGAAACCTTGGCCATTACAGACCGCACCTACCTCATGTTCGAAGGGAGCATCTTAAAGCATGGCGAACCCGAAGAATTAGCAAACGACGAAATGGTTCGCAAAGTTTATCTAGGCCAGAACTTCGAATTGCGTAAAAAGAAACTTAATTTTTAGATTTTTTTTGTGGGCGTTCCCACGCAAAGCCCGGTCAGGCTATCGCGACTCGCTTTTGCTATTTTTCAAATAGGCAAAGAGCTTAAACAATTCGCTCTATCCTTAACGCATTTCCTTATCTTTCCAAAGTAACGATAGCAACACATATAATACAATTACCATAGGAATCGCCAAAAACTGAAACAGCACCAACAGCACCACACACAATACCAAAAAGATATAGCGCACAGCATTGCCCTTAAAGCCCCAATGTTTGAATTTTAAAGCAAACAAAGGCAATTCAGCATTCAACAGTATGCAACTCAAAACTGTAAATCCGAATAAGAACCACGGATTATAAATAATACTCGCCAACAATTCGCTGTATTGAAATTGTATGATCAACGGCAAGCTTAACACCAACAAGGTGTTGGCAGGAGTAGGCAACCCACTAAAACTTGAAGTTTGTCGCGTGTCCACATTAAATTTTGCCAAGCGGTAGACAGAAGCTACTGTGATCAATAATCCCACAAAAGGCACATATCGAATCATCCCTTCATTCCAAGTATCATTTCCAAAAGTATCGGCAATTACCATAGGACCTCCTAACAAGGCTTCACTTAACAATTGCACCATGACGATTCCGGGTACGACACCGCTGGTAACAGCATCTGCCAGTGAGTCTAATTGCAGCCCTACTTCACTTTGTGCGTGTAGCAATCGCGCTGCGAGTCCGTCGAAGAAATCGAAGAAGATTCCGAAGCAAACAAAAATAGCCGCGGTTACAAGATCACCGGATACGGCAAAAAAAACAGCCACACAGCCACAGAGTAAATTTAGCGAAGTAATGAGGTTTGGGACTTGTTTTATCATATATAGCGGTCAATGTTGTAAAAATAGCAAACTATTTTCGTCTAAGGGCAGGAAAACACAATATGTCCTTAAAAATATAGTTTAGTATTCTGTAAAATAGTAAGATATTTGCGCAAATTTTCAGGCTTGAAGAAAAACCTATTTATTTTATTTCTAAGCATTACCATTGCGGCCTCGGCCCAAACCACCAGAAAATATTCCAACGAATTTATGAATATTGGCGTGGACGCTGCTGCCTTTGGTATGGCGAATGCCGTGGTTGCTTCTACCGGAGATGTAAACTCGGGGTACTGGAATCCCGCCGGCCTTGTCAATTTAGAAGATAAAGAGCTTTCGTTGATGCACGCATCCTACTTTGCCAATATTGCAAATTACGATTATGCAGGTTTCGCGATGCCACTGGACGATAGAAGCGCCGTAGGACTGTCAATAATTCGATTTGGTGTGGACGACATCTTAAATACCACTCAGTTACTCGATGACGATGGCTTACCCAATTACGACAATATAAGTTTGTTCTCTACTGCCGATTACGGAGTTACCTTTTCGTATGCACGCGCTTTACCTCTGGATGGTTTGAACATAGGTGTAAATGCCAAGGTAATTCGCAGAATCATAGGTGATTTTGCCTCCTCTTGGGGGTTTGGTCTGGATGCCGGTATACAATTTCAATCGGATAACGATTGGAAGTTCGGATTGATGGCAAGAGATATAACAACTACCTTTAATGCTTGGAGCATCGACGAAGAGAAGTTTGCTGAAATTCAAGATGCGGTTGAAGGTCAAAATCAGGAGTTGCCCGAAACCACCGAGATCACTATTCCTAAATTACAGTTAGGGGTCTCAAAGAAGTTTGTGTTTCACTATGATTTTTCGCTGCTTACAGAGGTCGATCTCAATTTCCGATTTGCACAAACCAACGATATTATTTCTACTTCTTTTACAAGTATTACACCATCGGGTGGTTTCGAATTTGGCTATATCGATCTGGTGTTTGTACGTGCCGGCGTTGGTAATTTTCAAAATATCCAACAATTGGACGGTAGTGAGTCGGTTGGATTTCAACCTAATATTGGTGTAGGATTTAAGTACAAGGGCATACAAGTTGACTACGCCTTGACCGATATAGGCGATCAAAGTGCCGCCTTATACTCCAATATCTTTTCGTTAAAACTTGACTGGAGCATTTTTAGATAAGTGAATAAAATCATCGTACAATAACGCCGGAAGTTTTGTTACTTTGTACAAATTCAATCCTTAGAACACTGTGCTAAAAAAAGTATCTTTTTACCTACTCGTACTCTTAGGGACGACCCTACACGCGCAATTCATCCCTGTTTCCGAAGCAACCGAAATTAGTATTCTCACCATTGGCCCTGGCGATCAGCTCTACGATAAATTTGGACACAGCGCCTTTAGAGTAAAAGATACGGTGAACGGTTATGATATTGTATATAACTACGGCACTTATAATTTCAACACTCCTAATTTCTATACCAAGTTCGCACAAGGAAAGTTATTGTACGAGTTGAGCGAAGGCTACTACGAACCCTTTTACAGACGTTATGTAGCCGAAAACCGTTGGATCAAAGAACAACAACTAGACCTTACACTGGTCGAGAAAGAAGCGCTCTTTGAATATTTGCAAACCAATGCCCGTCCACAAAACCGCGCCTACCGTTACGACTTCTTCTACGACAATTGTGCGACAAAAATAAGAGATGTATTAAAAAGAGTATTGGGCGAACGATTGCAGTATACTGACGATTTTGTTACCGAAACCTATAGTTTTCGTGAATTGATCCAAAAGAATGTAAACGCAAACACTTGGGGCAGTCTGGGAATGGATGTGGCCATAGGCGCTGTAGTCGATCAAAAAGCCACCGCCTGGGAATATCAATTCTTACCCGATTATATCTTTAAGGCGACCGAAACAGCTACCTTACAACGTGGTTCAGAAAAGGTACCCTTAGTAAAAAACACCACTACGCTCTACGATGCTGATCGAGAAGAAACCAAAAATTCGTTCGTGACCAGCCCACTGGCCATCTTTGGTTTAATTGCGATACTAATTTTATTTATTACCTATCGCGATTATAGGCATGACACTAGAAGTAGACTTACCGATGTGTTACTAATTTCCATAACCGGAGTTATCGGGATCATCTTACTTTTATTGTGGTTTGCCACCGATCACAGTGCCACTGCCAATAATTACAATTTGCTGTGGGCCTTTCCCTTCAACGTATTAATCGCTTACGCCATTGCCAAACGCAAACCAAAGGCTTGGGTACGCAAGTATGTGATCTTTCTATTATTGCTATTAACGTTATTAGTAATTCACTGGTTCACAGGAGTACAAGCGTTTGCCATCGGATTTATTCCATTGTTTGTAGCATTGGCTGTACGTTACCTATATGTGGTTTCTTATTTAAAGAAGCATGCCGTGCTTCCGTTGCGATAATTTTTATTGTCCTCGGAAGAATATAATAGTACTTAATGTCTTTATCACGATGCTAATGTCTAGGAACAAACTTCGGTGTTTGATATAATAGAGATCATATTGAAGCTTTTCTAACGCATCCTCCTCAGTCATTCCATATTTTGCATTAACCTGTGCCCAACCTGTTACACCGGGTTTTACCAAATGTCTTATTTCGTAAAATGGGATCTTTTCTGAAAGTTCTTTCACAAATACCGGGCGTTCGGGACGAGGTCCTATTACACTCATATCGCCTTTAATAACGTTGATGAATTGTGGGATCTCATCAATTCGCGTACGTCGTAAAAACCGACCAAATTTTGTGATCCGTACATCCTTTTTTTCAGCGAATTTCGCTCCATCCCTTTCGGCGTCAACTACCATACTTCGCAGTTTAAAAATCTTGAACGGCGTCCCGTTCTTCCCAATACGGGTTTGTGTGTAAAACAAAGGGCCTCGGTTAGCAAATAGGTTTCCGAAGAGAATAATTGGAAAAATAATAAGTCCGAAGACCAATCCAATAAGCGAGAACAGCAGATCGAGCATACGGTGAAAGAATAAATACAATTTATTCTGATTACTTCTGCTAAATGGAAAATACCTGTAAAAATGCTTTTCAACATGCTGCACCGGTACACGGCGATTAATCTCTTCGTATACCTGTGTATATTCACGTACGTAAACGCCGCGTTCCAGCAACGAGATCAATTGATTGTTGAGAAAAACCGTCATCCCCTCACCTTGCGGTAAACCTACCACGATCTCAGAGATCGAATGGGTCTGTACCACTCCGGCGACATCTTCCACTCCAAATTCCGGAATATCGGATACGATCACATTCTTAGAATTTGAACTGGTATTAATAAAACCTACGACTCTATAGTTGGGATCTGATTTTTGTAAAGATTCCACAATAAGATCAACATCTTTACCATTCGCCAACAACAGCACCCGTTTGTTAAAGCGTGGTGCCGAAATAAGCGTTATATAAGCGTATCGCCAAACAAACAGTGCTAGATTCACCGATAGATAAAAATAGACGATCTGCAGTCGATTTTCGGGCAATGTGGGCGTAAAGAAAGGTGTTAGCAAATAGAACAGCACCGTTACCGAAGAGGTTAGTATAATATTTTGTACCACCACCTCGAACTTGCTCGCCTTTTGTAAATTGTACAGTTCGAAGATCGTCGCAAACACGGTAAGATACAATCCCAATACGATAGACCATACCCAGTGATCACCATTGATCTTAAAATAATCGAAGTTAAAAACGAGTCCGACGAGATATAACAATGACAATACACTTGTAATATCTAGGATGCGTAACAGGATCTTACGTTCGGAAATATCGAAATGGATATTCGATTTTTGGGTCATTGGCTAGGTCTAGGGCTGTAAAAATATGGATTTATTTATTGGTTTAAAAGTTGTATCCAACTATGTTTCACCGATTTCCAATCGAAGCTTTCTGCTTTACGTCTGGCATTCTTAGATAATTTTTCCACTAAGTGGGGCGTAGCCAGTAAAGTTTTGATTGCTTCGGAAAATACCAAGGCATCATTTGGCGGCACCAGCATACCGTCACTCTTGTCTTCAATTAGGTAAGGGATTCCTCCCACATCTGTTGAAACAACAACCAACCCCAAGGCCATTGCCTCGATAACACTTACCGGGGTATTGTCAAAATTCGTGGTATTGATAAAGATATCGTAATCTGAAGCCAATGCGATCCAATCTTGCTTAGGCAGCAGTCCGGTGTAGGTCACATTTAAATTGTTTGCTTCGGAAAAATCCTTACACGCTTTTAATGAATCGTCTTTTTCAGGACCCACCATACACAATTCGGCATTGTATCCTTCGGAGCGTAGTTGTTGTAAAATTTGCAATGCTAGCAATGGGTTGTAGATACTACTGAAAGAACGCACCCATATCAATTTTGGTGCGATCTGTTTCCGAAGTCGAAACGTATATTGACTCAGATCGATGGTGTTTCGTATATACACCAGATTGGTAAAGCCTTCCCTTTTAAATGCCTCCATTAAATAGGATGATGGAGCTACATTCATCGCAGCTAATCCAAACAGTTCTTGACATTGCGACGGACTGCTTTTGAGTCGTTCGGGTAAATTCCCGCCTCTAAGTATTGGTATATACGGAAGTTTCAACAGCCGACACAACTTAGCCACAGCAACGGCATATAAAAAATTTTGAGTGCTATAGGTATCGATCAACACTTTATCGATCGTAGCTGAATACCGTAGTGTGGACCATAACATATGCAACATTCTGAGGTACTTGTTTCGCAGCGATGAAGCCGTACGCACGCGAAAACCTTCCTGCCGTAAAAAAGCACCTAAGGTCTCTATAGAAGTAACCGTACTTCCCGATTTAGAAAGTTTATTTCCTATGTATAAGACGCTTCTTTTTTGCATTGTAAATTGTGATTAAGCTTAGCCCATAGATAAAGGCCGGTGCCGCAATTCGCATGGACGAGTGGTTAATGGTCAGGAACCAAAAAATTAAAAACGAGAACAAATACAGATTAGACCGGTGTCTTATTCGAAAGATTAAAGGTGTAAATAATAAAACTAATAGGGCCATAAACCCAAACATACCATGTTCGGACAAGATACGGCTCATTTCATTATGAGTTGCGGCCAAGGTACCTGTTTTCTCATATCGGTATTCACGAATCTTACCTACACCAATTCCCGTGAGGGGATATTCAAAGAATGCGTCTAATTCAGATTCTATCAATTCGGCACGACCGGTACTCACATCTTCTTTTAATCGACCTGCCGCATCTTGATTGGAATACCGTTTATCGATAAGACCTTCCGTAAAAACAGAAGTGATCATCCAGGTAACGGAAATCACAATTGTCACTAATCCAATTTTAGGAAGTAATATGGCTCTGTCTTTGGGTCGCGCGTACCACAGATACACCAAGAGAAATGCTACTGCACATATTGCAGCCGTGATGATCCCTCCGCGTGAAAAAGTCACAATACCTCGGTAACTCATAAATGCCAGTAATGCCAGATCGATGATGTTAATCATTCTTGACTTTACCGTAAACAGCCTAGTAAACAGAATGAACATTCCCAATCCTAGAATAGTCGCTACTTGGTTTGGCCCAAAGCCGCCTGAAGCAGCAAAGTTAGATTGTGTACCCGACAGTGCGTCCCTAATATTAGGTGTGTACAAATACAGGTGCACCGTCATCGTAAATATTGGCAGCATTAAGGCTAATAAGATTTGTTGTAATCGTTCAAATGGCATTTTCCGATTATAACAATATAAGGCAGACATAGCCAGACACAGTGGGCCACTTAGATTAAAACTGATCGCATTGGCAAAATTTGTATCGTAATTTAAATTCACCGCAGAAAAGTAAACGCCAGGGACCAAAAAAAAGATAAAGAATATGTACGGCCAAGATTTCCTCGTAAACCCTTTAAAGAACATACCCAAAAGTAAAAATCCGATTACAGCATATTTCGCAAACTCATAGGATATGACATTGGCCCCTGTCATCCTAGAAAAAACCTCATATCCTGTTACATAGGCTGCTGCTAATAATACCTCATCCTTTTTGTTACCATTGGCAAATATGCGTTGCAGGAAATAAATGATGATCCCAAAAAGAAAGAACTTTGAAGTAGCTTCAGAAATATATATCACAAACGCCATTAATGCATGCAATACCAGCAATTGGATATAGGTTATTTTCTTTAAGGGCTTAATTCGTCTCAAAAGAGTAAAGTTCTATTAATTGGGAAATAACTGCTTCTACCGAATAATTTTTTGCAATATGTGCTCTAAAAGCGGCAGCATCACTTGTTCTCAGGGTTTCGTTGGAAGCATACCCTAAGATGGCATTGGCCAGTGCCTCGCTATCGTTGACGGCTACCGTTTTTCCAAAGGTACTAATAACTTTTTCACAATCGCCTACGGCCGTAGTAACTACGGCTAACCCGGCTGCACCGTATTCTAACAATGCCATAGGAAGTCCCTCACTTGTGGAAGACAACACGCCTATTTTTGCAGGTTTAAGCACTTCGCTAACAGCCAGATCATGACTTAAAAAAGTTACTCGAGAATGCAGCGAATGCGTCCTTATATATTTCTTTATTTCTTCGGAATACGCATCCTGAAAATCCTTCCCCATTAGTTGTAATTTCCAATTAGGAATTTCTTTGTGAATTTTCCGAAATGCACTAAGTAAGTTCAGATGATCCTTTGGTTCACGAAGATTGGCCAAGCAAATTATATTATTTTCACGCGATCTAGCTATCGAATCGAACGACTTTGTATTTACAAAATTCTTTAGACAAATCACTTTTCGTGTGTGCAAATTAATCGAACACCAGTCTTGCAAGGCTTCGTTTACCGTAATGATAGTATCAAAGTATCGGGAGCAGAACCGCAGTATCTTATGTTCGCTTGCTTTACTTTCAGTTCGTTTTCCGTGGTGTTCGTGCCAAACCAAATTGATTCTGGGACATAGACCTTTTAACAAGGTGGCTAAAAAATAGGAAGTGGTATGCGCATGTACAACATCGATCTTGTGCTTTGTAACGAATCGCTTCAATCGAAACAATGCAGCAATATCAAGGCTGCTTTGTTTCCGAAGAAAAAGATAATCCACATCTTTTTTCAAATCAGATTTTAAAACCCCTTCTTTCCTACTTGCACACAAATAAGACCTATCGATCCGGGTACTCAATGCATTTGCAATGGTGACCGACATACGTTCGGCACCACCGGCGTCTAAAGAGTCTATGAGTTGTAGCACCCGCATTACAATAGCTTTTTAATTGCATTCTCAAAGGCATCAAGCGTATACATATGTGACCAATCTTGAGCGCGCTTCGACATTTGTTGAAGGATCTTTTTATCAGTCAACAAAGTAGTTATTTTCTGGGTATCAGCTTCCAAGTCCAATTGCAATACTATTCCGCGTTTTCCATGCTCCAACATCCAAGGCACACACGAAATGGGCGTTGCTATTGAGATAACACCCCAAAACATAGCCTCGGCCACTACTTTTGGCCATCCTTCCGATTTGGAAGGAAGAATCAAAAAATCGCTCTCTTTATATGCAGCCGTCACAGTCTCGTTATTTACATTGCCATGAAGTGTGATGAAGTCTGTAAGGTGATGGTCTTTGAGATAGGCTGCAATCTTCTCTCTTTCCGCGCCTTCACCGTAAAGTGACAAGCTACAAAAAACACCATTCTTATGTAGCTTTTCAACAAGTTGCACGGCATATAAAGGGCGTTTTCCGGACGTAAGGCTTCCTACAAATAAGAACTTAAAAGGCACACTAATCGAGTTATTTTGCAGCGTTTCTTTCATAGATGCAGGGTACGTTGCTGTGAAGAATGAGTGGACATTTGGTGATTTTTGCTTCCAATCTCCATAGACCAACACTTTCATGTTCTTGGTAACACGATGATTTGCCAATATCCATTTTTGAAGACGATAGCTCAAGGGTTGCTTCGCATTGGGATCCCAATTTCCGGCATATTTGGCAGTTTTTGATTTCTTCGGAAAAAATAGTTGTACGAAACAACCTATGAGTCCAATGGTACCGGGACAGCGCAAATGAATATGATCTGCCTTTCTCATAGCACTGAAGATCTTTAACCATATAACCGGGAACAAAATTATAGCGCGAAGTGCCTGCCACACCGATATAAATGAAATGGAAGGTATACTCGAAATTGCGATTCGGTCTGTGGCGTAGGCGGCATGAATAACCGTAGGTACTTTATCCATTACCGGAGCGACGACCAAAAGTTCATCCACATGCTTTGCCCATAAATTCATCTCACGAATATAAGGACCGTACGCAAAAAACCGATTCTCGCTTATAAAATGTAGAGTATGTGTGATTATTACAAATTTCACTTGCGCTTTGGGGGATTTACTAAAACACTCAACCAGCCAACAAATCTTCCTGCAGCTTCGGTAAATGCTTCCTTTTTCTTCGAACTGGTTAAGCCATTACTCAATCTAATTAACGTAAGCATAAAAGATACGGCATTCCATTTAAATCGCGCCTTTAGTGACGGCTCGGGAAAACGTACGCGCCAAACGTACCAGCCGTTTCGTACGACCATCTTTCCATATGCATAACGATTAGGGCGTCCGGAAGCTTCGTGATAATGATATAACTTAGCTCCGGTATGGACATACAATTCTCCTTTTTTAGACAGACGTAAAGTATAATCGGCATCTTCATAAAGTCCGTAACCTTCAAAATATTCTGAAAATTTCTGTGCCTCCAACACCGTTCTTTTATACGATGACACCCCTCCCATAAACTGTTCTACTTTATAGATCTTACCGCTGGGTGGAAGGAAACTCACACTTCGTCCGTGTGCAAATGTTGGCATAAATCCAGGTGGGCGGTCGGCGTCTAGTCCTAATTTTTTACGTAATACAAATCGGTAGCCATCCTTTCGGACCCACCCGTCGTAAGCAAATTGGTCGGTCGCAATAGTCTGAGAATTCTTTAGTTGTTGCCAATTTACATCATTAATGATATAACCTCCAACGCCCAAGGCATCCGGATACTGATCATAAGTTTCTAATAAGGTCGAAAAATAGGTAGGTGTTAGTACAATGTCATCATCTAAAAAGCAAACCACATCGATGTCTGTTCCTACTTTAGAGATACCAAAATTTCGTTGTTTTGTTAACCCGCGATCCTCATCTTCTACTTGGTAGTAGACCAATCCTTTAAAATCAGCCAATTCTAACGCTTTACGGGTGGCATTGTTCGTAGATCCGTCAACTATAATGATTGCATCGGGATACCTGGTTTGAGCGTTAACCGACTCCAATAAGTTGAGCAACGGCTTGGGTCGCATGTAGGTACAGATAATAAGCGAGAATCTCATAGTTATTATAGTTGCTTCGCCCAAGAGACACTGGAATTCCAGGCTTTTTTCATTTTTTTAATATACGTAAATGGATTTTTAACGGACTGATTTCTGTAATATTTTATAAACAGTTGCAGTTTATAGCCTTTGGTTTGTTGTGCAGTTCGATGGTCTAATTGAAATCGCATTACCGTAGGTGCCGGCTTAGGAGCCAATTTCTCCTTCCCCCAAGGCTTAGTAACGGGTTGGCGAAAACCTCCCATGGGAGCTTTTAAATGTTTCAGTTGAATAAAAGGTGTATAAAGTACATCGCAGCCTTTGTTTCGCAATTGCATTCCGTAATCCTTATCTTCCCCATACCCAAATTCCAGAGCAAGATTGTATTGTGTTTCTTTGGCTATTTCCGAAGCGACAATAGAACAACCCGAACCAAAAGTCATCCATTGTACGACATTGGCAACCGATTCTTGTTCGCCTTCCATTAAGCAACTCATGGTAAACGCACTCGCGTTTGTAGTTTGAAGAAATTGCATGGCCGATTTGAGTAACGAAGGCGGAAATCGGATGTCATCATCTGCCATAAATACCCAATCTGAGCGTATATGTGTTAATGCCAGATTGCGTGCCCTGCATGCGCCCGTTCTATGTGTAAATTCTAATATGATCTCGAAGGGCCAATTTTCGGAAGCAATATAATCGAGCGAAGAACTTGTATTTGGGTCGGGATCTTGTTCTACAACGATCACACGACTAGGCAACAAGGTTTGTTGCGAAAG
Source organism: Candidatus Ulvibacter alkanivorans (assembly GCF_003333325.1). Lineage (GTDB taxonomy): Bacteria > Bacteroidota > Bacteroidia > Flavobacteriales > Flavobacteriaceae > Ulvibacter_A > Ulvibacter_A alkanivorans. The sequence continues at coordinate 20,659 of NZ_QOLC01000099.1, read as the reverse complement.
GTCTTTTAGCACATCGTGTAAATAAGCCTTACGCCCCATGGTTGGGATAATAACATCGATACTATTGTCTCTCGAACTCTTAATGGTAGATTCTAATGGAATATGTGTTAAAATCCCTTCGGAAACCTTTTTTCTTCGGAAGCTAAGAGCGCGTAAAAATGAAAAGATAGGAACTCTTTTCTCGTAAATAACAACACATAACAAAGCAAGCCAGAGCCATCTTGTTCTATAATTCGCCTTAATAAAATTGAACAGTTGCTGCTCTGAAGCCTTTAAAGAAGCTTCAGAATAAACCGAAGGCTTACCTTTTACTAATTTTGGTTCCGAATAGCACAACAGTCCGTGTGGCATGAGCTGCTTGGCCAAAACATTCAGAAAAAAAGAAAAATTAGCATTCGATAATCCTTCCGAAGCAACTGCATTTAAAACAGACGCGTATATACCCCCTACATCAATACTCATTTGCCAAGTTGGATAAGTAATATCTTGAACCACCTTTACAAATGGGGAATTTTCTACGTATCCTAACTGCTTCGGAAAAAACGGAACTCCTGAAACCGAATAGGAAGCCATGATCCGTTGATGATGAAAAATAGAGGCGACTTCATTCTCATTAAAAGAATCTCGCCATTGCTCTTCACACCATACTATAAGTGCTTCAGGAAAACTAGCAGCTACTTCAAAAAGCACTTCGCACATCGAACCTGAAGCAGATACTTTTAACACACCTTCATTTGAACATACAGCTTCTCGAAACGCTCCGTTATGATGTAGGATGATGATCATTCGACTATCGATTTATAAAAAGCTATGTTCTGCTGTACAATGCTTTCCGAAGCAAAAGAAGTTATTATTCGTTGTCGTGCATTTTTTCCATAGCGCTTCCGAAGCTCTTTGGAATCTAGTAACTCCATCATGGCTCCCGCTAAGGCTTCGATATTAGTAGGGTCGACCATACGGCCGGTCTTGGCATCTTGCATTAACTCATTAGCCCACCCAATGTTTGAAGTGACCAGCGCTTTTTCCATCGCCATCGCCTCTAACCAAGACATAGGAAACGCCTCGGCATGACTCGGTAACACCACCACAGTTGCTGCAGCGATCTCTTTTTTGACTTCTTCATATGGCATATGAGATTTATGCGTGATCGCCGCCTGAGTTGCAGTATGGATGCTTTTATTCAACAAGGACACAGTATGGGCTCCGGTGCGTATATCTAAGCTGTCTCTTCCAATTAAAGTTAAAGTGGCTTGCGGTTCTTCGCTTAGTACTTTCTCGAATGCTTGCACTAATTCGAACACCCCTTTTTTACGAATTATCGTACCAAAATAGACAAATGATTTGGGCCGCTCCGGAACTGATAAAGGTTGAAATTGATCCACGTCAATTCCGTTATAAATAGTGGTGATTTGTTTTTTGAGCGTAAAGATGTCTTTAGTATGTTGTGCTGTAAAATCACTTACTGAGAGAATATGATCTGCCGAAACAAGTGCTCTTTTTTCGAACATAAAGTTCTTCTTCTTTTGGGTGCGCCCTTCTAGATCACAAAAATAAGCATCGGTACCATGTAAGCGGATCACCAACGGCATCTTTAATTTCATAAAGGCTGTGATCCCTGTCCAATCGGGTGCTTCTATTGCATCGATGGGATCGTTTGCATGGGTTTTATTTATATAGTTTTGTAGGTGTTTGCGATAAAGGAACCAGCCCAGCACCGGATATTTTTTTTTCTGAATAAGGTGAAAGGTAATTCCGTTTTCTTCGAAGACAGCATTTTCCTGTTGTGCATAGATAAACAGACTCACCCGCATATTCTTTGCCACCAAAGCAGTTGCCAGATTTTTAATACTTGTACCAATTCCTGCCGCACGAGAAACTCGCGGGTGCGGATATTCCGAAGTAAGAAAAGCGAGGTGCATCATTAAATATAACCTAATTTATTTCAATATCTATTTCTATATCCCATAATTCATAGCAGGCTAAAGGGTATAACTAGGAGCATATTATCTATTCGTTTTAGTGTTCAACACATTTGCTAAAGCCACGGAAGCATGAAGTCGTCCACTTTTATTTACGTGAGCATCATCATAAAACAAGGATCGATGAGCAAGCAAATCAGAATGATTCACAAGATTATACGTAGTGTCTTTATAACTTACCTGCATTTGGTACATAGGGGGATGATATAATAGAAGTTCAATATCATTTTCATCACAGATTGCCTTGATCATTTTTAAGTATGGGTTGTTCATTTCGGCACGTATGGTCCTTTTTTTCGATTCCGAAGGAAAACGAGAATCCGGATATACATAATTCCCCTTGGCGTCAAAACGATTGCGTTTTTTCGGCGAATTCAAGGTTACGATGGAAGGAAAGAATAGTTCAGCATTGTAATAACCCACCCCAAGAAATGGCAGGTATTTTGAGGTCGACAACAGTCCTAAACCGGTTCCTTCTAAGGTAACATAATATTCATGAACATAAGGTCGACGAACAAATGGCAAGAATCTATAATCATTCCCACTTAGACTTGGTTGCGCATTCTCCATATCACCATAATTAAAGCTTAGGATGCACCGTTTTGCACTTTTGTTTTCGGCCAGGAAATGTTGTAGCATTAAGTAATGTGAGTTCATAGAAGTATCGTCCATGCTAAGATTTATACCCTCTTGCTTTGTAATAGAATCTATAAGCACTGTGTTAAGTGTGGTTAGCCCCGTACTAGAACCTATGATCACGTAATCAAAAGTGGATTCTTTTACACTATTCGACAAAAAACTAGGCTTATAAAAAGAACTGTTCCGAAGTGAGGCAAGACTTCCAAGTGCTATGACATTTAGAAGTATAAAAGCAACTCCCAACGTGTAAAGACAATATGTGAAAAATCGAGCCATTAGAACTGAAAGTAAATAAATTCTGAAGGATTCTTATACGCTCCTAGTAGTATGATGACAATAATGTAAAAAACGGTAGTTACAATGTTCAATCTTACTTCTTTATAGCCTTTTCGGTATGCAATAAACTCTTGGATCAACATTAGTACGATCGAAAATATGCAGATAGATGTGAACAAAGTGTGTTTCGGACTTTTAGTAAAAACAGAAAAGATGTTCCAATCGGTTGCAAACAATCTTAGAACATAATCATTGGCCGCAGCAATACTGTCGGCTCTAAAATAGATCCAAGCGATGGTTACCAAAACAAAAGTGACCAAAATCTTTAGAATATCCTGCCATTTAAAATGGGTTTCATGAAGATGCTTTCTGTTTACGTTCCCGAGAAGTAATGGCAAAAACAGTAAGGCGTGAATACCTCCCCAAGCAATAAAGGTCCAGTTGGCACCATGCCAAAACCCACTTACCAAGAAAATAATAAAAATGTTCCTTACTTGATTGGCCTTGCTACCGCGAGAGCCGCCTAAGGGTATGTACAAATAATCGCGAAACCAGGTTGATAATGAAATATGCCAACGTCTCCAAAAATCACCTATGTTCTTAGAAAAATAAGGAAATTTAAAATTCGTCATTAGATCGAACCCAAAGAGCCGGGCCACTCCAATAGCGATATCACTATATCCTGAAAAATCTCCATATATCTGGAACGCAAAGAGCACGGCTCCTAAGAATAATTCTGAGGCGCTATAACTACCGGGGGATTCAAATATTAAATTTACGAAATAAGCACAATTATCGGCTATCACCACCTTCTTGAATAGTCCCCATATGATTAACGATACTCCAGAAACAGCTTGATCGTAAGAAAAACTGCGTTTTTTGGAGAATTGCGGCAATAAACGAGTTGCTCGCTCTATTGGTCCTGCTACTAACTGAGGAAAGAATGCCACATACGACGCAAAGTTGATAAGATCGTTAGAAGGAGTTAATTTTTTTCGATAGACATCTATGGTATAACTCAGTGTTTGAAATGTATAAAATGAGATCCCTACCGGTAATATAATATTCAAACTACTTGTTTCCATGGATACCCCCAAACTGTCCCAAGCTTCCACCCAACTTTCGATAAAAAAATTAAAGTATTTGAAAAAACCTAAGATCCCAAGATTAAACACGATACTTATGGTCAACAGTGCTTTTTGTTGTTTTTTATCAGGTTCTTTACCTAGTTGTCGACCCACCCAAAAATCGATCAAAGTGCTAGCGGCGATCAAGGCTAAAAAACGGTAATCCCACCACCCATAAAACACATAACTCGCTAATAGTACAAAAGCATTCTGTAATTTTAGGTTACGATTTACTACGAACCAATAGATCAAGAAAACGATCGGGAGAAAAAGTAAAAACTCCTTTGAGTTAAATAACATATTTAATTAGTTAGCAGTTCATTAATTTTCATTGATACTTTTTCTGAAAACAAGGTAGCGCCTTTTCTATTGAGATGAAATGTATCGTAGAAGTTTATTGTGTCATTAGCAATTGGATCGGCTGAATAATCTAAGAAAAACACATTCTTTTCCTGTTCCGCAAACCGACTTAATTTTTCCTTTAACGGATTACTTACCTGTGTCGCCAATTCCCTTCTCACTTCAATTTCCGGAGCCCAAACCATAAAGATCGCTTGGTCCTTATCTTCCCTATTTTTGATCCTTCGGAATGTTTCTTCAACATATTCATCATTGCGCATAAATCCGGTAGAATCTCGTACATGATTTTGTATTCGTTTCAAATTATGAAGGTCTGCCTTGAAAATTCTATCTTTTGGCGCATAGCCTTTTTTCGATTTTAAAATGCTTATATCGTCTCCAAAAAATGATTGTAACCCTAAACGGAATTCTGTCTTGAAGGTATTGTATTTGTAAAGTGGTACCCATTTCCGTAATCTAAACTCACGGTCGAAGGCTGAGAGATCGTTCGATAATGCCTTGTTTCCCAAAAAAGGCAGGAACTGAACTGGATCCAATATGTGTTTTGATTTCTGAAAATGGGTTAAATCTACATTTTGAACAATGACCTTCGGCGCCTTATTATTAGCGAGATACCTTTCAAGTTTGATTTGTTGCAAACTGAAGGGCGCCGCATTCAAACTTAAATTATAGGAAGAAAGACCCGTGTTCTTTTCAAATACTGTTGGATCGTAACCGGTATAACTGCGTGAAGAACCTAAAATTATTAGGTCGCTGTTAATAGAACCATCTAAAATTTTAACCCAATCGTCCATCGCCGTATTTTCCATCTTCCTAAGTCCGGTGTCGGCCATTAATTGAAGCACTAGGGCAACAACTAATGACAAACAGCCAAGTTTTAAAAGGTATAGGAAAAATTTAGGCATTTATAAGTTACGTTAGTTTTGACATCTAAGCTATCATATTTTGGATCGCACTACAAATTCGTTGTGAAGCTTTTTGTGGCGGAGACTCATTGATCTTTTCAAACCATTCTAATGCTTCGGAAACATGTCGTTTGTCATTTTTTAATAGGACTTCAATCTGTGCGGCTATCGTCTCTTTCGACCTTAGCCAACAGACTGCTTCCGAAGAAGGCATCGATCTAAAATGAACATACTTGTACACGGTATTTACATCTTTTTTTAGCGTTTCAGAACTCGGATTAAAGGCTATGTACATACACGGTTTGTTGTGGCACGCAAAATCGAAAGCCATGGAAGAACCCAGATTAACCACCAATCTAGTGTGATGTATCGTATTTACCAATCGATCTGTGTCTTCCTTTAAAGGCAATAATGTATCCCATTGACCACCTTGCTTTTCCCACAAGGGCGGTAATGAAAAAATCAAGTTCTCGTGTTTTGCGAGTACCTCGTCATATCTAGTACTAATGTCTACCGGGCACCTTCTAAAAAGGATCGCCAAATTATAGCCTTTGCTATTTAATTCTGCCACCGCAGTGGCCACTGCATCCAGATAGTAAGGATCATGTGGCGAGGTAGTTATGTCATCGCCAGAAAAGCAAATAAAATCGGTTGCTTCGGGTAAATTGTGTTTGGATAAAAAAGAGGATCTATCCATTATTTTGGAGCTATCGAAATGTGCTTCAAATTGGGGTGTTCCTGTAATCACAATTTGTGATTCTTCTATATACTCATAATAAGTTAAAAGCTCCTTTTTCATATGCTCACTCCACACGAAATAATAGTCTGTTTCTAATACTAAGGTGGCCTTCGGAATATTATCCCAAGAAAATATAAAGGTTGCCGTTGGAATGTTTAGTTCTTGCGCTGCCAAAATTGGCGTGATCGCCTGAACCGATCGCTGATTCGTACAGAACAAAAAATCGGGTCGCTCGTTATCCAATGTCGTTAAACAACTTTTATAGTAGGCCGTGTTTTTTTCGGAAGCCTTGATCTTTGCACGCAATTTTGAAATTCCCGCCCCCTTATATTTCCGAATTAAATTAGCGACCCACCTATTCTTAATTTTTTGCTTTAACGTCTTAGCTGCCGGAGGAAAACTATAATTCCGATAAATAGGATCATTGAATTTAGCTTCAAAATTGGCTAGTTCAATTTCTTTTCGAGCTCTTTTATATATATTGGTTTTTGTTGAAACCTTTCCTTGTAACGGGATCTCATGCAGGCCTAAGGATGACAGATCGAAGGGCGTTTTGTTCCAATAGATCATTTTCCAGCCCATCTGCTCCCCAATTGCTGCGAAGGAGGTATAGGCAAAATTTCGAAGCCCTACGCCATCCGGCAACAAGATCATGATCTTTTTTTTTGTCTGTCCCATTAAAACAATCGTGTTGCAAGTTCTTCGGCTTTCTTCCAGTCTTCCATGGTATCGATATTTACATGTCGATCGGGGTCCGATTCAATATATCCAATGGTGTTTCCGTAAAGTGAAGCTGTATTTAGAATTACCTCGGTGCGTGCAATATAAATGGCCCCGTCACGAATGTAAGCTTGTGGCAAGTCTTGCCTACGCTTTATAATTTCCTTCTCACCGGTGGCAAGCTGAAGCGTATCGTCTTGCTTACGTTCGAACACCCAATGCGGATTGTATTCATGTGGCACCTTTAAAACAGATAGTAATGAATCGGTTTTTTCTTGTTTAAAAGCAGAAACCGCTTTATCGATGAAGTGGGCCGTACGAAATGGGTTGGTAACCTGAAGCAAGCAAACAGCATCGTAGGTGTTGCCTTGTTCGGCTAATGTTCGTAACGCATGCTGAATCACTTCCAATGTACCCGAATCGTCTGCTGCTAAATGAGGTGGTCGTTCGAAGGGAACTTCCGCACCGTAGTGAGTGGCTAGTTTCCGAAGTGATGCATCTTCCGAAGAAAAAACAATTCGGTCTAAGGTGGTCGCCGCTAAAGCCGCTTCGATGGTATATGCCAAAAGTGGTTTCCCCCCTAGTACTTTTTTATTCTTATCGGGGATTCCTTTGCTACCGCCACGTGCAGGTATGAGCGCTAGAATTTTCATTAGTAACTAATTGTTTTGTGGTAACGCAGATCGATGGTAGCCAATATTTCGGCTATTCGTGCTCCACTATTACCTACGCCATATATCTCACTTCGTTGGTTCTTGGGTTGATTTAATTGTAATTGGATGGCTTTCTTTATTTCAGCTTCGTCATAGGCTACATCGATCACATTCTTACCGCGTAATCTACGGTTTTGTCGTGTTCCAATATTGACCACCGGCACCCCTAAGAACGAGCATTCTCGTATGCCTACACTACTATTTCCAACAAGGCATTTACTATTCACAAGCAGTTTCAGAAAATCAAAAGGTTCCATATTCTTAAAAAAGTGAATATACTTTGGGTGGTGTTTTTCGCGATACGATCGAATCCCGTTAGACGTGCCATCGGCACCAGCATCCACATTGGGCCAGAACCAATACGTGGGCATTTGTAATTCGTCAATTACCCGCAGTGTTTTTTGAACGGCCTCCTTTGCTTGATGATATTCGGTGGTTACAGGATGCTGCATTACCACCAAATACCCATTTTCGGTAGCAAAGGTCTCACCCACCCCGCCATATTTTTCAACCGGATCGAAATCTAATTTAGGGGATTTTAGCACTGCCGCAGCGAGATCAATAGAGGGACAGCCTGTGTTAAATACATAATTGGCGTCTTCCCCCATCTTTTCAACCCGCACCTTAGCATCTTCCGAAGTTACAAAGTGGATATCTGCCAGTTTTGTATTGGCATGACGCACTTTTTCGTCAATATTTCCGGTTACTTCTCCTCCCTGTAAATGAATCAACGGAATATTTTGATAGGCAGCTGCTATAGAAGTAGCAATGGTTTCGAAGCGGTCGGCTATGGTCATGACTGCATCGGGTTGTAGGTTGTAGAACACATTGGCCAACTCCATAACTCCGAGCCCTGTTGTCTTGGCCATGGCGGTCTTATTTTCTCCTTCCAAGACCATAAACACCTTCTCGTTAATCGTGAATCCGTCGCGCTCGATAAAATTGACAGCGGTACCGTACCGATCCAGCAAAGCCGATCCGGCAACCACCAACTGAAGTTCTAATTTTGGATGTGCTTGTATGGCTTGTAAGGCAGTTTTTACTCTGCTATACGAAGGGCGTGCAGTAATAACAGCGCAAATTTTTCGAATGTCGCTCATAGTTAGTGTATTGTGTCTTCAGTTAAAAAGTCCCACTGTTTGAGGTCTTTTTTTAGTTTTTTTCCAATCACAAGTTCATAGTTAGAAGCATCAATACCATACCCTTTGGGTTTTTTTGCCTCCAGATCATGAAATTGTAAAACGTGACCTTTAGTAAGGTCTTTATTTACTGCCAACGATTTTTCAAAAATTTGTTTTACTTCGGAAAAGTTCGAATTGTCTGATTTATCTACCGGATTTGCCATTGCTTCCTCAATGGCCTTTACGCCTTTTACGAGTGCCGAAGCTTCTTCTATGGTCAACGAGGAAGAAACATCGGGGCCAAATTGCTTTTTGTCAAAGACCACATGAAATTCCAACATCTTAGCACCTAAGGCTACAGCCGCGATCCCTGTTGCAATTTTTGCCGAATGATCTGAAAATCCAACCGGAACATTATACCTATCCTTTAAGGCTGCAATCACATTAAGTCCGTAGTCCTTAGGTTGGGTAGGATAACTGGTCGTGCATTGTAAAATGGAAAATTTAGCTTTATGCCGTTCTAAAAAAGCGACGGTCTTGTCCAATTCGTCGAACGAGCTCATACCGCTTGAGAGTATAATAGGCTTAGCGGTATCCACTATTTTTCGTAACAACAAAAAATTGGTGACCTCACCGCTTCCAACCTTATAGATCGCTACGCCTGCTTGTTCCAGTACGTCCACGGCTGCATTGCTAAACGGGCTGCTTATAAAGGTTAGCCCTACCTCTTTACAGTGTTCTCCAATACCGATCCACTGCTCTTGAGAAAATTCCATACGTTTCCAATAGTCGAAACGCGTCTTATCTTGTTTTGAAAATTGCACTCGAAACGGCTCATGTATGCTACTTTCGGCATCGGCCATATGAGTTTGGAATTTTATGGCATCCACGCCAGTTTTGGCTACGGCATCGATATATGCGTGTAACATTCCTAAGCTACCGTCGTGGGCCTGTCCTATTTCAGCTATGGTAAATACGCTCATGAAGTCTTTTTGGTTGGCCTTTTAATCGTTAGTTGCAATCGGGAACCGTCGTCCAGCACACGGTAAATATACGCATAGTTCCTATAAAACGAGATGATATGTAATAACAGCATGTCGTTAACGGTTTTCATCGTATAGAATTCAGGAACTCGCTTTCCCAGTCGCTTTTTTGCTTGATGTTTTAACGATTTTTCTGTTTTGTCTTCTATGATGATTATAGTGTGAATTTCTTCGGAAAGGTTTGGTAGTTCGCAAAACAACAAATGGTCAATTACGGTATTCTTGTTACTGTATTCAACTGTTATTGCGACATCATTTTGAAGCGCATCAAATTCATTCGCTGTTAAGGGAGCTCCCCAACCTTCTGGATTAACAATGGTTACCTTATCTTGTTCAGCTCGCTTTACATGTTCGTGATTTAGCGAAACGATATTCCGCAATCGAAGGGCTTGGGTAAGCTTATTGGATTCTTTGCTCCTATAGCTGGGGTGCCATTGATGCAGCAACAGAAGTTGTTTGTCGTAAAACAATACTTCGGTTCCATTATTTTTAAGTCGGATGTGAATATCGGTATCTTCTGCGCCCCAAAAATGATAGAACTCATCGAAACCTCGAATGGCGTGAACTGCTGCAACCGGAAACATCGTAAGTCCGGTAGCACCTTCCGAACTTGTGAATTTTATTTGATAGTCTTCAAAAGATGTATCGAGCTTGGTTTCAGCTTCGTCTAGAAATCCTACTTGAAAATATACCGCTCTGTTACTTTGTTGTAGCGAAATAGCTGTTGCGATAAATTCTGAATGAAAGATCATATCGACATCGGCTACAAAAAAACACCCCTCATTCATTTCTTTAATCACACTGTTTAGGGCCCTGCTCTTGTTCCAAGGTTGGTACTGCGTGTGATAATAACGATACTCCGCAAATTCATACGAAGCTATCAATTCTTTAGCTTCCGAAGCCATAGAAGAACGCGAACCATAATCCACAAATACTACGTGAAAATTGGTATCCGACTGTTTCCGAAGGGAATCTAACGACCGTTTCACTCGGGTTAGATCTCGATCTCGATATGGATATAGTAGCACCATCATTCGATTTTCTTACATTGATATAATGATTGTCCTTTCCATGTTTCAAATTTTTCAACACTGAACCCTAATTCTTTACATACTCGAATAAGCGTTATTTCAGAAAGATCACTTACCCAGCCATTATAGCGCCTATCTTTTATGTGCCCATAAGATTCGATAGTGGCATACGAAAATAACAGTTGTCGTGTAGTTGAGGCACAGTGGGCCAAAACTTTTTGGACATCAAAAACATATTCTAAAACACCACTAAATACAACATAGTCGGTAATCGGGAGTCTTGGCAACGCTTCTTGATTAAGATCGATTACCAAGGTATCTTCACTTCGAGCAACTATATCGGAAGGGATATAAGTACAACCTTTTGGAAGCATTTCTTTAAGCACCAACCGACCAGCACCAAACTCTAAAACGGTACTATTTTCAGTTATTTTAGCGGCTAACATTTGCGTGCGATCGTCCCAATTGGAGAAAAGTGAACTTTTTTGTTTCCATCGAGTTACATCAGATTTTTTTTCTTTCCAAAGTCGTTCGGTGTAGAGACTTTTCTGCCACTTCTTTAGGTGTTGCTGTATCTTTCGATATATTTTATAGATTAGGTTCAATGCTCCTTTATGGATTAAGATATGTATTTAAAATTTCTTTTAAAGTATCTGCAGATAAATACCGTGCTACATCTGGTCTATTGAGCTTCAAGTTGTTGTTCTCGCACCATCTTTGATATAAGAGTGAAATTATTTTCGCTATCTCTTCAGTATCTTCTATTTCAGCCCAATAGGGATAATTCTCTCCTAAGATACGACGCGTTTCACTCACTTTCGGCCCTAAATGAATAATAGGTTTATTGGCCGCTACACAATGGGGAAATTTTCCGGGAAGGAACGGACTTATCTCTGATTTTGCCTCTAAAATAACATTTACCGAAACACAATTTTGGATCGTACGCACCTCTTCATAAGGGACATAGCCTTCACTCACATACAGCTGCGAAATTTCATTTTTTTTCTTCAACAGGTAATCCTCAAAATAAGATTGTTTGCCTATTAATAATAATTGCGAATGTCCAGCTGCCTCCGGGAAATTTCTCAAGAACTGTTGAAACCCTTCGACCAATCCTTTGGGATTTCTAGGTTTCATTAGACTTCCGGCATGAAGAATTGAAAAATACGCTGGTTTAAAAAAGGAGGATTTAGGTATATCGGATTTATTTTCGTTGGAAGAATTCAACATCTGATGCGGTACCACTATACCTCGTTCTAAAAAATCCGGATAATAACTTCCCATCCACTCCATTAATAGTTTGCTAGGGAAAATTCCATAAGCCATCTTTTTCGATATGTCCCGAAAAAATTCCTGTTTATCCAAATACCCAAACTGCACCCAAGTGTACGGCCTCGGAAAAAAATGCATGGGATATGGGTCGTGAACATAGGCCAACCATTTTTGATGCCATTTAGGAATTGCTAAAACGGCTTTATGTGTTCTAAAACTAGCTGCTTTGCTAAGGGTGAGAACCCAGTCTGGTTCGAAATCTTTTTCCTTTTCAAGCGCTTTCTTAATACTATAGCTATCATTAAAAAAAGCAAAGGAAAACCCTCTTTTACGTTCTACCCACGGATTTAAATTATAGCCCGTAAGGCGTCTCAACAGTAGTTGAAATTTACCAAAAATATAGTTAAGCGTCCATTTTTGTTCAGGAATTGCTATACAATCAATTCCCGATAATGATATGTTACGACGGGTATAATGATAAACTCTTAAGGTATACCCTACTTGCGCCATGTTCCTTATTAATGCTACCCTACCCTTTATTCCGCTACTATCATTAATATCTATGGATTCAACAACAACTAGAATTTTAAGACTTTTTTTCAATTGTAGTTAATTTAAATAGCCGCTCGCCTTTTCCACTAATAAGATAAACTGGAATTGCCCAAAATAGCATTCGAAGCACAGCCCATTTATAATTTGTAATTGAGGTTAAAGCTACTAATAATTTAATTTGCATGATTAAGGTCTTGTAATATTTAAAACGAATAGTGTTTTTTATCGCTTGGAACATTCGTTTTAATAAAAATCGCTCACGGACATCTTCCAGCATAAGTTGAGAACTTAATTCTTTAAAAACAATGTATCTAGACCTGAACATAGCAGCGTACTTCTTCGCAGAAGTGTTCGTCCCAATGCGATCGTCGTGTCTACGAACAAAAACAGTAGTTGCCTCAAGTAGAGCATAAGGTACTCCCTTTATCTGCTGTTCTAAATGAAATGTCCATTCCTGCGAGCTCCATAATTCTTCGTGGAACGGATTGTCGGGTAGTGCCTCTCGATTCCAAACTACGGCAGCTGTTTGCCAACTCACCCTTCCTTGTATCATTTCGGAAATGAGATCGGATTGTGGCACTATGGTAGACCAAGGAGTATCACGATCTCCTTGAACCGACTCGAAGGTATTCGCGTTGGCAACGGTTGCAAGTGCATTCGAGTGTTGACGGTGTGCTTCCACATGTAATTGTAAATGATCTTTCGAAAGCAGGTCATCACTGTCTAACCAATTTATATACGTCCCCTTGGCCTGTTCAAAACCAAAGTTCCTACATGCATTGGCACCTTTTCTTCTATTGGCCGGTCTCGAAAAAACTGTAAACTGCGGATGCGTTCTTACAAACGATTCCAACAATTCCAGGGTGTTATCGCTACTACCATCATCTACAACAATACACTCCCAATTGGTGTCGGTTTGCGCAGCAACACTTCTAAGCGTATCGAGTATAAGGTGCGCCCTATTGTATGTGGGTATGATGATACTTACCATGTTAAGTGTTAAGATAATGTGGACCTTGTTCTCGATTGGTATTCCAACTGTCAACAATACCTTTTTCTATGTCCATTAAGAGCTGTAATTGTTTTTGATACCCTTTTACGCCAACAGCATTTAATTTTAGTCGTTCTTTTAGGATTCGTTGTTTTATTTTTCTTTTTTCTGAAGCCAAGAAATTAGGCGCTAACGGATTATTCACATTGGCGTATTTTAACCCCATAAGTTTTTTGTAAGCGTGAAAATAACGGTCGGAGAACAATTTTTTCTTACGTTTTATTTGTTGTGGCCGGTCGTGTTGTACAAAGGCAGTGGGACTGATCCCTATTTCAAATCCGTGATACTTCAATCGCTGGCAATAATTTTCATCTTCTCCATAATGAAAAAAGTACGGATCGAATCCACCCACCGTTTCCAAACACGCTTTGCTAACTAGCCAAGCAGCAGCATTTACAAAAGGAACCTTGTATATTTTTTTTACTTCGGAAGCCTTCCGAAGAGCGGCAACAAACAAGGCCGAATTTGCCATGGCATACGACCCGAACATGGCATCTAAAGCCTCCCCACTACCGTTTAGGTGGATCGGACTCACCACTCCAAACGACGGGCGTTGTTCTTGCACGGCAAGTAAATTAGAGATCGTATGGGGTTCTATATAGACATCTTGATTCATTAAGAACACATGAGAAGCTCCCTGCGCTAACGCATAAGCAATACCAATATTATTTGCTGCTCCAAATCCTAAATTCTCTTGTTGTGGTAATAGGATCACTTGCGGAAAGGTTTCTTTTATAAAAGACGTGGTCGTATCGGAAGAGTTATTGTCTACCACGATCACACGTTCCGGCTGCTCGCACGAACGCAAACTGCGCGCGATCCATTGCATGGCATTGTAGGTAACGATGATAGTATAAATGCGATCCATGTTAGGCATTGGATTTTCGATTAAATGGGATCAACTTCTTTAGCATTGCCTTAATACTAAACCACATATTCGTTCTCAACACTTCATTTTCGCGTGTCAATTTATGCATACGTCTAAGTAGCTCCGGATAGCTTCCGACGGTATCGATAAAAAATTCGATATGTTTTTTAGTGATATAGGCATGAAGTTTTTTGTATTCTGAAGGATCAATGGTCGTATTTCGTGAAGTGGCATGGGTGCGGTAATAGAATTGTACACTGGGAAGTCTCAATACAGCACCACCGTCCTTAAGCAAATGGATCCAAAACTCCCAATCTTCTAAGCCTTCTTTCATACGTTCATCGTAACCGCCAATGCGCTCCCAATCTGTCCTCTTAAAGATCCCGGCATTAAAGATGATGTTGGATCTCGCCAAGCGCTTAAGCGAAAATTCGGGGAGTTCCCAATCACCAGATTGTGCGCCAAATTTAATTGCTTTACAATACACCAAGCTTAGATCGGGATTCTGCTCGAAGGCCTTTATAGCTGCTTCTATGTAGTTCGAACCGATGGTGTCGTCGGCATCCAAGGGTAAAATGTAAGTTCCTTTTGCCTGTCGAATACCGTGATTTCTGGCTGCTGAAACGCCTTGATTTGGTTGCGAACAATAGGTAAAGCGATTATCTTTTTCGGTCCATTCCTGTGCCGTTGCTTCGGTCGTATCGCTACTTCCGTCATTTACGATAATACATTCCCAAGCGGTGTAGGTTTGCTGCTCGACCGATCGCAAGGCTTCCTCTAGCCAAGCGCCTTGGTTGTAACATGGAATAATGACAGAAATAATAGGTTTCATACTTTTTTCGCGGCTTAGTTATTCTTTAAGTTGGAAAAAAACCGGTAGAGCTTAGATTTTTTTAGTTCGTAACGCAACAACTGAGCGCTGAAAAAGATACGGTTCTTTCGTATCAAATGCGGATAACTACGCTTTAAATTTTTGTACAAACGAAGTTTCATGACCTCACAATACCGTTTGCTAAAGGGTCGTAAGCGACCTGTTATGGTTCGCCAAGTATCGATGGCAGCACTTGCTTTTTCTTCGGAAGTATAGGCACTAGTGGTCGTTTCAGCCTTACGGTAATAAACCGCTGTTGATGCCGTAAATCGAAATGCACGCGACACCACAAACACTCTAGACATAAATTCCCCATCCTGATTAATGAGTAGCGACTCATCCCATGGTCCGGCTAGTGAAACCAATTCTCGATGCATTAGATACGCATGTATAGGAAAATAGCCACGAGCATCGGCCAAGGCATCTAAGAAGGCTTTCAAATGTTCGAACGTGCTATACGATTTTAGCTTGTTTATTCGGCTTGGAGATTGTCCGTTTGTAAACGTTCCCCATGGACAGTATACCAGATCGGTTATTTCTTTAAGTAGTTTAAGTTGATGTGCTAACTTATCGGCTTCCATTAGATCGTCACCATCCAACCAATTAATATAAGTGCCCTTGCTTTTCTCAAATCCAATGTTCCTACAAGCGTTGGCTCCTTTTGGTGCGGTGGCCGGTCGTTGTAAATAGTGAATTCGATCATCACTAGCCGCGTATTCGTGTACCACTCTTGCGGTTCCATCGGTACTACCATCGTCTATGACCAAACACTCCCAATGGGTATGGGTTTGCGCCAACACGCTGTCCAAGGTTTCCCCAATGGTGTTTTCACTATTAAAAACCGGTATGATTACAGACACTAATCCTGCCATGACCATGCTGTATTATTAGTTTGTATCGAATCGATGATCGTATTAGTAAAGCGATCGACACCTAATTGATTCATATGATGCGCATCGTAAAAATGAAGCGAATCGTCTAACTTCATGCTGTTGTTAAAGTCGTAGAACGGACCTTTAGTAGCAAAATAAGCATTTACTTCTTTATTGTTTCTAAAGGTCTCGTAGCGGTAGCTTGTAATGGGCGTTCGGACCAATACAAAAGGAATGTCCTTTTGTTGTAATAAAGTTAGTATGGCCTCAAACGATTCCTTTTGAGAATCCCTAAGTTGCCAGTAGCGTTTTCCCGGCATTCCATACCTATTGAACGTTAGACTTTTAGCAACATAACCCCCACCCGGATGATAGGTATGAGCGCCTTTTTTAACCGGTTCTTCCATTTCGGTATCTGAAAACAACCAGGAATTCATCGCTGAAAAAACCAAGGTGTTCCAGGTCTTAATCGAATTAACCCGACTGGCCATCACCACAGCCTCCGTATTGATGCTTGGCGCATTGGCCAAAAGATCGAGTGAGGCCTCCACACCGTCACTGATGAACGTAGAGGGAGAAACGTCATAGATCACCAGCTTCGGATTTAATTGATCGATATAGGTATTTACCAACATACGTGTTTGCACCGGTGATTGTGCGCTGCTTCCTAAGTTAAACGCTCGAATACCATGAGAAGCGAAGATTCGCGTGTCGAATCCGCGGTAGGTATGCGATGAACCTAGTAGTAGAACATCTATATTTTGTGTGGTATCTACATCCTGAAGTCGTGAGTAGGTATGCCCATAGCCGCCTTTTTCATAGATCAAGTTCTTTTTAAACTTCGTGGCGCCGTATCGGCCTACCATTAGCAAGGTCACACAATAGGCTAGACCGGCAAACAAACAAAAGATCAAAAGATTTTTTAAAAAGGTCTTCACGGTATGAGTTCACTAATTAATATTGTATAAACTTAGAAATTTCTGTGGTAACATTTAACGTATCTTAGAATTGAAAGTATATAAACGGTGTTTCTTCGGTCTGCATATACATTAGGATACAGAATACTATAAACGCATAAAAGGTCCATCGCACGAGTTGCGGCCACTTAGGTGCCATTTGAGAGAGCGCAAATTCCTTTCTTCTGCCCCACCATTCTACTAGGAGTAAGAATCCAATTAAATAGAACAATAGTTCCAGACTACTATTTATCTTAACGTCTATTGGTCGAAACAATGAGGCATCAAAAAGGGATGCAATATACAAGAATGCATCACCAACGGTTTCCGAACGAAAAAAGATCCAAGCCAATACAGTGATCCAGAAGGTAGTTAGCATGCCCCAAAGCTCTCGCAACGACGGATACCACCTATGCGCTGCCACTACGTCTAAATTAGACCGATTGCGTTTCAGAAGCAATAAGGGAACAAAATACAATGCATTAAGACCACCCCAAACGATAAAGGTCCAGTTGGCACCATGCCAGAAACCACTTACGACAAAAACGATAAATACATTTCGCAATTGTTTGTAGGTGGCGCCACGGCTTCCACCTAAGGGTATGTACACATAATCCCTAAACCAAGTAGACAGTGAGATATGCCAACGGCGCCAAAACTCGGCTATGTCTCTCGAAAAGTAAGGGTAGGCAAAGTTTTGCATTAAGCGGAAACCAAACAAACGCGAAGTTCCTATCGCGATATCGCTGTAACCAGAAAAGTCACCATAGATCTGAAAAGCGAAGAACACTGCTGCAAGTAACAAAGTACTAGCATTGTGACTGGCATAATCTTCGAAGACCACATTTACGAAAACAGCACAGTTATCGGCGATCACCATTTTTTTAAATAGCCCCCACAGGATCTGTTTAAGCCCTTCGGTGGCTTCGGCATAATCGAATTTTCGTTTTACATAAAATTGGGGTAATAGGTTCTTAGCTCTTTCAATGGGGCCGGCCACCAGTTGAGGGAAGAAACTAACGAAAGCCGAAAAGGCAATAAAATTTTTAGTGGGTTCCAACTTTCTTCGGTAGACATCTATGGTATAGCTAAGGGTTTGAAAGGTATAAAAACTGATCCCTACCGGCAGAATAATAGACAATGAATAGCCTTGCATTGGCATTCCGAAGAGCGTAAATGCATCGGTAAAACTAGCTACAAAAAAGTTAAAATACTTAAAGAAGCCTAAGAAACCGATATTTACCAATACACTAATCCATAACAATCCCTTTCGCCTTCTAGGGTCATCGCTACGTGACATGGCGAGGGCGACAAAATAGTCGACCAACGAACTAAATAAGATCAACGATAAGAATCGCCAATCCCACCAACCGTAGAACACATAACTTGCGACCAACAATAAGATGTTTTGTAATTTCAAGTGGCGAGCGGTCACAAACCAATAGAGCACAAACACTATTGGAAGAAAAACAGCAAAATCTAATGAGTTAAATAACATGGTCTATGCAGCTTGTGTTGCGATTAATAACATTCAAAATAGCCTTTTAATGTGTGTGTTAGATCGAAGTTGGTTTGTATATGGGTAACCGCTGCTTGCCCCATAGCTTCTCGTTTCTCCGGCGCGTCCATTAGTGTTTTTACGGCTTCTGCCATAGCAGTTACATCTCCATCGGGTACAAGTATCCCGGTCTTAGTATCTAGCACTGTTTCCGGAAAGCCTCCCGAACGAAACCCAATAACCGGCAACCCCATGGCTTGCGCCTCTAGTGAAACCACGCCAAAGGTCTCACGTCTTCCTGTGTCGTCTACCGTAGAGGTCATTAATAAGCAATGGTGTGACCCTAATTCCTTTTTTATTGCTTTTTGCGACAATGCTCCTGTAAATGTGACCTGCGCTTCGATTTCTAATTGTGTCACTCTTTCTTTAAGATTCTCTTCTCTCGGTCCTTTGCCAATAATCGTATAGTGTACCGCTCGTCCTTGCTGTTTTAATTGCCGAACGACCTCTAGCCCTAAATGATGGCCTTTTAATGGAATAAGCCTGCCAATACTAAGCAGTTTAAAAGGGGGTTTGCTTGGCTTAGGACGCTCATTGGTAAAGTAAGCACCATCGACCCCAATAGGTACGATCTTGATCTGTTCTTGGTTAAAACCCTTGTTCACTAACTTGCTGCGTAAGTACGCTGAGTTGACGGTAATCGCTCCTACTCGATCTTGGTAGGTTGCAACTAACTTTTTTAATTGCGCTCCATGAGGCAATTGCTGTTCATCGTGCCCGTGAAAAGTGACCACGATGGTCCCTTTTAGAAATCCGATCGCTTTTAGATCGGGTAACGGATCTAGTGCGGTGGCGAAATGCACATGATAGGCGGTAGCTTTCCGATAAGGCAGGTAGTGTTTTAGGCGAAACAGATAGGTCCAAGTACGTTTCTTTCGGTAGCGGCAATACTTTATAAAGTAATATAGCAACAACGGATTGCATACATAAAAAAGGGCCGTTAGGGTGCGTGATGTTCCTTTGGGGGGTTGTGATGGAGTAACTACCTTATCTACTAATTGATACGCGTCTACTAGCTCTTTTTGAGAAGTGTTGGCTGGGTTGTTTTGAACATCGGCAAGAATCGTGACTGCATAGCCTCGTTGTATGGCTCCTATGATATGCATCACCACAAAAGTTTCAGAAACAGTAGGAAAGGAAGGAACTTTAAAGACGATGTGGTTTTTCAATTAATTGATTATCTATTAATAAATATTTAATGAATTCAGGAGCAATTTATAATATGAGTATACTTTAACTTTCTCTCTGAAAAATATAAAAATCAGCAAATGAAGAACTTTCATCATTACCGTTGTAAGGATATTTATTAGGAATTTTTTTAAGAAGCTTAAAATCTGGCATATTCATGCTTATCCAATTCCGAAATTTTCGATGTTTTACATGAAAGCCAGAACGATAGTTTTGATCATTAAAATTTGAAGAATAAATTATTACATACTTTTTCGAAGCAGAGAATAAATTTTTCATATACTCATTAAAAACCTTATCCTCTAATAAATGATAAATCACATCTAAACTTAGAGTTAACTCAGCTTTCTCACCTGAGTATTGTCTGGTTAATTTAAATTGTTTTGTAGAATCATGTTGAAAAAGTTCATCACATTGTCTAATAGAATTTTCACTAACATCGAAACCTAGGTAATTATTAAAATTAAAATATTTAAGCTGATTACCATCACCACTTCCAAATTCTATAATAGTTTTTATATCATTTGACTCAACAAAGTTATTAATAACCTCTGCTTTAAATTTAGCAAATTTATTATAAGAACCTGCACCTGAGTTACCACCAGACTTATATCGTCTTTCCCAGTAATCTTTCGAGGAAAAATTAGCAGTTTTTTTACTTTTGTTTTTAAAGGCTCGTCTCAACTTTTTCAGCAGAGGAAATTTACTTAGTAGTGCTTTGATAGAATTTTTCATACTGGATATCCTATAACTTATTGTTTCATTGTTTTAATTATCAGACGATTAGATTAAAATTAATTTTTTTTCAATGTAAATTA
>NZ_QOLC01000038.1 GCF_003333325.1 Candidatus Ulvibacter alkanivorans | reverse complement strand
CATCATTTAATTTAGTAAGGTGCTTTTATCTAAACATTTGTTGGTAACAGCACTTTTTTTATGGTTATAGATCGCTAATCTTTATTTTTGAAAATGCCTGATTTTTAATTTTTTGAAAGAGATTTAAGCCTTTGATTCAGACAAAAATGATTGCCGTTATACGTATTTTTCCGAAGAAAACAGCTTCAAAATCCTATTGGAAAATTGGAGTATTGTGTCTTTCATCGATTTAATTGTCCATCATAACGAAAATATAAACTTCCTTGTAAGAAAATACAACAATCTGACATACATTTGCTTAGAATCGCAATTGCCCCCACATTAACTGCGAAGTTAATTTTTGCGAATCACCCCAAATTAAATGTATGAAACCTACTTTGCACCAAATCCGTAATGGATCATCAGTAATGATGCTATCGTTAATTGTCTGTCTACTTTGCTTTTCGGTTAGAAGCATAGCACAGACACAAGCTCCGTCTATACAGACCGGAGTTACTTTTCAATGGGATGATACACAAGCAAACACCAACGATCCTGCTACGTTAAGTTCTATTACTGTAGACGGATTCGTATTTCAATCGGTTGCAGCACCCTCATCATATGTACTTACGCGTTTAGGACCAAATGGTCACAGCCGTAATAAGATCCTGGAAAATGGAACTACTACGAACGACAGTAGTGCAAATGCCGATTGGAACGCAGATGCCTTAGCTGCCTTTCAGGATAAAAACTTAAATCATTATTTTAATTCAACTTATAACGGTCGAGATATTTGTGGAGATTTCGGAGCTATTGCTACGACCGATGCGCAAATTCAATCGCTAGTATACAATCCAGGAATTCCTTCTAACGATGGTGGTATTATCGCTATTTCTGAACGAAATGCGAATAACTGTTACTACATTTCGATATATGGAACTCCGGCAGGCGGAGGCCCGGAACAATTTTTAGGAGATACTTTTGTACGTTCTAATTCTACGCAATCAGGACCGCAATTTAATCCACCACCGGCTGGTGTCGATTATTGGAATTCGGGTAGAGTCGTAGAGAACAATGGAACTATTGGTATTGCTTTGTTTTATTTGGAAGATCTAGCTCCTCTAGGTTCTATAATTACACGCGTGGATCTTACTGCGGCCACTGTAGACCATGGAGATGGTAAATTTTTTATACTGCAACGTTATGCAGTACCTAAGACTGAAACGAGTTGTATGAACGAGGTGTTCAATGGCACCGTGAATGGAAGTACCATTCCGGCGGGTTCTACCTTCTCATTAGTAAGTGGGCCTACTCCTGAAGGGGAATCGTTCACGTTTAACGCTAATGGTACTTATTCATATACACCATCAATAGCCTTTACAGGTGATGTGGTATTTGAGTACGAAGTTTGTTTGCCTGCACCTAATACCGCCACATGCGATCGAGCAACCGTAACTATAACATATGAAACCGGTCCATCGACCGGATGTGAATGTTTATCGGGTAATGCCGATGGACCCTTATTACAAAATTAACCAAAGAATTAAAAAATAGATTTTCAACGCCCCCAAAATACTTTACTTATGAAACAGTTAACTACCCTTTGTCTATTATTTATGATAGCATTTTTACCGGCTTCGGCTCAAGTAGGAATTGGTACTACCACTCCACAATCTGCTTTGCATATAGCGGGGAGTGAAAGCACCATTCGAATTGATGGTCTTAACAGTGAAAACAATAATAAGAATTACGGAGGTACTTCAATGTACAACGTAATGGTCGATGGGAATGGTGATCTTATGTTAGGCGCATTGTCTGGCGAAATATCATCTGGACCTGCGGTGGTCTCACCGGTAACGGTTCAAACTACGGCCAACTCGGGTATGAATGCATCTGAACTGTATAGCCAAGAATTTGAATTGAACCAACGGGCTATGGTAGTGATTACCTATTACGTTTCTATGGAATTTAAAAATTTCGATGGTAGTGCCAATATTGACGATGGTCGTGCGAAAATTGCACATAACTATTTTTACATTGGCGATGGTACCACTGCCGATACTTCTAAAACTTACGGAATGACGAGTGCTGTTTATTCAAATGTAAATTGCGATACAGCAACCGGATATGTATATAATTCGAGGTCAACTACCATAGTTTTAGAACCGGGAACTTACAGTTTGCATTTGCAAGGAGCGGTATATGGAGGTGATTTAACACCGGATGCTGCGTTTAGTGTTGACTTCGGAAACATAGACCGTTTAGACATTAATGCGATCTACCTGTAGTATGATCTCGTTCGATTATTGTATCGATTCGAATTCACTTACAAAATGAAGCTTAACAGTAGGGTATTTACTTTGCGTCATTTGAAGCGTAAAGGGTGAATCGGCAAAAAAGACTAGTTGCCCCCGCTTATCTTTGGCTAAGAATTTTGCTTTCACACGTTTAAAGTCAGCGAACTCATCACTCTTCGGATCCTTTGGGTCTACCCAACACGCCTTATGTACATTTAGATTTTCGTAGGTACACTTTGCTCCATATTCGTGTTCCAAACGATATTGGATCACTTCAAACTGCAAGGCTCCAACGGTACCAATTACTTTTCGTCCGTTTAACTCAAGCGTAAAAAGTTGTGCAACCCCTTCATCCATTAATTGATCGATCCCTTTTTCTAATTGTTTGCTTTTCATAGGATCGGCATTATTGATATATTTAAAATGCTCTGGTGAAAAACTTGGAATACCGCGATATTGCATGTCTTCACCTTCCGTTAGCGTATCTCCAATTTTAAAATTCCCGGTATCGTGTAAACCAACAATGTCACCCGGATATGAAATATCTACGATCTGTTTTTTTTCAGCAAAAAAAGCATTCGGACTCGAAAATTTTAATTTTTTATTATGGCGAACATGCAAGTAAGGCGTGTTCCTTTCAAAAGTTCCAGAAACGATCTTTACAAATGCGAGACGATCGCGATGCTTAGGGTCCATGTTCGCATGAATTTTAAACACAAATCCGGAAAAATCCTTTTCCTCAGGTTTTACCAAACGGGTATTGCTTTCTTTAGGTCTGGGTTTAGGGGCAATCTCCACAAAACAATCTAATAACTCTCGTACGCCAAAATTATTAAGGGCAGAACCAAAAAAGACAGGTTGTAAGCTTCCGTCTAAATATTCTTGACGGTTAAAGTCCGGGTAGACCTCGTACACCAATTCTAATTCTTCTCGCAGGGTTGCTGCGGCTTTATCACCAATAAGCGTATCTAACTCAGGGCTTTCAAGATCTTCTATCTCAATGGTCTCTTCAATGTTCTTTCGACTGTCGCCGCTAAATAGATTCACATTTTTTTCCCAAATGTTAAAGATGCCTTTAAAATCATAGCCCATACCGATAGGAAAACTCAAAGGAGTAACACGTAGATTTAACTTCTGTTCGATTTCATCAAGTAGCTCGAATGCATCTTTTCCCTCACGGTCCAATTTATTTATAAAAACGATCATTGGGATATTACGCATGCGACATACTTCCACCAGCTTTTCGGTCTGTTCCTCGACCCCTTTCGCAACGTCGATCACGACAATAACACTATCTACTGCGGTAAGTGTTCTAAAAGTGTCTTCGGCAAAATCTTTATGACCCGGCGTATCGAGGATGTTGATCTTAATGCCTTCGTATTCAAAGGCTAATACCGATGTAGCAACCGAAATACCACGTTGCCGTTCGATCTCCATAAAGTCACTAGTAGCCCCTTTTTTTATTTTATTGCTCTTTACTGCACCTGCTTCTTGAATGGCACCACCAAATAGTAATAACTTTTCGGTGAGCGTAGTTTTTCCGGCATCGGGGTGAGAAATGATACCAAAAGTTCTTCGACGTTCTATTTCGCGTTTTAAGGACATGTTTTTCAACTAAATTGCGGTCAAAGATACGGGTTGTTTTACGGTTTATAAAATGCTTTCAAGCATATATTTTTAATTAGAATAAAGGCTTCTTTTAGACAATTGGCGAATTCGAATTCTTGTTAAAATTTTCCAAAAATTATTCAGTTAGAAATAGTCAATCAAAGCTATTTTTCGATTCATATTTTCGAAAATGAGTAGATGCGTTATGGGTAGTTCTTGTTGTTATTTCTTACAAAAATAATAGATGGAAACCACTAAAAATTAGCAAACTACGTGTTTACACGTATATTAAATTCTTACAAAAATCTGCTTGAAAATGATCAATTTCATGCATTTCAACGAGTATTTATGTCAATTCAACTAATAGTGAAAAATTTGTAGGAATTTAACATTTCTTCCTACGTATATTTGATAGTGTAAAACTGAAATTAATGCTGTTGGGGCATTTTTCTTTGCATTAACCAATCTTTAAAACTTAACATATGCATACGTTCAATTCTCGTTCCAAATCGGAACAATCTTGGCCCTCGTTTTCAATTCTTATAACCATAATATTTATTTGCATCTTCGGAATGCAAGGATTTGCTCAAAATTGCAATGTTTCCCTTAAAGTTCATAAGGATCGAAATGCACGTTCAGCAATAGAGACCAAACCGGCCAAATTTAAATTAGAACTCACCAATAGCGGTGCTAGTGCACAAACTTTTACGTTGCAATCAGAACGTACCAATCGACGGTTTACGGTAGAAGGTAGAGAACCGGCTCAATTGAGCATGGAGAGTGATCTCAATGTGACCTTTTATCAGGAAGGTACTGCTAGCAATATCATTACAGTACCGGCATATGAAACCGTTATTTTTCAGGCGATCGTTTCCTTGCCTTCCGAAGCAACAGTGAATCGTTGGGCAGGCATCAACATTAAAGCAATGAACCAAAACTGTAATGAGGCAGATCTTACAGCTTTTATAAAAGTTTTCACAAGAGATCCTGCGAATAATTAAAAAGACTCCTTGGGGTAAACCTTAAAAATATTCTTTATGAAAAACCAACTAACCACTTCAAGAATGCATCAAAGGAAGTCGCTCATATTCACTATGATTTTCTTTGTTTTTTGCGTTGGAGCCATATTCTCGCAAAATAATATAACCCTTGAGAAAGTTGCCGAAGAAAGCACCTTATGTAATCAATTCGATGTTACCTTAACGGTAACAGGTAATCCACCTCCCATCGCACAAGATGTCATCTTGGTGATCGATAGATCGGGAAGTATGCAGGGGGATCCTTTAGATTTCGCTCAAGATGCCGCTATCGATTTTGTTACGCAATTGTTCGACAACAATCCTACGGGTAATAATCGCGTCGGAATTGTATCTTATTCAACCTCGGGAACACTCGAAATTGGATTAAGGGACTCAAGCTTCGAATCAGCTATCATTGCAGAGATCAATAATTTGAATGCTAGTGGTGGAACAAATATCGCACGTGCCATGGATGTTGCAGACAACGAAATGACAGCAAATGGAAATTTTGGCTGTGCGACAGGACGAAGCATTATATTGCTTACCGATGGGGTAACGAACCGACGATTAAACGGAAACTCATGTAGCGGTATCCCTTCTCCTCCGTATCCGGCAAATAACAATGCATGTATGAACGATGCCATTAATGAAGGTGTCGGTGCACAAACTACGACCGTAAGTGGAGAGGTGTACACGCAAAATATCTATTCCGTCGGACTTTTTAGTGATATCAGTGGAAATGCCCAAGCTGCGGCAACACATGTTTTAGACGAAATTCAAAATAGTGGTTTGTTTACCACTGAAAATGCAGCCGACCTTTCAGGAATTTATAGTCAAATCCTCAATCAGTTGGCATTGGCTGCGCGCAACGCAGTAGTTACAGATGTCTTGGGAGCAGGGTTCGACCTCGTGCCGGGATCGATTAGTCTTCCCGCAGATGCGACCTACAATGCTGGAAACAAGACCATAACTTGGGACATTGGAAATGTTTCCAACGAATCAAAAATACTTGAATATACTATCGAGGCCACCGGTATGGTGAGCTGTGGAATTCAAAACTCGGGTATGACCGAAATGACATATGAAGATTCTGCGTGTATAGATCAAACAGATCCGTTCCCAAACCCTCAGGTTTGTGTGCCATGTCCGGACATATCAGATCCCGTAATCGATCAAGTAGATTGTACCAACGCCATTAATTATTCGGCCACCTTCGATCCGGGTGATTGTACGCCATTCTCTATTTCTTTTGAATGGGAATTTTTTCTGAATAATGTTTCGGTAGGAACAGCTTCGGGAACAACTATGGCAGATCTTTCGGGAACCTTTACATATACAGGAGGTGATCCTTTTGAAGGAGATTTTAGAGCAGAATTGGAATATACTGGAACCTATAATAACAACTGTAACCTTCCTCCGGTAACTGTCGACTCGTCCATCGATATCTATTTACCACCTAATGCGCCTATCAGTGGAGGTGATCAAGCCGAATGTGCTACAACTCCAACGATTCAGACGTTAACGGCTTCAGCAACAGTAGGTGCAAATCAAACAGTGGTTTGGTACGATGCACCTACTAATGGAACTGTTGTAAACGACCCTAGTTTAAACGTAGTTGATTCTGTCACTTATTATGCTGAAACAGTCGATAACACCAGCGGGTGTTCTAGTACAAGTAGAACTCCGGTAACATTAACATTATACAATTGTGCTATAAATATTGAAAAAACGGCAAGTCCAAACAATCCAAATAGTTGTAACCCTATCTCAGCGGGACAATCCATAAATTATACGTTTAGCGTTACCAATCCGGGCAATGTAGGCATCGAGAACGTCACCGTAACAGATGATTTAATCGACCCTCTTAATCCTATTCCTGGCCCGAATAGTGGTGATACTTCCAATCCTGGAATTTTAGATGTCGGTGAAGAATGGATTTATACAGCAAGTTATACGGTACTACCAACCGATATTATTAATGGGCAAGTATTTAATGAAGCAGAAGTTGATGGTACTGTCACAGGGTCATCGTCTTCTTTTAATGTAAATGATCTCGATTCTGAAACGGTAGAATTATGTCAAAATGCCGAAATTTCCATTACAAAAGCAAGTGTAAGCGACACAGGGAATTGTATTGCATTTGACGTAAATGATACTATTGATTATACGTTCAATGTTGTTAATGAAGGTGATGTCGCTATTTCAAATGTGGTGGTTACCGATCCAATTTTAGGAGGGGTTATCCCTGGTCCTGCTAGTGGTGATACAGTGAATCCGGGCGTTCTTGATGTGGGCGAAACTTGGATTTATGAAGCTTCTCTAACGGTTACTCAAGCCGAAATTGATGCAGGTTCTGTAATTAATACTGCTGAAGTAGAAGGAGACACATTATTGGGCGATGTAGATAACACCAGTAATCAGGTAACGGTATTGATTTGTCAAAATCCTGCCATTGCCTTGGTAAAAGAGAGTGACTACAACGGTTTTGATACCAGTGGCAACTGTATAGCTGCTCCGGGTGATCAGATCGATTACACCTTTACGGTGACCAATCAAGGAAATGTAAGTTTATCGAACATTCTGCTGAGTGATCCACTTCCGAACGTATCGGCCTTCACCTTTGTTGGTGGGGACAGTGATAATGATACGCAACTAGATGTTACCGAGATTTGGGTATACACGGCAACCTATGCCATTACCCAGGATGATAT
>NZ_QOLC01000063.1 GCF_003333325.1 Candidatus Ulvibacter alkanivorans | reverse complement strand
GCCCGCAATCCTGCTGATCGCCGCCAGCTCGCCATGGCTATTCCACCGGTTACGGGTGTTCTGGGACCCCATCATCGCGGCGGCCACCTGGGCGGCTGCGCTGGCAGCATATGTGTTCGCCAGCCGTTCCGCAGTGCTGTCGGGTCGCGTCATGTGCTGGCTCGCCTTCGCGCTGCTGTCGGCGGCGGCGGTCTACGGTTATCCGCCGCTACGCCGAGGAATAGCATCCCAACCGTAAAGCTTTTGTCACATTTATCAGGTATCAACTCAATCGGGGTTTGAACCTAATTGATTTATAGCCTCCAAATCATAAGCGCTTTCATCTTTAGACAGTCAGGACCACACTGGAGTTAGATAATGGATAAGACGTTAGGCTTTCGCGAGCAGAATGAATTAAAAATCCCTCTGCCAATATCGATGATTGTGATGCTTTTATTTTCTTTCAACATTTTGCTCGTCGCTTCACCGCCTGCTAGGGCGCATGACTTGAGTAAACAATCAGAAAGCCATCCAATCTCTTCTACAATCACAATTAAAAGACTGGACGGATCTTTAGATGAATTTAAACTAGGGTTTGTTGTGGATCAAGTGAAACGTTCAAACAATCTCTTACTGTTGAGTGGCCGACAAAACGGGGTATTCGTTGATTATTACCCCCTCAAATTTGAGCAAGGCGACGAGCTCATAAATGTAACGCCGGAGATCGCAAGTACGTCAAAAACCTCAAAATTAGTCGAACTACATAAAATCAAAGTCAGAAACGGCGAAGACCCGCGTGTGACATTTAGCACAGAGCCAATTCCTTGGCCGAGCAGTGAATCAGCGTTAACTCGCCCCACCGAGCCGAGGTTTGGCGTTCACGGACCTGTGCCCACTCAAGAGATGCGCACTCATAATTGACTCACGGAGTACCTGCTAATGTTTATGAATGTTACTCGCGGCTTTCGCTGCAAAATTATTTTTGTTAGCGCATTAACTTTTCTATCGGGTTCAGCAAACACCGCCAACGTTCCGCTTTACCTGAATGCGTCGATGTTTGATAATACGACACCAAATGTTTACACTAATATTACGGAAAGAGTTTGCATATTTAATTACTCTGATGATCCGGACATCAATGCAGCAACCGTCCAATCAACAATTATTGGTTGGTTAAACGAATCGACTGGATGGGAAATGATTGGAACAACTAAAATAAATTTTATCGCAGATTGCTCAAATCCAAACATAAGAATTGAATTTCTTGACTTAGATGACCCCGAATGGACTTGTGCCGGAGCCGCTTGTGCGCCATATCCAGGAGGCTCAATCATAAATATTGACGGCATTAACCGAAGGACGGTCACTGGCATCAGAGTAGGAACCCCAT
>NZ_QOLC01000001.1 GCF_003333325.1 Candidatus Ulvibacter alkanivorans | reverse complement strand
TTACATTAATAAATTATAGCCGTATACCAGGCAGTGTCAAGTTGAAGTAAAAAAGAATACTTACATTAGTAGAAATTGAATCTATGAATGTTAGATTTATTTTCTTGTGTTGGTTTCTGTTATTATCATGCCTTACCGTTTTCGCTCAAAAAACAGGTAGGAAGTATAAGGTAGATCGGTATAGTTCTATATACCTTCCTCTGGGGCGTATTTCGTTTGCCGATAGCATTGTCGCCTTCCGGCTAGGGGACCCACCTCCTATCGCTTCATTACAAGACGCCACCCAATGTCTACACGAACCCAATTATAAAAATTATCACACACCAAACTTTTTATCATTAGGTTGCAAAGGCAGTATTACCGTGGCATTTACCGATAACGGGTTTATGAACCTCAAAGGAAATGATCTTTATATCTTTGAAGTAGGCCCCTCCCGCGAGGCCGCTTTGGTAGAAATTTCAGAAAATGGTATCGATTGGATAGAAGCAGGAACTATTGCAGGTGGTAAATCCAGTATCGATCTAAGCGATGCGGGAATTTCTTCGGAAACAGTTTTCTATTTTTTACGCATTACCGATCTGGAAGAATTATGTCGTAGCAAAAGTGCCGGTGCCGATATTGATGCTATTGCGGCAATCAACAGTGTTATACGACTCACTATTAACGCCGATGTACTTTTTGATGTAGCTAAATTTGAACTTAAGGAAAGCGCCGAAATTACGCTTAAGAAATTAGCCGAACTCATACAGCAAGTAGACAAAGCCACCATCCTTATTGAAGGTCATACCGATAATGACGGCAGCGATGACTACAACGTAAAACTCTCTCAAGATCGCTGTGAAGCTGTGCTTGCCAAATTGCAATCGTTATTTCCAGAAAATGCCATGTACGATTATGACATACGATCGTACGGGGAAAGCAAACCCCGTGTGGAAAATTCTTCCGAAGTGAACAAACAAATTAACCGTCGTGTAGAGATTACCGTATTACCCCCTAACGACTATTACGATTCGATAGAGGATTAATGCTCTTTAAATTGTATGAAGCGTTTTACTACAGCACTATTTTAGTTTGTCGAGAAATTGTATTTTGCAAACAAATTATCATTTATGCAAACTACTACCCAAGAGATCCTTCAAGATACGACACCGTTAATTACAAACGACACTATCGTATTTGGGCTATTGATGCTCGCATTAGGTTTTATTTTTTACACAAGCTCAAGAGACACGGGGTTTTGGAGTAAATTCTATAAAATTATACCGGCGCTATTCATGGCGTATTTTATTCCGGCGCTATTTACCACTTTTGGATTAATCGCTCCGGAATGGGTAACTGTTTCTGAAATGGGCGAAGCTACCGAAGGAAGTTCCAGTCTCTACTATATGTCGAGTCGGTACTTACTGCCGGCTGCCTTAGTGCTAATGACCTTGAGCATTGATCTTAAAGGAGTATTTAATCTTGGTCCAAAAGCCTTGATCATGTTTATTACCGGAACCATCGGTATTGTGATTGGTGGGCCAATTGCTGTATTATTGGTTGGCACTTTTTCTCCGGAAACCGTAGGTGGTGCCGGTGCCGATGCGGTATGGAGAGGGCTTTCTACCTTGGCAGGTAGTTGGATAGGCGGTGGTGCTAATCAAACAGCCATGCTCGAAATCTACGGATACAATCAGGCCTTATATGGCGGAATGGTCTTCGTGGATATTGTGATCGCGAATATTTGGATGGCCATTATCTTGATCGGGATTGGAAAGACCACACGAATCGATAAATGGTTGAATGCCGATACATCGGCCATAGAAAGCTTAAAGGAAAAAGTGTCTTCCTATGCCAAAAAAGTAGATCGGAATCCGAGTCTAACCGATCTTATGGTATTGGCAGCTATCGCATTTGGAACCGTAGGATTAGCACATTTTGGCGCAGGTTACATTAGTGGATTCTTTGAGGATTTCGTGACAGGATTACCTAAAGGAATAACACGAAATATCTTTACGTTCCTAAACTCGAACTTCTTCTGGATGATCACCATTACCACCATTATTGGTGTGTTATTGTCTTTCACTAGAGCGAGAAGTTATGAAGGTGCCGGCGCTAGTAAGTTCGGTAGTGTGTTTATCTATATCCTAGTGGCGTCCATTGGAATGAAAATGGATCTGACCCTTATCTTTGATAATCTCGGACTGATCCTAGTTGGAGCCATTTGGATGATTATTCATGCCGGTTTACTCATATTAGTAGCCAAGTTAATTCGCGCGCCCTATTTCTTCTTGGCCGTAGGTAGCCAGGCGAATGTAGGCGGTGCTGCCTCTGCTCCTATCGTTGCTTCGGCCTTCCATCCATCGCTTGCGACGGTTGGTGTGCTGCTCGCAGTTTTCGGATATGCCATAGGGACCGTTGCAGCAATTTTATGTACCATTTTAATGCAATTAGCTTCGGCTGCATAGGAAATCCGTTAAAAAAAATGCATCTTTGCCGCGCATAAAAGTGTAGCGATGAAAAAGTATTTATTGGGGGTTTTAGTGTTAATTTTAGTGTGCGCTTGCTCTACGAATGAGCAACAAATGACACTCACAGGATCTATCGACGGTCTTAAAAAAGGAACTGTGCTCCTTCAGAAGATAGAGGATACGGTCTTGGTTTCTGTAGATTCTGTTCACATTAATGGGGATGAAACATTTCAGCTTTCCGAAGCAATGGAAGAGCCAGAAGTTTATTTTTTATATCTGCGTTTAAAGAACGGCGACCTCTTAGATGAACGCATACCATTTTTTGCCGAGCCTAAAGAAATGAGCATTACAACTTCTTTAGAGAATTTTGGCTCGGATGCGAAAATCTCAGGTTCAGAAAACCAAGATAAGATCGCAGAATACAATAAATTGATCAAGAGGTATACCGACAGGAATCTAGATCTTATTAAAAGTGAATTAGAAGCCATGCAATCGAATAATGATTCACTAATAGCCGCTATTCAGAAGCAAAAAAACACATTGCGATCAGGTCGGGTCTTGGCTACCGTAAATTTTGCCAAGAACCACAGTGAGTATGAGTTGGCGCCTTATCTTATGTTAACGGAAGCTTTCGATGTTCAAGTAAAATATATGGATACCGTGTACCATGCACTTACTCCAAAAATTAAAGACTCCAAGTACGGTGTCGAACTGGAGTCTTTAATTGCTGAGCGTAAAAACGATCTCGATTAATCGCCTATAAAGCGTTGATCTTATCGATCAATTTTCTGCCACGATCTTCCAATTCCTGGTTGATCGCCTTAAAGTGTTTCTTTTTGTTTTCCACGTCCTTCTGATTCACTTTTTCAATTAGTTCATCAAATACAACAATGGCCTCATCGATGATCGCCTCTGCTTTTTTAGCGTCCTTTTTGGGATGCGTAAGCTCCCAAATGTAAACGGCTTCTATAATATCACCAAGCACATAATTGATGTCCTTTTTTAAATCACGTACACTTGCCATATAAGTAGTTTGTTTAATTAAATAAGCTGCAAAATTAGGGAATATAAACTTCTAATAATGTAGCTTTTGTCGTTTTTATTTTAATACGATCTATGGCAGCCGGTATTAGAATAGTTTGTCCTTTTTGAATGGCTTCGGAATGCGTCTCGGTTTGTATGAGCGCCTGTCCGTCTACGCACATATACACCACGAACGAATCCAAAGGTGCAATCGCTCGCTCCAGATCTTCTGATAATTTTAATTTATTGATCTCAAAATACGGTGTATGTTTGAGCAATACAGGGTGATTTTCTTTATCCTCGTAGGTAATTTTGGCAGTTGGTGGTGTAAAATTAATAGCGTCCAAAGCGAGATCGGTGTGTAGTTCTCTTAATTCACCCGTAGTGTCCGGGCGATCCCAATCGTAGATGCGATAGGTAATATCTGACGTTTGTTGAATTTCGGCTAAGACCACGCCACTACCAATAGCGTGTACTGTGCCCGGTGCGATATAATAGGCATCGCCTGCCTCAATCTGCACCTCGTTTAGAATATTTGGAAGGGTTTCTTCGGAAAGATGTTTCAAATAAGCAGCTTTGTCTATGGTTTTATCGAAACCGATAATAAGATTTGCCTTTGGCTCTGCTTCCATGATATACCACAGCTCGGTCTTTCCGAAGGAATCATGGCGTGTTTTAGCTAGAGAATCATTAGGGTGTAATTGTACCGAAAGCGTTTCGTTCGCATCGATGAATTTGAACAGTAAGGGAAAGTTATGTTTATAACGCTCATATACTTTATTCCCTACGATCGTTGCGGCATAGGTATGCAGTAATTCTTCAAGTGTTTTATTCTTTAGCGGTCCATTTTCAACCACCGATACTGCATTTTGAACTGCAGACAGCTCCCAACTTTCACCTATTCGATCCCCTCCCTTTTTATTAAATGCTGTTGTAAGTTTTGAACCTCCCCAAACCTTTTCTTTTAAGATGGGAGTAAAGCGCAGTGGATATAGCGACGACTTGTTACCCATTATAGGTTACAAAATTTCTTGGTGTTTCGTAGAGGGTAACCGATATTTCATATTTGGCATCTAGGCGTTTGCGCAGCTTATTCCAAATTACGATCGCAATATTTTCGACGGTGGGATTTAATTCTTTGAACTCGGCTACTTCAATATTCAGATTCTTGTGATCGAACGGTTGCTCTACTTCTTCAAATATTATATTTTTCAATCGTTTGAGATCGATCAAGTATCCTGTTTCAGGATCTATGGATCCACTAACACCAACGGTAAGCTCGTAGTTATGGCCATGGTAATTTGGATTGCTACACTTTCCGAAGACATCGGCATTTTTCTCATCGCTCCAGTCCTCTCGAAAAAGGCGGTGCGCTGCATTAAAATGTGCTTTGCGATACAGAGTTAGGCTCATACGTTCAAGTGTTGGTAGAATTTATCAAAAATAATCTTAAACCAAGCCGTATATTGCTCGGGGTTCTTCTTTATGTCTTCTTTAACTGATTCTAACGGCATCCATTTCCAATCGGCTACCTCTTCGGGATTAATAACAGGTGCGTCGTTATAAGTTCCTACAAGTACATGATCAAACTCATGTTCGGTAAGACCATTATCGAATGGAGCCTTATAAATAAATGAGGTCGTCTCTTTTAAGGGAGTAGTAAACCCCATTTCTTCCATCAGCCTTCTTTTTCCGGCTTCTAAGGACGATTCTCCATCGCGTTGGTGACTACAGCAGGTGTTGGTCCAAAGTCCCGGTGAATGGTATTTATGCAATGCGCGTTGTTGCAACATCAATTCGTTCTTATCGTTCATCACAAAAACGGAGAATGCACGATGTAATAATGCTTTTTCGTGGGCTTCCATTTTCGGCATTAAGCCAATTTTCTCGTCCTTCTCATTAACGAGTATCACTAATTCTACAGCCATTCAATTTTCTTTTTTTTCAAAAGTACGAAATCGCCTATTCTTTTTAAAAACAAAAGGCGTTCAATACATTTTATTGAACGCCTTTTATAAAAAATATTGGTTAGTCTAATTTTGTATCAAGAACATAGAACGTCGATTAAGTTGGTGCTCTTCTTCGGTACATTCTACCCCGTTAGAGCATTCGTTTACGAGTTGTGATTCTCCATATCCTTTCGCCGAAGTAAATCGATCACGACTTATACCTCTTTCGTTTACGAGATAATCTAGGGTCGATTTTGCGCGCTTATCTG
This sequence comes from Candidatus Ulvibacter alkanivorans, assembly GCF_003333325.1. GTDB lineage: Bacteria > Bacteroidota > Bacteroidia > Flavobacteriales > Flavobacteriaceae > Ulvibacter_A > Ulvibacter_A alkanivorans. Next base: position 2,410 of record NZ_QOLC01000001.1, on the reverse strand, counting down.
AAAGTGCCATGTTATACGCATCGTTTCCTCTAGAATCTGTATGCGATTCGATGGCAATTATAAGTTCAGGATATAGCTGCATAGCTGCGGCGATCTTTTCAAGTTCAATGGCCGCATCCGGTCTGATGTTATAGCGATCGAAATCAAAATAAATTGGTTGCAAGTTCAATCGGCATCCAAGATCATTAGGTGGACAAGGGTCTACGAGTTCTAATGGAATATTTTTTTCTATCGTACTCGTTTCATTCGGTGTTTGCAGCACTAACTCGTTAGGAGCGTATTGTGATTTTGTTGCGCGAATAGAATATTGCTTTTCACAAGCAATTGTAAAACTAAACGCCGCATCTGATCCAACTGTTACATTCTCCACAAGGTTGTTATTCTCGTCTAATAGAAATACTTCTGCACCGGGCAATAATTCTTTAGAGTCTTTATCGAATACAGTACCTACAAGTGTGATCAAACATTTTTCCTGAACGCGGTAGATCTCGTCATCGATACTACCTCGGGCACCCTCTCGGTTAGATGACATATACCCAATTCGTTTCTCTTCATTAATAATGAATCCGAAATCATCTTGCGCACTGTTAGCCGGAGCACCTAAATTTTCGATTTTTCCGGGCTGGCCTGAGTTGTTCAACGCTGTCATAAAAATATCGTATCCTCCAAGTCCTCCGCGTCCGTCACTAGAAAAATACAAATTGTTCTCCTGACTTATAAACGGAAATGATTCTCTTGCTTCTGTATTTATATTCGAGCCCAGATTTACTGGTTCGCTATAGGTGTTATCGCCTAAGATATCAACATACCATAGGTCAGACATACCAATCGTTCCTGGCATATCTGAAGAAAAGTACAATCTTTTTTCATCCTTACTCAAAGCAGGATGCGCAACCGAATATTCTTTACTATTGAATGGCAACTCAACAATGTTGGTCCAAAAGTTATCTCCACTCTTGGTTGCTTTATATAATTTTAGACGGATCGTTTTGTTCTTGTCTTTCCCTTTTTTACCATCAATAAAATTATTTCGGGTAAAATATACGGTACGCCCGTCTTTAGTAAAGGTTGGTGTTGATTCATGGTAAGGAGTATTCACTTCACCGCTCAAGAGTGACGGACTCATTAATAGTCCTTCTTCATCCATATCGGCCACAAATAGGTCAAGAAAAGGTTGCTCATTCCATTCGTGAATTTTAGAGCCTTCACTTCGAGTAGATGAGGAAGCATACACTAGTTTATCCATGTAATAGGCAGGGCCAAAATCGGAATAAGCTGTATTTACAGATACTTTAACCAATTCAACTTCATATTCTAAAAAGTCGGTAGACGTAGCCTTAACAATTCCCGGATCACCGCCGTTTGCGATGAACAAGGCCATAAGGCGATCGGACTCCTGCGGTTGATTAATACTTTTTTGTGACTGTGCAGCACGATAGTAATACATGGTTTCTACTTCGGAAGGGTATTCGTTAATTAGACGCTCATACCATTTCGCTGCATTGTCGTAATCGCTATTCCAATAATAGGTGTCACCTAAATTTTTGTAGATCTGTGCAGATGTATATCCATCTTCAACGACCTTAAGGTAGATCTCTCTTGCATCTATATATGCAAATTTATCAAACTCTTCATTAGCCTTTTTTATTTCTTTCTCCTGTGCGAACGTAAGTCCTGTAGAGAAGCATACTAATGTTAATATTAATGCTTTTTGTAGTATTTTATACATGCCCCATAGTTTTTGGTTAGAAGAATCTTGGTGTTAACACACGTTCTGGTTTGTTAAATATATCGAAGCGAATAATAGCCTCATACGAACCATCACTGTACGTCTCGATATCGGTGGTTTGGTAATCATATCCAAATCCAATGAAAATCCCATCGGTAGCTTGTAAACCAACCATAGCACTAAAAGCAGCACTCCATCGATACGCAGCTCCTAAGGTAAACTTCTCATTGATTAAAAAGTTCGCCGATACATCCCACTGTAATGGAGAACCGCTCACTGCCTTAATCAAGGTCGCTGGCTTAAACTTCAAGTTATCACTAATATCAAACACATAACCCGCAATTAAAAAATAATGCAGGCGCTCGGCTGCGGTAACATCACCATCAAAATTGTTGTTGTCGTTTAAGATTTCATCGATCTGAGACTCATCAAAGTGCTTGGTCGTTAAAAAGTTCGGAACAGACAACCCAACATAAAACTTATCCGTATTATAATACACCCCTGCTCCTATCTGTGGCTGTAACTTATTATCAATAGGATTCTCAAATGCATCACCTCCATCGGCTATATTCAACTTGGTAAAATCTACATCCAGTAGATCCAAACCGGCTTTCAATCCAAACGACAACTCCCCAGTATCGGAAGTGTTGATCGTATACGAATAATCGATATTCACATTAG
>NZ_QOLC01000045.1 GCF_003333325.1 Candidatus Ulvibacter alkanivorans | reverse complement strand
TCTCACATAATAGTGAGTTTACGATGTTGTGTTGTTCTCCGCCTGAGGCGGAGGATGTGGTTAAATCCTTTATAGGATTACCAATGAGAAGCCCTGCCTGCCGGCAGGCAGGTTATCCGAATGGAGAGGCTTTTTTTGTATGTAGGAATGTTCTAAATTTACGAGTGAGTTAAATCAACTTCTAAACCTATAGGCTAATGTGGAGACTTTTAGGCATTCTGCTCTTCGTTTTTATACCGTTCACAACAGTAGCTCAAAATGACAGCATCACAAAAAAACTACTATTTACCGGAGATTTTCGCTTTCGAGTAGAACCCGACTGGGATTCACGTAAATCTGATGGGAGTTTTCGAGATAATCGAACTCGCTTGCGTTACCGCTTGCGTTTTGGGGCCAATTACCGTTTTAACCCACACCTTGAACTTGGCGTCCGACTCCGGACCGGATTGCAAGGAAAACAACAAGATCCACAACTCACCCTGGGAGATGGTTTTAATGAGGGAGGTACTTTGCCTATTGGTCTTGAAAAGGCCTACGCTCAGTTTACCATAGATTGGTTTAGTGGTTGGTTGGGTAAAAACACATTTCCTTTTCAAAAGCAGAATGAACTCTTTTGGAGTGATAATGTGTATCCAGATGGAATTGCTGCTCAAGCGCGATGGTCATCGGCTAGTTCATGGATAGATTCTTTTGGGGTCAATACGGGCTATTTTATTATTGCATTTAATAATGGCCCCTTGAGTGATGACTCTTATTTTCAAGGAATACAGTTGGTGAGCGAGCATAGCAATAATCAGATCACCTTTTTTCCCGGATTTTATTACTTCAATGCGTTGCCAAATATTCCGGATGGCAATGGAACCTTTACGCTGGATTATAGCATTTTACATATGGGAGGTTCTATTGAGGTGTGGAAAGATCCAGAGATAGGAGTAGAGCTCGATTGGTATCAAAATCTCCAAGATTACACTAAAAATGATTCGATTGCTGCTAATTTAAGAGATCAGCGTCAGGGATTGGTGGCCAGCCTTAGGGTAGGACACTTAAAGAAAAAGAAAGATTGGAAGTTTAGATTGACCTATACCCGACTAGAGCGTTTTTCTGCGGTGGATTATCTTGCCCAAAATGATTGGGCACGGTGGGATTATTCCTCACAAGGCTCATTAGATGGAAGATTGACCAATTATAAAGGTTTCGAAGCAATGATTGGTTACATGATTTCTGATAATATTAAAGTAAGTTCCCGATACTTTATAGTAGAACAGTTGATTCCTTTTGGACCGTTTAATGAATCTGGCCAACGCATCCGTTTTGATATAGATATTGGCTTCTAAAGTAAAGTACAGATAATTACTTGCAATAGCCTAGTTAAATGCCTTCACCTAAAATAGCTGCAACGAAGGGTTTTATATTTTGGCATGGATTGATCAGGTTTAATTTGGGT
>NZ_QOLC01000117.1 GCF_003333325.1 Candidatus Ulvibacter alkanivorans | reverse complement strand
ACGGGACTACTTACTTTTATCGCCAGCATTGTTCGTCAAGGTCAAAAATTGTGGCCTTAACCGGAAAGGGGTACTGCCTAAAAAGCGTCCAATATGGAAAGTTTATCCAGATATGCATTCAAAGAAACAGGCGGCAAGTGAGCATCCTGCGGTGTGGTGTAATCTTAAAATGTAGATGAATATTATTAAAGGTCTTTAGTGTAATATTCCTTTTGTATTTGAGTGAACTTTTTTGAGTTTATATGTTTGGACATAGAAATCATATCATTCAAATCATAAAAGCATATTTCATACTTCTTTGTTGATATTTTTCTGCTTTCAAGTAGAGTTTTTGCCTCATCTGTAAAACCACCAGTTGACCAGAACTCGAATTTTATGTTGCGCTCGCATATAGAAGGTTGGTCCAGTATCCATTTTCTAATTATAGGGATATTTTTTCCCAACCATTGTTCTATTTCATCCTTATCCACCTTGTAATTATAGCCTTTGCATTCAGAAATAATAACCGTATTGGCTTGCAATCCAAAAACATCTATTTCCCTTGATATACCATCTTGATTTATCTTTTTGCCAATATCTATGCTTTTACATATTTGCCCTTGATAATAACCAACTGCCAATTCAAACAAGTCGCCCCTAAGATTATTTGTTTTTCCATCAACAAGCTTATTGAGTTTTGTGATTAAATCAAGATATGCATCTGGATTCTTTTTTAGTATGGCACCTGCATTAGTAACAAGGCTAATTAATGAATTGAGTAGGTCTCTATATTTACTTCCAAATAGTTCATTTACAAAGCCAATGATGACACCTTCAGATTTCAAAAGATTCAAGGCTTTGGTATCCATCGATTCGACAATTAAAAATGGAAGGAAGTTCGCCACATTCCTCTGAAATTTTAATGCTTTAATTTTATCTATAAAAAATGTGACTTGGTTTTCGGTAACCGTATTTCCAACAAGAATATCTGCAACAACGAACCCAGGAACAATCTTTTTATTATTGCTATACCTGGCAAGTGAACCTATATACGAGGGGCTGACGTAATTAAATTGATACTTACCAAATTCGCTATGAAACTTAGATGTGTTATATGATGAGAATCCTATTTTTCTTGCCCAATCATTAAATTGAATCAGAAGAAAATTTTTAGCGACATCTACTCCTTTAGCACGTTTTGAACTGAAACTATTCTCTGAGACTAAACTTGATATTGAAACATAATTTTCATCGACCAAGACTAAATTAAAATTTTGAAGTTTGTCCAAGGCAGAATGAAATGTCAAATGCCCCTTTAAATCTAAAACGGGATTTATGGAATAAGAAGCTAATTCATCTGTTTTAATTTGACCATACTGAAAATCCAAGGACTGCAAAATTGTATGGTATTGCTTACCTGCTTTTTTAAGAGCCCTCGACAGGCCATCAAAGTACTCTTGTTTATTGAAAATTGCTTTTTCATAGAACAATATTTGTC
>NZ_QOLC01000086.1 GCF_003333325.1 Candidatus Ulvibacter alkanivorans | reverse complement strand
CCAGAAATAACTTTAAGTGTAAAGGCAAGTATAGCAGAGAATAAAGTTTTAATCAAAATTTCAAATCTGATATTTTTTAATATTTGGTAAGTTAAAAATTTATTTTAAATATTTTACTCTTCGAGAAGATGTCTCTGGTTTTGGTTTATTTTTAAAGTGTATCCTCTCAGCACATTTTCCTAAACTTCGCGAAAAGCTACATTTCAGGAAAAGAGCTTCATTCACAATAATCTTGGACACAATTTCAAAGTAGCTATCATTACTTTCAGTCGCTATTAAGTCGAACAAACGAACTACATCTGAATAGAACCCTATCAACTTTGAAATAGAGTCCGCTAATTAATTTCACTTACACCTTTCACTTCACAAAGTTGTAAAATTCTGCCCGAAACGAACTGCATAACCGTTCGCGCACTCACTTTTATAAGTTCTTATTCCCTCAAAATTTTAGTGTCAGTTACTGAAAAGGTAACAGCGATGGCGCTATGGGAAGTAAGTAGATATTAAATCATCATCGGCTACTTTCATCTCAATCTTACCTAATAAATAGATAGCAAAACGTATCAAATCCCTGCTTTTTGAGCTAAAAGAAAAGGAAAACGCTCAAGATATAATAAGTATGCAGATAAATGCCATTGTGGCAACTAATTGACACCAATCTAAACCATATATAATTGGCTTAACTATTGACCTAATATGCTCATAATCATTATTAAGTAATATCAATGGTCTCCAGTATTTATTACGAATACTTTAAAAAGTTGATTAGATTTTTCTTAAAAAATGCAAGGTGTAGTTTAACACCTCTTAGGCTTTTTAGCTTTAGATAAAAAGTACTGCAAACCCGAAATTAAATGGAGGGATTGTATAGCAAGAGGGTAACACGCTGGCGCGATGTTACAATATTCAGTTTTTTTCAAAACACCAGTAAAATAAGTGCTTGACAACGATTTATTGTTTTGTGTTTTAAAAATTGAAGTGTTGTTTTTCACGGAAAAACGCTCACAACTAGACAAGGACAACAAATTTTTCACGGAAAAATGGACAAAGGATATGAAAAAGAGCAATTTAAGAGCTTAAGTATTAAAGCTTCTGTAGCAGCTAAGTTCAATAAATTTTGTAAAGAAATGTCACTTTCAAAATCGATGACCTTATTGGTTATGATTGAGTTTTTTGAAGAAAACTGTATTTCACCAACAGAGTCTATGGGACCAAATATGGAGACATTAGAGAAGCGGATTTCACTTCTTATTAAAAAACGAATGAATGGAATGATTGCCATAATGAAAGACATTGAAAAGAACCAGACCAAACCGACAGTAGCAATGCTACAATCACTTTTTGAACAAGCTGAACCAAAGAAGAAAGTACGAATGGTGGAGAAAAATGACCCTTATCTGGAGAAAGACGTTCGCTTTCGCGAAAAGAAATATTTGAATAACAATGATGATGTGTAATGAAAAGTGTAAACTACATTATTCACCTCAATACTATATTGGAAATATTCAATAACGATGAACGTATTAAACAAGGACATATCACATTATACCTTGCCTTCTTCTATTTATGGAATAAAAAATTTTTCAAAGAGACCTTAACCATAAATCGGGAGTTTATAATGGAGCGCGCAAAGATTAAATCAAAAACAACGTATCATAATCATTTGCGAGATTTAGATGCTTGGGGATATCTTACCTACTATCCATCATACCATCCATCAAGAGGTTCTAAGATTAAGATGACCAGAGCTTGTCCCAAAAGTGGTACAACCTCTAGTACACTGAAGGTCCAAAATTTGGACAACTGCGTTCCAAAACCTAGCCAAAATTTGGTATCTTCTTATAAACATAAAACAAAAGAAAACTTAAATAAACAGCCTGTCTTATTTTTTAACGAAAGTGAAGTCATTTTGTTTTTTGAGCAAAATAGTTGGCCAGAGATAGAAGCACTAAAATTTCACGCTTTTATTAAATCGAAAAAATGGAAAACAGACAATTGGCAAACTATAGCGAGGATTTTTGCTAAAAACGATTTTGAATTAAAAGAACCTAAAATGAGGAGTCCAATTTCTGGCTATGTAGAAAAACTTAGAAATGATGGGGATAGGGACTATTGAATGCTCTTTTGAAAAGCCTATTTTATTTGTCTTACTGCTTGGGTTGAAGCCTGCATTTTAGCCTTGAGTATCTTCATATCTTCGCTCACTTTTCTATCCAAAATTTTGGCGTAATGTTGCGTAGTTCTTAAAGATTTGTGACCAAGCATTTTGCTTACAGATTCAATAGGAACACCATTTGATAGTGTTACTGTAGTTGCAAACGTATGTCTCGCCAAGTGAAAAGTTAGGTTCTTTGTTATTTTGCAAAGTATCGCTATTTCCTTAATGTAGGCATTCATTTTTTGATTACTTAATACCGGAAGTAGTCTACCTTTATTCGAAACATCAGGATGGTCGTCATACTTCTTCAAAATATCAATAGCTGTGGGTAATAATGGAATACTGCTTCGCGTATCGGTTTTAGAACGTTTTATTTTAATCCACTTATCACCATCTATACCAATTACGATATCGTTGCGCGAAAGCTTCTTTACATCGGCATATGCAAGTCCGGTAAAACAAGAAAAGAGAAAGATATCTTTGACTTGGTCCAAACGTTCTGTATGTAATTCCTTTTCCACCATCTTTTGAATTTCTTCTTCGGTAAGAAATTCTCTCTCAACTATTTTAAGTTTAGCTTTCCAATTTGCAAATGGGTCTTTCTGAATCCAATCGTTAGCAAAAGCGATACGTATGATTTTTTTGAAATTTGTGACATACTTAATAGCTGTGTTATGCGCGCACTTTCGTTCTGTTTTTAAGTAGTATTCTAAGCCCGATATAAATTTATGGTCTACATCTTTTACTGGAATATCCTCAAGGTTATATTCTAAATTTATATAATCTGAAACGTGTTTCTTTGCTGTTTTGTAGCGCTCTATGGTTCCAGGAGCAAATTCTTTCCCTACTAAACGTTCAATCTTATCATTATGATTCTGGAAAATTTCAAGTAGCATCTTATGATGTATTCCTTTGCCTAAATAAACATTCTTAATAATTTCAGCCGTGACCAGCTCTTGATTCTCAGATAACGTTTCCTGAATCTTGTAGATTTTAACTTTAATAGTGTCCATATACTTATTAAGCTCACGAACATCAGTTGTCGTTCCGCGAACCTTTCCAGCCTCAGAGTTCCATCTACTCAATAACACCTTTCGTTTTATGCTCAACTCGCTACGCTTACCATTTACCGTTATTCTTAAGTAAATAGGAGCATTACCGTTTTTGTCAATGTCATTACCTCTTGGGTAAAATAGGATTGAAAATGTAGTTTTCATCGGTGCGTGGTTTTTATCGCACTATAAGGTACAAAAAATACAAATGCAAATTACACGTAAACCCCTATACAACAATAGTTAACGACTTATTAGGTGCGTATTTTAGTATAAATATTTACGCACCGAATCACGCACCTTTTATTTGATATTATATGATTTTAGATGATATTATGAAAAATTAAAAAAGCCCATAAACATAGTGTTTACGGGCTTTTAGCAGAATTTGGTAATTCCTAAGCGGAGAAAGAGGGATTCGAACCCCCGGAGGTGTGACCCTCAACAGTTTTCAAGACTGCCGCATTCGACCACTCTGCCATTTCTCCAAATCGTGGTCTTCACGATCGCTACCACTTGGTGCGTTAGCGGGTGCAAATATAAGATGCTTTTTTTATTTAGTAAAACCTTTTTATAAATTAATTCCACTTATAAGAAATGGTTCTTTAGAAATAGGAAGATGTTATGCACTTATTAATTTATTTGTAGCTACTATTTCTACCTTTGTGACATAATTCGAGACTATGGCTTCTAATACAATAAAACAATTGCAATGGCGCTACGCGACCAAAAGCTTCGATCCATCCAAAAAACTTTCCGAAGAAAAAATTGATCTGCTTAAAGAGTCTTTTAACCTCACAGCCACTTCCTACGGACTGCAACCTTTAAAAATGGTGGTGATTAGCAATGATGCTACAAAAAAAGATTTGGTGAGCATGACGATGGACCAAAAACAAGTGGCAGAAGCTTCACATGTCTTAGTTCTGTGTATAGAGTCTACCATCACAAAAGAATTTATTGAAGGCTATTTCGATCGAGTGGAACAAATTAGAAATACGCCGCGTTCTATCCTACATCCCTTCGAGTCGTTCCTAGTGGCATCGTTTTCTGAAAAGTCACATAACAATATAAAAACATGGATGGAAAAGCAGGCCTATCTCGCGATGGGAAACCTGCTTACCGTATGTGCATTGGAAGGAATCGATGCCTGCCCAATCGAAGGATTTGAACCAAAAAAATACGACGAATTTCTAGATCTAGCTAACAAGGGAATTCAATCGGTATTGGTGTTGGCCGTCGGATATCGAGCCGAAGACGATTTCTTTTCAGCATTAAAAAAAGTACGAAGAGGCACTCAAGAAGTGATCATCGATATGGAATAAGGTTAACGCTCGACATTGCGAACTGTAACTGACTTCTCGTCATCGCGAACTGTTACTACAAACAAACTGCTGTTATCATCATCGTTCATATTCTCGAATCGTTTTTCGCCTAAAATCGCATTCGCAAAATGTGGTGTCGTATTGCTATGACCAACTACCAGCACCGATTTTCCTTGCGTATTTGCCTTGAATGATTCAGAAAATAGTTTTGAAGCATCATAAATTTGTACTTCCAATTCTTTGTTCTTCGCTGTAGGAGCCGCGGTGCGCTGTGTACGCTTGTATTTGGTGCTATAAATGGCGTCGAGATGAATGGTATCAAAATAATTTGCCCATTGCTTGGCGCGTACTATACCGGCTTCATTAAGTTCAGGATCAGGATTTTTCGTATCGCTTCGGTCCTTTTCAGCATGCCGAATAAGATAATAAGTAGAGGTTTCTTCTGGTGGGTCAACCGTGAGAGCGGTAGTCTTTTCAACAGCTTGTTTGCAGGATACTAGTGTCAAAACACAGATCATGCCTAGATAAAATAGTTTCATACGACTTGTAATTTATTCTGAAAATAACACTTTTTAAGAGACTTTAGCAAAAAGATAACGAATACCTACTCTTTTTTAATACTTCCTTATCGGAGATTTATAAGGGATCTCTTTACATTTAGGGTATAACAAAAAAAGATAAACTATGAATACGCAAGAGTTAAAAGGAAAATGGAATCAAATTAAAGGGAATGCGAAACAAGAATACGGTGTGACCACCGATGATGACGCAACCTTTAGTGAAGGAAAATTCGATGAACTAGTTGGAAAAATCCAAGAAAAGACAGGAAAGACCAAAGAAAAGATCAAGGAAGAAATTTCTAATTGGTAGATCAAGTAAACCAAAATTGCTATGAAAAAGAAGACCCTCCCGTGTGGAGGGTTTTTTTATAGATAAGTTGCAGCCGCAATAGCCGAATATCCGAATGTGATAATGGTGATACAAACTATATAGATCGCTGGCACATAATTGCGTGGTGAGTTGTGAATAACTTGCACTTTGGTTTTCATATAGTTGGCTTTAAGTGGTTAACCTATATATGACGACTTAACAACGCTTTTTGTTACAGCTGCTTCGGAACACGAATAACAGTATTGTTTGGACAAACGATGGTTTAGTCTTCGATGGTAAAGTGTAAAAAACCAATTAGCATTTCATCTGTACTCTGTATTCCATAACGAACTTCCTTTTCAGGATCGGGATTAAACGCATTTTGAAACGTATTATCATAGACCCCATCGACAACAATCTTCGATCCTCTTGGAATGTCAATCGGTGTTTCGAATCGGTAGACCCACTGCCAGTTGAAATTAAAATCGGGTACCGAAATAAGTGTTTCCTTGGAGCCATTAGGGTATTCAACACCTACTTTTATGCTTTTTCCTCGATAGTGCATGTGGGGTGTAACATAGTACAACCTAATGTCCCGTTCAAGGGAATCTGATGCTTGAAGCTTAACATCTGCGCTAAATGGAGGAATTACGAATTCGGTAAGAGATGTGGCCAATGCGTGTAATTCTTTTTTAGGCGGGGTATCATGAAAATATAGACCTATGGCGGTAGTATCGGTTTCTTCTTTGCCGGTTGTGGTATAATGAATTTGTATAGTGATCTCTGTATGCTTCGGAATAAAAACACCCGTACTATCGGGAAAATAGGAAGCTCTTCCGTCACTCGTACTTACCGCAATGGCATTATCGGTCCATTTTTGCATCTTTCTACTGGTCACCTCACTCTGCTTATTTTTTGCTGTATTGGTCACTAACACGTGATGCACTACCTTCTTATTACCCGGTTTGATTTCAAAACCCTTAAGCCATCGATCTTGGTCATTGTTCAAAGAAATTGTTTGATATCGATATGGAATTAATCCTGTGGCAGGGATTATTTCTGGTTCTAAGGTGTATACAGCATCGGGAGCGCCCAATTTCCAGGTGTTTGGTATCGGTTTTAGCAAGGCCAATGAGTCAGTTCCCGTCCCGCGAGCAAGTCCGGAATCAATCCATCGCATTAGTTTTCGCTTTGTACTATCGGGAAGATGTAACGTATTGCTAAAGGCACCAATGTAGGGATCGTGTTTAGCCGGAGGCATGCGTTGGCTTAGCAAAACTTCTTTGATCATAGAAGACCATCCAACCACTGTAGTATAATCGGTCATCGCCCAAGGTGCAATCCCATTTGTTCGGTGACATTCAACACAATGTTTTTCTAGGATAGGTACGATATCTTTGGTATAAGTAAGCGATGTGTCTGTTTCTAAATTTGTCAGTCGTGTAACGGTACATCCTTTCGTTACTTCTTGATATTGTTTAGGTGTTTTATCTTCGGAAACTGCTTCCAAGGCATCGCGCAGGTAGGTCTCGGTTGGAACATTCTTCTGTGATTCATAATCAAGGCGGTTGTTAATAGGCCCACGATACAATATGTTTCTACTTGTGGGATGTAATACAATCGCTTCTGCCGTAGTGGTTATATTCAATGCATCGGCTAAGAGTTGAGCCGAATCAACCAACACAGGTACTTCGAAGCCATAGGCTTCCGACTCTTCTCGAATGGAGGCTCGATCGTCTTGAAGATTACTGTTTAGCATGAAAAAGGTGAATCCTTTCGACTCATATTCCGAAGTAATGGCATGAAAATCAGTTAAAGCATTCCTTACTATGGGGCAACCATTTCCTTGTACCCACAAAATGATTGCTTTACTATCGTTATAATACGACATGCGATGTAGCGTGCCTTGTGCATCATAGAGCGCATAATCGTTATGTCGGCTATCAGCAACAGGGCTGGGGTTGTTGCAGGCCAATAAAACTGAGAATAATAAAACGGTCACAATAATTTTAGACACCACAATTGTTTTTGCGAATGTACAGAAATTCACTGGAGGATGTATAAGCAGATCGATACGGATAAATTGAATGTAAGTATTGCGTTTATTTGTAAGAGTTAAGGTTTTTTTTGGTATTTTAAACTCAACTTTAAAAAATCAAATTATGAAAAAACAGTACTCTTATTGGAAAGTAAGCGCGTTAGTTGTGCTTACTTTTTTGTTTTCGATCCATACTACTAATGCACAGTCCTGTACCGATCCAACCGTCTCGGATACCGATGGGCCCGGTACCGTTTGTGAGGGTAGTACGGCAACTTTAACTGCAACACACGATGGCGAAGATGTTAATTGGTATGACGCTGAAACCGGCGGAAACCTGTTAGGTACTGGAAGTCCTTTTGTTACTTCCGAATTGAGTTCGACATCTAGCTTTTGGGCAGAATCGGTAAATAATGGATCCGGAACACCGCAAACAGGTGGAGGTCGAGTTGCGCCTACCAACACTTCTTCTTCGGCAGTTGTCGATGTTACAAGCCCATGGGGACTTGCCTTCGATGCGAATCAAGGATTTACAATTAATTCGGTAGATGTGTATCTGGCGTCGAATACGCCCGGCGATCTTACAGTACAGTTAAAGGACAACGGGTTAAACATTCTTGACGAGATTACTGTTGCTGCACCAGCCGGAAACCCTTCGGTTCCTGTACAATTTGCAGTTGCCTTAGATTTTTTCGTTCCTGCCGGTACCGATTATAACCTTGTAGCTTCGGTTAGTCCGGTAATGGTACGAGAATTTTCCAGCGGACATCCGGGTTTTCCATATCCAATAGGAACGGTGGGTACCATTAATGGTGGAACAATAAACGATAATGATACGAATTCTGGGCTGTATTACTTTTTTTATAATTGGACAGTAACTCCGGGTGAGGTATGTACATCAGATAGAGTAGAGGAGGTAGTAACAGTAACACCGGCTCCCGATGCACCAACGGGGGATACTATGCAAACGTTTACCGCTGGGGAAACCTTGGCAGATCTTGATGTTACAGGAACCGATCTTACGTGGTACAGCGACGATATGGGTGCTAATGAAATTCCCGATGACACCCCTTTAGTAGACGGTACTACCTATTATGTTAGTCAGACAGTGGGTGGATGTGAAGGAGATTTGCTTGCAATTACCGTGAGCTTGGTGCTTGGCACAGAGGATGCCACACTCGCAGGATTGTCGTTTAGTCCAAACCCCGTAACATCAAACTTACAGCTGTCTAACGAGGTGGCTATAAAGCAGCTTACTGTTTATAGTATTCTAGGCCAAGAATTAGTAGTTCAATCGCCAAATTCTACTAATGTATCTATAGACCTATCTATTCTATCGGCCGGTTCTTATTTTATAAGTGTCGCTACTGAAACAGGGGCCACTTCCATTAAAATATTGAAGGAGTAAGAAACTATATCTTTAATTAAAAAAAAGCCCCGTTCATTTCGAAC
>NZ_QOLC01000084.1 GCF_003333325.1 Candidatus Ulvibacter alkanivorans | reverse complement strand
AAGCTGTCGACTCGCAGCCAGAATAAGCAGGCTGAATTAGAACAGGCCGGCTTTGACGCTTACCTTGTGGATATCGATCAGGATGAACCGCTCAATGCTGATTTTCTCAGTGCAGATATCCTGATCATCAATATCACCTGTAAAAATATCGCGGGTTTCAGGCGTCTGATTACCGTCATCGAGCAGAGTAAAATCAGCAAAGTGCTGTTTGTCAGTTCCAGTTCGGTTTATCAGAACCTCAACCGTGAAGTGACAGAAGACGAAGGCGTCGAAAACCCGGACAGTCCGTTATTTCAGATAGAGCAATTGTTTCAGCAATCATCTGCCTTCAAAACGACCGTCCTGCGTTTTAGTGGGCTGGTCGGTCAGGGCCGCCATCCCGGTCGCTTTTTCCGCGGTGGCAAAACAATCAAACAGCCTGATGCGCCCATTAACCTCATTCACTTTGATGACTGTATCGGCATAATTGATGCGATTATCCATCAAAATGTATGGGGGGAAAAGTTTAATGGCTGCAGTGATACACACCCGAAAAAACGGCAGTTTTACCCGGATATGGCGAAGCTGGCTGGTTATCCATTGGCAGATTTTGCTGAGAATGACACACTGAATTTTAAAATTGTCTCTAATCAGAAAATAAAACAACGTTTACAGTATCAACTTCAACATCCGGACTTGATGCAACTGAATCAGGAGCATTATGAGTGATTCATCGCTGTGTCCATGTAACAGTGGATTATTGTACAAAGAGTGCTGTCAGCCTCTACACCAGCACACACACGTAGCTGAAGATGCCGAAAAATTGATGCGCTCACGCTACAGTGCCTATCACCTGGGCCTGGTTGACTATCTGCTGGAAACGCTGCACCCGTCCAAGCGCCACCCGGGTGAGCGGGAAGCGTTGCAGGAGAGTATTTCTCAGACTGACTGGCTGGGTCTGAAAATCATCGACCACAAGGAAGCCAATAATCTGGCCGAAGTCGAATTTGTTGCTTTTTATGATGATGAGCCTCTCGGCCAGCTCCGTGAGCGCTCCCGCTTTACCCGTGAAGCCGGCCGCTGGTTTTATCATGACGGCTTATTCCTGCCGCCATTAAAACTGGGCAGAAATGAAGTGTGCTTCTGCGGCAGTGGTAGAAAATTCAAGCAATGCCACGGTAGCTGATCAGGCGACTGCACCCAGATAACGTTTACGCTTGCTGGCTTTTAACTGTTGCAGATCGACCATCACCAGACCGTCGATGCAGTGACCGAAGTCAGCATCGATATTGAAATCGATAAAGCGTACCCCGCCCTGTTCACACACATCTGCATACTGCTTGTAAAGCGTAGGTACGGTGACATTCATATGTGTCAGCTGCTCACGTAAAGCAACAAAATCCTCGTCGGCATCCTCACCGGTCAATGTCTGCCAGACCTGCTGTTTCAGCTCGCCATCAACACTGTATGGCACGCGGGCAGTGGCCAGTTTGTCAGCGTCGTTAAAGTAAAGCTGGTAGTAAGTGACAATCAG
>NZ_QOLC01000009.1 GCF_003333325.1 Candidatus Ulvibacter alkanivorans | reverse complement strand
CATCGAATATAACGCTTTTTCACATTCCGATTTTTACGAAAGTGATTATGCGAAAGCTTTCGATGCCGCAGGACGTTATCTTTATAAAGAAAATGTTGAAATGGATTAAAACTCTGTTTGTTGATGATGCGATAATTAATGCTCGATAAGGCGTTTAACGCGCATCATCCATTCTGCTCCTTCACTGTCAGCTCTAAAAATATTTTCTTCAATTGCTTCTTCGATAAGGGACTGAATGCTGAGACCAGAATTGCTCGTTAATGTATATATTGCCCCTTGAGCAATCAAATAGAAAACCATCTCAAACCGGAAAAGAGTGGCTGCATACAAAGCGCTGTTTTCTCCAGCACGACTTAACAAATCTACATCAGCGCCATATCTTACCAATAATTTGAGAATCGCCCAATTGTTATCCAATATGGCATCAAATAGTATGGGTTGTTCGTGTTGATTTAGTATGTTTGGGTTCGCTCCATGTCGTAAAAAGAAATCGACCATGGACAAATTATTCTGTAGAATGAAAATATCCAGTGGTGTAGAATGTTTGTTGGCAAGAAAATCAGGATCGGCCCCAAGCTCTATGGCGAGTTTAACAGCTTCCCACTCTTCATGTCGGATAAACCAAAGGATCGGTGAAACGCCCGCTTTTCCTTTAAAATCAAATGTCATGCCATTATCAAGAATATCTGACAGTGTTTTCCTATCTTGCTCTATGGTCGCTTTAATTAAAAGTCTTTCTTGTCTATTAAAGGCTTCTTTAAAGTTAATTTTCTCTCTTAAACCAATGTTCTCAAGAAATTTATATTTTAGTGTGCGAAGAATTTTATTCATAGCTTCCTTGAAATGAAAGAGTCGCACAGTTACATACGACTCTTATATTTTTAATGCTCTTTTATTTTTAAGCCACTTTTTTTCTTTTCTTTATTTGAGAAGCGACTTTCCAGATCATACCCCATATCATTGAGTTTCTTATAAAGCTTGTCAGGCTCAATGTATTCAACATAATAATCCGTATGGTTTCCATAGTACTCTCGTTCACGAATATCATCGCTTTTGATAATTTCTCGAAGATCATCATAATCAAGAAACGTAATGTCAGGCACCATGTCTTTCAAGAATTCTTTCAGTGGTGGAAAGTCTTTTTTCGGTTTTTCATCAACGGTATAATATCGAGCCTCACCGCCCCAACAATTACCGCCATCAGCGCCACCAGTTTCGTAGCCCCACCATAAAGTGCCTTTTTTATCCAATTTGTCACTGGCTCTATGAACGGTTGCAAAACTTATGTCACCATCGGCATCATAAATAGAACAACTATCTCTAAAGTTCTCGTGAATGTATTGCGCAAATTTTTCAACCGGTTTGTAAGAGTTGATAAGATTCTGAAACTCTTTTTGAACGGTTGGTTTAATATTCAAATTAGGTTTAAAGTAATTGCCGTTAAATCGAAATACGTTTTCATTAACGCCTTTTGAGGATTCGACGACAACTTTGTTATCAATCAAATATTGTTTTTCGGTAA
>NZ_QOLC01000037.1 GCF_003333325.1 Candidatus Ulvibacter alkanivorans | reverse complement strand
ATTATTTTCGAGGCGGACTCTTTTGACGCATCAAAAACACTGGGAAGCTCCATGTGGTGTGTCACTCGTGAAAAAGAATACTTTAACAACTACACGTCAGATATGGACCGATTGGTTTTTATGTATGATTTTAGTAAAAGTCCGGAAGATCTCGAAAGCTTAACGGCTTACATTGTAGAGCACGACGGTCGAATTTCATCAGGTTATTACAAGGATGACGAACCAATTGATATTAAAAAATTCCCGGAAATAGAAGCCAACCTTCCTCCTATAAGTGAAAATAGAGCAAAAGAAAAACTCAAAGAATCAGAGGCTATTGCCGAGAATACAAGTGAACGTTACGACTTATACTGTAAAACTCTGGAAATGAATCGACCACACCTCATTCAAGAAAGACTGGATGAGAAAGCTTTGAAACAGTATTTTGATAATTATTTTTCTATTCGTTTTGATACGGCTCGAATTGTTGGATACGGTGCTGAAAAAAGTTTCGATTTTCTTGATAATTATTACAATAACACATCTGAGAACAAAGCTTGCTTAGAGGAATGGTTTACAAGAGGCGGCTTTTTTATAGAAAAAGCCATTGAAGGTGGTCATATGGATTTGGCTGAAAAAATATTCCATGACCAACGTTTTCAAACCGTCATTAAAGAAATTAAAAATGACCTGTCTATACAGTCTTTACCCACCAAGTTCTTAAAAGATGAACTGGGCATACTATCAGAGAACGATAAAAAAGTTCGGGAGAAATTTGCTAAAAAATTCATGGACACTATCGGGCTATCTCCTATTGAAACCTTTTCGCCTCATAAAGTATCCAAAAATGTATTTGATTTCTACAAAACTTACTACCCGAATTTCATCGATTCTTTAAAAGAATCTAATGAAAAAGGACTTATATACGTCCATAATTTATTGGCCAATGAAAAAGGCGAAACTTTTGAAAATCGTCTTGCCATTATCAAAGATCTCGAATTAACAGAAACCGAAAAAGAGAAATTCTTAGAGCCATTAGAAAGAAATTTTAAAAAAGCCGTTGCACAAATATCTTATCTTGAAGAGCCACAAAAAATCATCGAAGATTATACACAATTATTCAATTACTTTAACAATGATAATTTAAAGACGTGTCTTACAAAAGAGGTCGCTTCGTCTTTAACCCAACGAAGTCAATATAAAGCCTTTTCTGAATTCCTCGAAAATGGATTTTTTGATAATGTTAACTTCAATGAAACAAGTGTCGCTATCTTTAAGAATGAAAAAATGATTTGCCTTCACAAAGACACAGAAGAAATCATTGATTCTATTATAGAAAACTTGGAGAATAGAGTTAAACCAAAAGAGTATAAAAAATCAAAACCAAAAATATAACACGCTAGGTTTTTGTTAAAATTATGCTATAATGAATATAATAAAAATATAAAGAGGTTGTTATGTCACATGTTGAAATAAATAAAGAAAAACAAGAGCTTTATTCTCAAAAATACGACACCAAAAGACAAAAAGAGCAAGAATTGAGTGATATGATATTA
>NZ_QOLC01000079.1 GCF_003333325.1 Candidatus Ulvibacter alkanivorans | reverse complement strand
CACTTTACGCACACTTTTCCTTGATGGCAAATGGTAGCATTTGATATAAAATTTTATTAAAAAACTGATTTACAGTGTATTTGTATTTTTTGTAATTAGTTTGAGAGCTCATTTTTCAGCCTTCTAAGCAGGCGGTCCCAGGTTCGAATCCTGGTGCGATCACGAATAAATAAAAACCCCCTACGGAAAATCAAGCTCGTTTGAATTTTTAAGTAGGGGGTTTTTATTTTCAACGCGGAAAAATTACAGGATTCCCTAGTATCGTTTAAAAAGCTTAATTTCTCTTGCTTCGGAAATCATTCCCGACAAAACGTTGGTTCAGTTTCTTTTTAGTAATTTTCCATAACAAAACGGCATGATATGGAATGTGAGACCATACGATATACTAGACCACATTATTTTCCCGAACATTTACATCCTAATCTATATACTTTCTCATATATATTGGGTGGAACCGCTTTGTTGCAATTTAAGAATGGTGAGATTCGCTTACATCCCGACCAATTGGTTGTAATACCTCCCTTTATGGCGCATCAGACCGTAGTTGAACATTCTTTTTATTACAAGGTAATTCGAGTGCCACGCTCTTACGCCCTTATTCATAAACGATCGGATGCATTTTTGCACATACAACAAGGGAACCCACTAGTGAAGAAAGCGTTTATTTCATGGTTCGATGCTATTAGAGAACATTCTACCAAAACTAATGAGGCACCTGTTATTCCGAAAATTTTTAAAAACTACATACAACAAGATCAGACTGCGATTGGTGACACTTCAGATAAACTAATTAGGTCCCTTGAGTTTTTAAATTCAAATTATAGTCGGACCATTCATTTGGAAGAGTTAAGTGATGTGGTGCATATGAGCAGCAGCCATTTTAACAGGCAGTTTTTGTCGCATGTAGGGATCTCTCCTATTCGGTATTTGTTGAATCTTCGAATTGAAAAGGCTAAAGAACTTATAAAAGAAGAGATCGTAGCTTCATTTACCGATGTCGCGTACGAAACCGGCTTTTACGACCAAAGCCACTTCAATAAATATTTTAAAACGCATGTAGGTATGATTCCGAAGCAATACGCGGAACTCGTTCACAATGATTAGATTTTACAATTTTTTAGAAATTAATTGCTTCATCTTGCATAAAAAACAACATGCAGGATTTAAAAGACACAGCAAAGAAGGAAATCGATTCATTACTGATTCGTTACTGTGGGGAATTTTCGCCATTTATTGCCGAAAAGGCCTCGGGGAGTTATATCTATAATCAACAAGGTAAAGCCATTTTAGATTTTACCTCGGGACAGATGTGCTCGGTGTTTGGTCACAATCATCCTAAGATCGTAGCAGCACTGACACAATCGGGAGATAAGGCAATCCATCTATTAAGTTCTATCCTCTCGCCTCCGGTACTCGAATTAGCAGAAAAACTTGCACAGGAACTACCAGAATCATTATCCAAATGTATGTTTGTAAATACCGGATCTGAGTCTAATGAAGTAGCGCTTCGAATGGCAAAATTAGCGACTTCCGGTTTTGAAATCGTTGGATTTGCCGGTTCTTGGCACGGCATGACAGCCGGAGCTCAATCGCCAACCTATTCAAAAACAAGGAAAGGGTATGGCCCTACTATGGCAGGAAGTTTAATGTTACCTGCACCTTATGAATATCGATGCCCAATTCAGCATTGTAAAGGTCGTTGCGATAATACCTGCTTGGAGGTTGGAATGGAAATGGTAGATCAACAAACTGTAGGCGCTTATGCCGCAATGATCGCAGAACCTGTATTGAGTGCGGCAGGGATCATTCCTTTGACTAAATCGTATGTAAAGCGATTAAAGGAACTGTGCGATGAAAGAGGATTGCTTCTTATTTTTGATGAGGCACAAACTGCGCTTGGGCGGTTGGGACATACATTCGCTTTTGAAGCATTTGATGTAACTCCCGATTTCTTAACCTTGTCGAAGACCTTGGGTGGCGGACTCCCACTAGCAGCAACCATTACGAGTCCGGAGATCGAACAAAAATGTTATGAGAACGGGTTTATTTATGTGACCTCTCATGTTTCGGATCCATTCTGTGCCACCTTTGGTATACTTATGTTGGAGATTCTACACGAGCAAAAAATGGCTGAGCGTGCAACTGAAATGGGCAACTACTTAAAAACGGGATTATTAGATCTCAAAGAAACCTACGAATGCATTGGTGACGTTCGAGGAAAAGGATTGTTATTGGGATTAGAGATCGTGAAAGATCGGGAAACCCGTGAAATGGATGTCGTCTTGGGAAATAAAATTTCGGCTAAATGTCTTGAATTAGGACTAAGTATGAACATAGTTCGCGTACAAGGGTTTGGTGGGGTTTTTCGTATTGCACCGCCGCTGTCTATTACTAAAGAAGAAATAGACCTAGGGATCGAGATACTGGATTCGGCCATTAAAGCGGTACTCAACGACAAGTAAGGTCGCTTATTCCGGATATTCTACTCGTAGATGGTATATGTTGTTCAATTTTTTCTTTAAGACCTTTTTAATAAGCTGAATCTCTTTAAAGGTAATATTAGCGTTGAGAAATTGTCCTTGCTCCATTTGCGAGTTAATGATCTTTTCTACGAAAGTGTCGATTTTCGAGGAACTCGGCTCTTTTAAGCTTTTGCTTGCCGCTTCAACACTATCGGCCATCATTAAAATAGCCGTTTCCCTAGAAAAAGGAATGGGTCCGGGATACATAAAATCTTCGGGGTTTGCGCTACCGTTCAATTCCTTTTCTTTTTTATAGAAATAATACACCAAACTGGTTCCATGGTGTGTACGAATAAAATCGATTACTCGATCGGGAAGCTTGTTTTTTCGGGCAATTTCGATGCCTTTTATAACATGATCAATAATAATGGCGGCACTTTCTTTAGGCTCTAACTCATTGTGAGTGTTGATAGAATTCACTTGATTTTCGGTGAACATCGTTGGATTGTTCATTTTACCAATATCGTGATATAAAGCACCAACACGAATCAACATGGCATTGGCGCCTATTTCGTTGGCAGCTGCTTCAGCAAGATTGGCGACATTAAGCGAATGGTGGAATGTTCCTGGGGCTTTGTTAGAAAGCTCTTTTAGTAATTTAGAATTGGTGTCGCTTAACTCCAGTAGTGAGACGTCGGAAACCATTCCGAAGAGTTTTTCATATAAATAGATCAACGGATGTGCAAACAATGTCGCGAGGCCATTCAGAATAAAATATCCAAAAGTGGCCCATTGAATTAATTCGATATTCCCTTCTTGGATAATAAAGAAAGCGAAATACCCAATAATATAGATCATTGTAATTTGCGCTACCGAGATAAACAGATTGGCTCGTTTATATAATTCTGAAATAGTTAGTATGGTCACAACTCCGGCGATGATCTGTAAAAACAGATATTCGAAACTGTTGGGCACCACAAATCCCAAAAGCAAAAGCGTTAATACATGCACGAACAACCCAAGCCTAGGATCAAAAAAAGCCTTGAGTACCAGCGGTAAAATACACAAGGGAACAACGTAAACATAAGCGGCGTCTAGCTTAACGACTATGGTCGTTAAAAAAACCATTAGGATAACGTTAAAAAAGATAAAGGTTACTTTGGTATTGTTGTTATAAATGGAAGTTCGATATTTCTTCAGAAACAAGAACAACATCAAGAAGACCAAAGAAACTAAGATAGAATATCCTACGAGCAACCAGGTATAATTAGACTTGCTCCATACTTGCGATTGAAACTCGGCCTTAAGCGAATTGAGAATTTGATAAGTGTCGCCTTCTACTACTTCTCCTTTTGCAATGATTCGCCCACCCTTTTCGATTATGCCTCGATTTGGGTTGATCGCATTCAACTCCGATTCTAAGGTAGCCTCGGTGAGCTTGACATTCATGCTCACATTGCTTTTAACGGTTTGTGAGAGTAATTGACGTAAAAATGTGATGGTGTTATCTGCATTGGCCCGGATCGCTTCTCGTTCAATCTTGGAGGGTAGATCCTCCTTTTTAAAAAGCTGGGAGTAGCTTATCTCTTCTATCTTGTTGTCGTTCTTTAAATAGATAAGCTTGTCTTGTTCGTAGGCGTGCACTTCTTCGGTTACACCGTATTTGTAGATGTCGTTAAGGATCTGTGTTCCAATTTGTTTTAATCGAAATTTTGAAATATCGTAAAGCGTGTCTTCATAAACAGATTCAAATCGATCTGAAAACGCTTCCTTACTTGTTTCGGCTATTTCGGCATCATACTCAAAATAAGGTATGTTGGTAGCACGTATCGCCTCCCGCTCTTTTTCAAGCGTCTCTTTCTCTTTCTTTATGGTAAAGCTAAACGGAGCATACAAATTCTCATATTGCCAAGGCTTCCCCTTTTGGAAGTTATACTTGAACTGTCCGCCTTTGGGCAACAAATAAATAATTAACAGCGTAGCCCCTACAAACAAAAACGTCTTGTATATAAGCGATTGATTCTTGGAGAAGAGAGATAATAAGTTGTTCATATATCAATTCGTTGCGTAAAGGTATAAATATAGGGGAACTAATCCCAAAGCTAGCAATGCTAAAGATTGATTTTTCAGTTTATAATGTGTAAATTTGCAACCTTGTTTCAGTACTATTTTATTCTGAAACGTTATCCAAATTTAGAATCTAAAAATTCCATATCATAATGAGTAAAAAAGTCGTAATTGTTTCAGCAACCAGAACCCCAATAGGTAGTTTTATGGGAAGTCTTTCCTCTTTAACAGCCGTACAACTTGGATCGGCAGCCATTAAAGGTGCCTTAGATAAGATCAATTTAGACCCTTCAAAAGTTCAAGAAGTTTTTATGGGTAATGTTGTACAGGCAGGGGTTGGTCAAGCACCGGCTAGGCAAGCGGCTTTAAGCGCAGGTATCCCGGAAACAGTTCCGTGTACCACGGTTAATAAAGTGTGTGCTTCAGGAATGAAGGCAGTAATGCACGCAGCCCAAGCTATCGCATTAGGCGATGCCGATGTGGTCGTTGCAGGAGGTATGGAAAGCATGAGTAATATTCCACATTACGTTCATATGCGAAACGGACAAAAATTTGGTCCAGCTACTTTGATCGATGGAATGCAAAAAGACGGATTGGTAGATGCTTATGATCACAATGCCATGGGGGTATGTGCCGACCTTTGTGCGACCGAACATAATTTTTCTCGTGAAGATCAAGATGCTTTTGCGATCGAATCCTATAATCGTTCGGCCAAAGCATGGTCAAACGGGAAGTTTAAGGACGAAGTAGTGCCTGTATCGGTACCACAGCGTCGCGGTGAACCTGTAATAGTTTCCGAAGACGAAGAATATAAGAATGTGAAGATGGATAAAATACCATCGCTGCGTCCCGCATTTAGCAAAGACGGAACAGTTACCGCTGCCAACGCCTCTACCATTAACGATGGGGCCGGCGCGATGATCTTGATGAGCGAGGAAAAAGCAAACGAATTAGGACTTACACCTTTAGCAACCATTAAGAGCTACGCAGATGCAGCAACCGAACCAAAATGGTTTACCACAGCTCCTTCAAAGGCATTGCCAAAGGCTTTAGACAAAGCAGGCATTACCAAGGAGGATGTCGATTATTTTGAATTCAACGAAGCATTCGCGGTTGTCGGATTGGCAAATATCAAGATTCTAGGACTTGATGCCGAAAAAGTTAATATTAATGGCGGAGCCGTTTCATTAGGTCACCCATTAGGTTGTAGCGGTGTTCGCATTTTAATCACACTTCTAAATGTGCTTAAACAAAACAACGGTAAAATAGGAGCTGCGGCTATTTGTAATGGCGGTGGAGGTGCATCGGCTATGGTGATCGAACGAAATTAGACCTCTAAACCCAGCGATCCCTCATCAATGAAATACGGCATTTGTCATTTAAGCATTGTTCCATTGCGTGCTGAAGCCGCTGATACCAGTGAAATGGTAACGCAGGTTTTGTATGGCGAACAATTTAAGGTGTTAGAACACCGAAAGAAATGGAGCCGTATTCGTTTAGATTTTGATGGGTATGAGGGTTGGATAGACACTAAGCAATTTGTATTTATTTCTGAAGAGATCTTTACAGATCTTAGAAAGCAAACTCCGCGTTTATCTTCCGATTTGGTCGATTTTGTCGCTTCGGAAGAAGGGCAATTATTATCTATATGCATGGGTAGCACGCTGAATGCTAGCAACTATTTGAAGCATTCTTTCGACGGAAAAATGGTAAGTAAGAAGTTTCCGAAGAAACACTTAGTAGAAACCGCACTACTCTATCTAAATGCGCCTTACTTATGGGGAGGAAAAACGCCTTTTGGAATCGATTGCAGTGGCTTTACCCAAATGGTGTATAAATTGAACGGACATCGACTTAAACGTGATGCCAGCCAACAAGCGACGCAAGGAGAGGCATTGAGCTTTATAGAGGAAAGCGAGCCTGGTGATCTAGCCTTCTTCGATAATGCCGAAGGTGCCATCACCCATGTGGGTATCATTATGAAAGATCATTATATAATTCATGCACACGGTAAGGTACGCATAGACCGGATAGACCATACCGGGATCTTTAATTACGAAAAGCGCACACACACCCACAAACTTCGCGTTATTAAAAGAATTGTATAAAAAAAAGCGGTCATCATTGACCGCTTTTTTTTACAATTATGATAAGGTTATAGCTATTGCCCTTCTTTAGCGGCAATTTTAGCCTTCATCGCTTTATATTTTTCATCTTCACCAAGTTGGGTGTAGATGGTAGCAAGCGTATTCATAAGTCCGATGTTATCCGGCTGAAGCGCTAAGGCTCTTTCAAAATAAGTCACAACGTCCTCATACATTTCGTTTCTTTCTTCCTTTAATTCGTCGTATCGCTCATTATCTGCTCTGGAAGTTCCGAGACTGTTCATCTCCTCTACGATCGCTTTTTCTTTGTTCAATTTTAGTACACCAATGTTGATGATTGCGGCAGCGTAGTCCGGTTTTAGATCGATTGCTTTTTTATAATACTCGATCGCTTTTTCGTTGTTTCCAATTTCTGAACTACCAACTCCTAAGTTGTAATAGATCTCAGGATTATCAGGATCGGTAGCTACGATCTCATTCATAAGTTTATTGTATTTTGGAAGATCTCCCATATTGTAGGCCATATCGGCCTCTGCCCGCAATAGCGATACATCGTTCGGACTTTCAGCTCTGGCTTCTTTCATAAGCTTTACAGCTTTCTCTTCATCCCCTTTTTCGATGTAAATCAATGTGAGGTTTCTAAGCACATCTGCTCGTTTGGAATCGGCGGTTCTGTCTTCCGGCTTAATGTATTCTCCACTTTTAATTAAGATGTCGCGTTGTACTTTAGAGTCGAATACTTCTACTTTTCCGGTCTTCTTCTCTGTAGCAACATATTCAATCGAAGCACCTTGGTATCCCATATCATAAAGCTTGTTGTAATAGTCTAGCGCTTTATCAAGGTCCTCGGCATTTACAGCATATCCTGCGGCAAAGTAAAGATCGGAAGTATCTGCAGGGCTAATACGATAGCTTGTATACAGTTTATCGGCCGCTACCTTAAAGTTCTTTGCGTTTTGATCTTTAACCGCACTATTAATAAGCAGTCTTCTAAGATCGACAACGCTTTGGCTTAGGTCTTCTGCCATACCGGGATCTATTTCGATCGCTTTATCGATAGCATCTGCTGCCATCTTCATCTTTTCAAAATCATTGTTAGCTAATCCAATGTAAGCATTGGCTTTGGTTGCATAAAAATCGGCCTTCATATCCGCATCGGCACTTCCAAGCATGCCTTCTGCTGAATTCAAAAAGCTAATTGCCTCATTATAATCGCCTGATTTAACTGCTTTTTGAGCTTTTTTAATTTCTTTTTTTTGGCCAAATGCAAGAATAGAGATTAACATTACCCCTATTACCAATATTTGTTTTTTCATTTTTTGTGGGTTTTAATTTTTATCGTTGTTTTCAGTTTGTGTCTCCTCATTATCAAGAGTGGTGCCATTATCTGTGTCTTCGCCATTTTCATCTACATCGTCCTCGTCGCGTTTCACTTTAGCAACAGCAGCGATAGCATCATCTTCTCTTACCTTAATAAGACGCACCCCTTGTGTTGCGCGCCCCATAACGCGAAGGTCGTCTACCGCCATTCGAATCGCGATTCCCGATTTATTAATGATCATTAGATCATCATCGTCGGTTACATTCTTGATTGCTACTAATTTACCGGTTTTTTCGGTAACATTAATGGTTTTTACTCCTTTTCCTCCACGATTTGTTATACGGTAATCTTCTATACTTGAACGTTTTCCGTAGCCTCCTTCGGAAACTACTAAAATGTCAGATTCGTCATTATTGATAGCGATCATACCAATCACTTCATCATGCTTATCGTCTAATTTTATACCTCTAACCCCTGAAGCATTTCTTCCCATAGGTCGGGTCTTCTCTTCTTCAAAACGAATTGCTTTTCCGGAACGAACTGCCAACATGACTTGGCTGTCACCGGTAGTCAACTTAGCTTCCAACAACATATCATCTTCCTTGATCGTTATTGCATTTATTCCGTTGGTTCGTGGTCTAGAATATTGCTCAAGCGGTGTTTTCTTAACCTGACCTTTTTTAGTGGCCATGATCACAAAGTGATTATTTATATAGTCCTCGTCCTTCAAGTCCTGTGTACATATAAAGGCTTTGACGTTATCATCGGGCTCAATATTGATCAGGTTTTGTATCGCACGCCCTTTCGAGGTTTTGCTTCCTTCCGGAATTTCAAAAACACGCATCCAGAAACATTTTCCTTTTTGAGTAAAGAACAACATATATTGATGATTTGTTCCTACGAACAAATGTTCCAGGAAGTCCTCATTTCGTGTGGCACTGGCTTTTTGACCTACGCCACCTCTATTCTGTGTTTTGTATTCGGTTAAAGAAGTGCGTTTTATATAACCAGCATGCGAAATGGTAATTACCACTTTCTCATCTGGAATAAGATCGGTAATGCTCACATCTCCACCGGCGTATTCGATCGTAGAGCGACGCTCATCCCCGTATTTGCTTTTAATTTCGGCTAGTTCCTCCTTTATGATATCCATTCTGCGTTCTTTTTTAGCAAGAATGTCCTCATAATCGGCTATGGTTTTCATCAACTCTTCATACTCTGTACGCAGTTTGTCTTGTTCAAGACCTGTTAATTGACGCAAACGCATTTCGACGATCGCCTTTGCTTGTATTTCTGAAAGCTCGAAGGTCTTCATTAAGGTTTCTCGGGCTTCATCGGCATTCGAAGATGCACGGATAAGTCGGATTACTTCGTCGATATTATCTGAAGCAATTATAAGTCCTTCAAGAATGTGTGCGCGTTCTTTTGCCTTCCGAAGTAAATACTCGGTACGACGTACTACCACTTCATGACGGTGCTCCACAAAATAATGGATCAGGTCCTTTAAATTGAGCATTTGTGGACGCCCTTTTACCAAGGCAATATTGTTGACACTAAAGCTCGATTGAAGTGCTGTATATTTAAATAAGGTGTTTAATACGATATTTGGAATGGCATCACGCTTTAAAATATAAACGATACGCATTCCTTTTCTATCAGACTCATCACGAATGTTTGAAATTCCTTCGATCTTCTTCTCGTTAATGAGATCGGCTGTTTTTTTGATCATATCGGCTTTGTTCACCTGATACGGGATTTCAGAAACAATGATACACTCTCGACCATTTACTTCTTCGAACCGAGCCTTAGCGCGCATCACTACTCTTCCACGACCTGTATGAAATGCATCACGCACTCCATCGTACCCGTAGATGACACCACCTGTAGGGAAATCAGGTGCTTTAATGTGCTGCATCAATTCGTCGATCTCGATCTCGTGATTATCGATATACGCAATGGTACCATCTATGACTTCAGTTAAGTTATGAGGGGGCATATTGGTTGCCATACCTACTGCAATACCAGACGCTCCGTTGATCAATAGACCGGGAACTCGTGTAGGAAGTACGGTAGGTTCTTTTAAAGTATCGTCGAAGTTAAGTTGGTGGTCTACAGTTTCTTTATCGATATCGGCCAGCATATCTTCTGAAATACGCTGCATACGAGCTTCTGTATAACGCATTGCTGCCGGACTATCACCATCTATCGAACCAAAGTTTCCTTGCCCATCTACCAACATATATCTCAAACTCCATTCTTGTGCCATACGCACCATTGCATCATATACAGAGGTGTCACCGTGTGGGTGATACTTACCTAACACTTCACCAACGATTCTCGCCGATTTTTTATGTGCACCGGTTGCGCGAATACCCAACTCATGCATACCAAAAAGAACACGTCTGTGTACTGGCTTCATACCGTCACGAACATCGGGTAAGGCACGTGACACAATGACGGACATCGAATAATCGATGTATGCCGATTTCATTTCATCTTCAATGTTGATAGGGATCAATTTTTCACCTTCAGCCATAAAATAAATTCTTTAATTAGTGTTGTTAATCTAATGAAGCAAGATACACTATTTTGAGGGTTTAAGCCGGTATTGGCGGTTGGATTATTCACGATTTTATTAACAAATATTTAGGGTGAATTCGTTAATAACTATCAGGCTTTTCACTTTGATTTTCAATCCTTTTTTCGTCCTTTTACTTTAATTCCTTTAAATGGGGTACAGTTTTTGTCCTTATTGAGGTAATTTTAGTATTTTTAGAAGAAAGGAATGTAACGTATGGATGATAATTTTTCCCCAAGAGTAAAAGATGTAATTGCTTACAGCAAAGAAGAGGCACTGCGGCTAGGTCACGATTTTATTGGTACCGAGCATTTAATGCTAGGGCTACTTCGTGATGGCAATGGAAAAGCGGTGACCATTTTAAATGCTTTAGATATCGATCTAAACCATTTGCGCCGTAAAGTAGAGATTTTAAGTCCTGCGAATCCAGGTGCCGGTGTAAGCACAAATGATAAAAAGAACCTACATTTAACGCGTCAAGCAGAACGTGCACTAAAGACGACCTTTTTGGAAGCGAAACTATTTCAAAGTTCGTCAATCAATACTGCACACCTGTTGCTGTGTATTCTCAGAAATGAGAATGACCCTACTACTAAATTGTTGAACAAGATGAAAGTAGACTACGACGGTGTTAAAGATCAATTTAAACTTATGATAGCAAACGATGACGATTATATAGACAGCCCAAGCGCCGAATCTTTTCCCGGTGATGATGATGCTACTGCAGATGAAGGAAACAAAGAGAACTTGTTCTCAGGATCATCTGCAAAGACCAATAAAAAGTCTAAGACACCTGTTTTAGATAACTTCGGAAGAGATCTAACTGCATTGGCAGAAGAAGGCAAGCTAGACCCTGTTGTAGGTCGTGAAAGTGAAATTCAACGAGTTTCGCAAATTCTAAGTAGACGAAAAAAGAACAATCCGTTACTAATTGGTGAACCAGGTGTTGGTAAATCTGCGATTGCTGAAGGATTAGCCTTACGAATCACACAACGCAAAGTGTCAAGAATCTTATACGACAAACGTGTAGTTACTCTTGATCTTGCAAGCCTTGTGGCCGGAACAAAATATCGAGGTCAATTTGAAGAACGGATGAAGGCCGTGATGAACGAGCTGGAGAAGAACGATGACATAATCTTGTTTATCGATGAGATCCACACCATAGTGGGTGCCGGAGGTGCTACAGGCTCTCTAGATGCCTCTAACATGTTCAAGCCTGCATTGGCACGTGGTGAAATTCAATGTATAGGAGCCACAACCTTGGACGAATATAGACAGTATATAGAAAAAGACGGTGCTCTTGAAAGACGTTTTCAGAAAGTATTAGTGGAACCTACAACCGTAGAAGAAACCATCGAAATACTTCAAAATGTAAAAGATAAATATGAGTCGCATCATAATGTTACCTATACCGATGACGCCTTGGAAGCTTGTGTAACCTTGACCAATCGATATATGACC
Organism: Candidatus Ulvibacter alkanivorans; assembly: GCF_003333325.1. Classification (GTDB taxonomy): domain Bacteria; phylum Bacteroidota; class Bacteroidia; order Flavobacteriales; family Flavobacteriaceae; genus Ulvibacter_A; species Ulvibacter_A alkanivorans. The sequence continues at coordinate 66,421 of NZ_QOLC01000079.1, read as the reverse complement.
GAACGTTTTCTTCCAGACAAAGCGATCGATGCTTTAGATGAAGCGGGATCTCGTGTGCATATTACCAACATAAATGTGCCGGAAAAGATCCTTACAATCGAAGCTAAATTAGAAGAGGTTCGTGAATTAAAAAATTCTGTCGTTAAAAAACAGAAATACGAAGAAGCCGCTAAATTACGAGACGACGAGAAGACCTTAGAAAAAGAACTCGCCACCGAACAAGAGGCATGGGAAAACGACTCTAAACTACATCGTGAGACGGTTGATGAGGAAAATGTGGCCGAAGTTGTTTCTATGATGACCGGAGTACCGGTAAACCGAATAGCACAAACTGAAAGTAATAAGTTGGCCGAATTACCTACTCGGATCAAAGGAAAAGTAATTGGACAAGATGAAGCAGTAGCGAAAGTCGTAAAAGCAATCCAAAGAAACAGAGCCGGACTAAAAGATCCAAACAAACCAATTGGTTCATTTATCTTCCTCGGTCAGACAGGTGTTGGTAAGACTCAGTTGGCAAAGGTGTTGGCACGCGAATTATTCGATTCTGAAAATGCATTGATTCGTATCGATATGAGCGAGTACATGGAAAAATTTGCGATTTCAAGATTGGTAGGAGCGCCTCCGGGATATGTAGGTTATGAGGAAGGTGGACAACTTACAGAAAAAATAAGACGTAAGCCTTACGCCGTTGTATTGCTTGATGAGATCGAAAAAGCACATCCCGATGTGTTTAATATGCTTCTTCAAGTTCTTGATGATGGGTACTTGACTGATAGTTTGGGACGTAAGATCGATTTTAGAAATACGATCATTATCATGACCTCCAATATTGGAGCGCGTAAATTAAAAGATTTCGGACAAGGCGTCGGATTTGGAACTTCTGCAAGAGAAAGTCAGGTGGAGGCCAACGCAAAGAGCGTTATAGAAAACGCTTTAAAGAAAGCCTTTGCTCCCGAGTTCTTGAATCGTGTCGATGATGTAATGGTCTTTAATGCATTAGAACGAGAGGACATTCACAAGATCATCGATATCGAATTAGATAAGTTATTTGCTCGAATTCAAGACCTTGGCTATAATCTTACGCTTACCGAAAAAGCGAAAGACTATATTGCCGATAAAGGATTCGATAAACAATATGGAGCAAGACCGCTTAAGCGTGCGATCCAAAAGTATATTGAGGATGCATTGGCCGAAGAGATCATTAATTCCAAGTTGCAAGAAGGCGACGGGATTACGATGGATTTCGATGAGAAAAAAGAAGAACTCACTATAAAGATCAAAAAACAGAAAAAGCCTACGGAATCGTAGGCTTTTTTTATTTAGGCACACTTGCGATTTTTGTTGTATCATAGCCTTAAGCGTTAGTCACTTAGTTACCATTATCAAATGTTCAAAGTGTTAACCAAGGTCATATCACTAGAACTTTGGTTACTTTTAAATTCAAAACTTTCCGAAGTAACCACAACATACAGCTTTTAGAAAAACGCTACTATGCTCGACAAAAAAGAAATAATAAAACGGATCAAAGAAGAATTGACCACCACCGAAAAACAAATTATAGAATTGCGAGAACTTACAAAACCAATTGCTCCGGAAAATGCTATCGGAAGGGTTTCCCGAATGGACGCGATCAACAATAAAAGCATCAATGATGCTGCATTACAAAAGGCAACATTGAAATTAAACAATCTAAAAGTAGCGTTGTCTAAGGTAGACGATCTCGATTTTGGCTGTTGTCGGCGTTGCAGTAAACCCATACCACTTGGCCGAATATTATTACTTCCGCATACAGTGACCTGCGTAAACTGCGCAGTTTAAATTCAAAATATTTTGTATCTTAAGCTTGCAATCCATTACTTATGATTATTACTACGATCCGATTTGACTTTGGAACTGTTGAAGTTCACAACAATTATGTAATCATGACCATGAAAGAAGGAGTGACTGTAAAGCCAGAGTACAATAAAGAACTTGAACGCATTGCTGAAACCTACTTTCCAAATCAGCCGTTCGCATATATAACAAATCGAGTACATTCGTATGCAGTAGATCCTCGTGTTTATCTTGAAACTTCGAAGATCGAGAACTTAGTAGCATTTGCCGTAGTCTCTAAAAAGCCTGTAAACATTACAAATGTAGAAGTAGAAAAGATCTTTCTTAAAAAACCCTTAGAGACGTTTACCGATATGGATGAAGCCATATCTTGGGCACAAGATATTATTGCCAGCCAATAAATCGCATAAGCATCCCTTCTACTGAAAGATCAACTCACTGTCAATTTCCATATTCTGAATATAGGCTAACGATCCTTGAATATCGTCTGCCAATAAGCGGTCATCTTTAACGAAAGGCACAGCTTCTCTTAACCCTATTAAGAATGCCTCTATAAATGGCGACGACTTCTTAGGCGCTCTAAAAGCCAAGGCTTGAGATGCGTTCATTAATTCGATCGCTAGAATCGTTTCCAAATTATCTACGATTCGCAAACATTTGGTGGCTGCATTGGCACCCATACTCACATGGTCTTCTTGCCCATTCGAAGAGACAATAGAGTCGACAGATGCCGGTGTCGCTAATTGTTTGTTCTGACTCACGATACTAGCCGCAGTATATTGGGGGATCATAAAACCACTATTCAAGCCGGGATTATTGACCAAGAAATCCGGTAACCCTCGAAGTCCGGAAACAAGTTGGTAAGTTCGTCGTTCGGAAATATTACCTAACTCTGCCATTGCGATCCCCAAAAAATCGAGTGCTAACGCCAATGGTTGTCCATGAAAATTTCCTCCGGAGATAATCTGGTCTTCCTTTACAAAGATATTCGGGTTATCGGTAACCGAATTGATCTCTGTCTTAAATGTCTTTGTGGTAAAAAGTATCGTATCCTTTGTCGCTCCATGTACCTGTGGGATACATCTAAATGAATACGGATCTTGTACCATTTTATTTTCATCGGCTCCAATCTCGCTTCCTTCCAGAAGTTCCAAAATACGTTCTGCTGTTTTTACTTGCCCTCTATGGGGACGTACCAAATGAACCAAGGCATTGTACGGACTCATATTACAATTGAACGCATCGATGGATACAGAACTTATCACGTCGGCCAAATACGATAATTTATGACATTTTAAAAGGCAATGCACTCCGTAGGCACTCATGAATTGAGTTCCGTTTAGCAAAGCGAGTCCTTCTTTCGCTTTTAGTGTAATTGGTTCCCAGTTGTGTTTTTTTAAGATGGCTTCGGAAGCTTCGATCGCGCCATCAACATGAACCAATCCTTTTCCTATTAGGGGTAACGATAAATGCGCTAAAGGAGCAAGATCACCTGAAGCACCTAGACTACCTTGTGTGTACACGACTGGAAGAATATCATGGTTGTAAAAATCGATAAGTCGTTCGACCGTTTCTAATTGCACACCACTATACCCATACCCCAACGATTGAATCTTAAGCAACAGCATCAGTTTAACGATTGGTTTTGGTACATAATCTCCCGTACCACATGCATGAGACATGACCAGATTTTCTTGAAGTTTCGATAAGTTCTCCGAAGAGATCTTCACATTACATAAGGATCCAAAACCTGTGTTGATACCATAGATAGGTGTATCATTATCTTTTATCTTGTTCGAAAGATACGCATGTGATTTTTTGATATTGAGTATGGCTTCTTCCGAAAGTTCTAATTTCTTCTGCGAACGGGTAATTTCGCTTATGGTAGCTAAGTCTAATATTTCGCTACTTATATAATGAATCTCCTGCATGGTTTAGGTTATTTGTGGCACAAAAGTACAATTTCCTTTGAGGTTTACGCATAAAAGTGTTTTCATTGTAGCGGTTTTCCTCCTACTTGTTCTTAGCATCAGTTGCAGGGGCATCTTGCGAGAATAAGGCTAGATAAGCATTTCCTAGATTATCGATCAAATCACTGGCCATAACGGCCTCAAATCCCATTTCTTGTGAAGCGATCATACCGGCACTTCCATGTAGATAAACTCCAAATACCGATGCCAATAGCGGATCATACCCTTGTGCTAAGAGTCCGGTGATAATACCGGAAAGCGTGTCTCCACTGCCTGCAGTGGCCATTCCCGGATTGCCGGTCGTATTAATATACATGCTGTCTTCAAAAATAATTGTGGTATGGGCACCTTTGATCACTATCACCAGTTCGTGTTTTTTTGCAAACGATTTAGTCTTTTCTAACTTATCGTAATCGTCGGTCCATGTTCCAATCAATCGTTCTAGTTCACCGGGATGTGGGGTTAAAATGCTTTGCTTCGGAAGCGTTTTTAACAGCTCATCGTCTTTTGCTATACAATTTAACGCGTCGGCATCTAAGAGTAATGGAGTTTTTACTTCAGAAAAGAACTTTTTGAGTGCTGCGATCGTATCCTTGTGAGTACCAATACCCATCCCTATTCCAATGGCATCGGGTTCGATCTCATAACTTATGGTAGTGATTCTATCGTCGTGGGTGTCGGTCAATGTCATGGCTTCCGGCACCGTTGCTTGAAGAATCGTATATCCGCATGTAGGAACAAAGGTTGTAACAAGTCCGGCCCCCATTCTAAAAGCCGCTTTTGTAGCGAGAACAGCCGCACCAATCTTACCATGACTGCCTCCTATAATGAGCGCATGACCAAAGGTGCCTTTGTGATCGAACTTATCGCGGGATTTATAGAATTGTTGTGCTTCCGGTTTGGCGATGAGTTGTGCCAAGGGCTTGGTTTCGTACAAATATTCCGGATCCAATCCAATATCCAAAGCTTCAAAGTAAGGAACAAATCGCCCCGATTCAGGTAAAAAGAAGGCTAGTTTAGGCGCTTGAAATGTTAGCGTATGATTTGCTTTTACAACCGCTTCAGCATCTTCGAGCGCTTTGTTGGCGTATAAACCACTTGGGATATCAATACTTAAGGTAAATGCTTTATTATTATTGAGGTGCTGAATCAATTCCTTTACCCAACCTTCCGGTGGCCGATTTAATCCAATTCCGAAGAGCGCATCGATCACAATATCTTCGGCGTTGATCTTAGGGAAATCCCTTTCCGAAGTCATTAAAATAGGCCAATTCTTGGTAACCTCTTTTACTCGGTCGTAATTAATTAAAAAACACTTCGATCGCTTATCGGTAAAATTGGCAACATATATATGTACATTATATCCATGCTCGATCAAGAGGCGCCCTACCACAAGTCCGTCACCCCCATTATTTCCTATACCACAAAAAATATGAATGGGCACTTGAGCGCCTTGCATTCGTTGGTGGAGCCAATTAAATATTTGACTACCTGCACGTTCCATGAGGTCCAAAGAAGTGATATTATGTTTTTCGGTGGTCTGCTTATCGGCTTCGTGAAGTTGCTTTGCTGAAAATATTTTCATTTAATTCTGTAAATTTCTATTGTCCATTTGTGTAAAAATAATACATTTACGGTAAGACAGGCATGAAAACTAACCAATTCCATAACGTTTTACAACTTTCCAATTTTCAGTTGGTGAGCACTTCCCTTACAACGTTTTCAACCCCTTTGGGGTCTTTATTTTCATAATATCCATCCGTTATTTTTTCTTTACTGAAGAAGAATCTAAAGTAAGTTACCGACTTAAAAATTAATCCTATGCGTGTATTGAAATTTGGTGGAACCTCGGTCGAGAAAACAGCTACCATTAAAAAAGTTATCGAAATTGTAAAAACTGAAGCTTCTAACACAGCAGTTACTTTAGTCGTTTCGGCCATGGCTGGTATCACAGATATGCTTTTGGATGCCGGCGAGCAAGCTCGTTTAAAAAAAGCGGAGTATGCAACCACTTTTACATCAATAAAGGATAGGCATTTAACCGTTGCCACCCAATTAGGAATTATCGATTCCGAAGCGCTAAAAACCTTATATCAGTATTTAAATTCTTTAGAGTTGTTACTGAAAGGCATCTTTTTTATCAATGAATTATCACCCAACACCAGTGATAGATTGGTCTCGTATGGAGAGTTGCTTTCGTCTCATATCCTAGCTGAAGCGCTAAAACTACACGATCTTGATACGACTTGGAAATACACACCAGAGTTGATTATAACGGTTAATGATGGCCTTCGAAACGGTGTTAATTACGATAAGACAAACGTGAACATACAGCATTTTTTTGATATGAACCAGCATCGAGTTACTGTGCTTCCGGGTTTTATTGCTGCAAACGAGCATGGAGAAATTTCCACATTGGGAAGAGGAGGATCAGATTTCTCTGCTGCCATCATCGCGGCAGCCATCGAAGCAGAAGAATTGCAAATTTGGACCGATGTGAGTGGTATGTACACGGCGAATCCGAAATTGGTAAAGCACGCGCGTCCCATCCAACAAATTAGCTACAAAGAGGCCATGGAACTTTCTCACTTTGGGGCGAAGGTACTGTACCCTCCTACTATTGTGCCTGTGATGCAAAAACAGATTCCGATTGTGATCAAAAACACTTTTGATGCTGAAGCAGAAGGAACTAAGATCACAGATCAAACAAGTGGTAATGGGGTCCCGACAAAAGGACTAAGCAACATAAAGAATATTGCGTTGCTCACTTTAGAAGGTACCGGTATAGTTGGAATACCAGGAATTTCCAAACGTTTGTTCGAAACCCTTTCTAGACAATCGATCAATGTGATCTTGATCACTCAGGCATCCAGTGAGCACACCATTTGCGTAGGGATCTTAGAGAATGAAGCTGGACGAGCACAACAAGGGATCGATTTGGAGTTCGAAAATGAACGGCAGCTTGGTAAAATGAATCCCCTACTTGTTGAAACCGGTTTGTCGATCATAGCATTGGTAGGTGATAAAATGAAGAATCATCAAGGGATTAGTGGGAAAATGTTCAGTAAGCTTGGAAAAAACAATATAAATATAAGAGCTATTGCCCAAGGGGCTAGTGAAAAGAATATTTCTGCGGTAATTGCAACTAGTGATGTTAAAAAAGCACTAAACGTACTACACGAACGATTTTTTGAAGATCAACGCAAACAGCTCAATTTGTACATTGCCGGTGTTGGTAATGTGGGCGGTAAACTTATGGATCAAATCACGCAACAACAACAGTATCTCAAGGACACGCTCAACTTGAATGTACGTGTAATTGGGATCACTAATTCTCGCACCATGTATTTCGATTCAGACGGGATCCGACTAAAAGACTGGCGCAGCTTACTTTCCGAAGGAGAAAAAGCCAACATGGAGTCTTTTAACCAAAAAGCGATCAATTTAAACAAACGAAATAGTGTGTTCGTAGATGTAACGGCAAGCGAGTCGGTGGCCGCAACTTATTCAGATTTTTTAGTTCGGAGTATTGCCGTAGTAGCTTGTAACAAGCTCGCGTGTTCTTCAACCTATGATAATTACACCCAACTAAAGACCATGGCAACAAATTATAACGCTCCCTTTTTATTTGAGACCAATGTAGGTGCGGGTTTACCAATATTAGACACCTTGGCAAATTTAATGGCGTCGGGAGATGAGATCATCTCTATAGAAGCGGTACTTTCTGGGAGTTTGAATTTTGTATTCAATAATTTTAGCGAAGGAGACTCCTTTCATGATGTGGTAGAACAAGCTCAAGCTGAAGGCTATACCGAGCCCGACCCAAGGATCGATCTTAGTGGTATTGACGTGGCTAGAAAAATACTGATTTTAGCCAGAGAAAGTGGATTGGCCTTAGAATTAGAAGACGTAACAAATATTCCGTTTCTTACAAAACGGAACTTGGAAAGTACTTCGGTAGATCATTTTTATAAGACACTAAAAGAAGACGACACTCACTTTCAGGAATTGATCAAAAAGGCAACTAAAAATAATGCGCAATTGAAATACGTTGCAAAACTGAACAATGAAAAACCCAGTGTTGGTCTCGAAGAGATCCCTGTTGGGCATCCGTTTTATAACCTTGAAGGCAAAGACAATATTATCTTGTTCTATACCAAACGTTATCCCGAGCAACCATTGATCATTAAAGGTGCCGGTGCCGGTGGTGAAGTTACCGCTTCTGGATTGTTCTCAGATATTATACGAATGCGAACTTACTAGTATGAAAGAGATCACAGTATATGCGCCTGCAACCGTCGCAAATTTAAACTGCGGATTCGATGTATTGGGATTGGCGATCGATGGACCCGGCGATACCATTACGTTGCGCAAGGTTAAAAAGCGAGGAATCACAATTACAAAGATCGAAGGTGCCGAATTACCCATGGAGGCTACTAAAAATGTAGCCGGAGTTGCCGGAATCGCAATGTTAGATTATCTAAAAGCCGATTTCGGGTTTGAGATCGATATTGTAAAAGGCATCCCTATAGGTAGTGGGATTGGAGGTAGTGCTGCCAGTGCGGCAGCTATGGTCTACGGGATCAATCAATTTTTGGCCGAGCCACTCAGTACTCAGCAGTTAGCTTTCTTCGGAATGAAAGGCGAAGCCTTGGCTAGTGGAAATGAACATGCCGATAATGTGGCTCCTGCCCTTTTTGGCGGAATTACGCTAATACCAGGCTACCATCCTTTTGAAGTTATCGAATTACCTGTTCCACCTCAACTGTATGTTACTGTAGTACACCCACATATTGAGATCAATACAAAAGCAGCACGCGAAATTCTTCCGAAGCAGGTTCGACTCAAAGACGCCATAGTCCAAGCAGGAAATCTGGCGGGCTTGGTAGCAGGTTTTTATTCTCAGAATTTTCAATTAATAGCTAGCAGTTTAAAAGACGTGTTAATAGAACCGCATAGAAAGCAATTATTGCCGTACTTTGATGCAGCAAAAACGACGGCTCTAGAACAAGGTGCTTTAGGATTTGGTATAAGTGGGTCCGGGCCATCGATGTTTGCACTTTCCGAAGGTAAAAACACGGCAGAGAAACTACGAACCCAATTGGTCGAACTATATAGTAGACAAAATGTTGAAATCGACAGTTTTGCATCACCCATTAACGCCGAAGGGGCAAAAATAATATCGGTATGAATTACTATAGTTTAGAAGGCAATGCGCCTCCTGTTAGTTTTAAGGAAGCTGTGATTAATGGTATCGCCCCCGACAAGGGACTTTATTTTCCGGAATCTATCAATCCCCTACCTACTGGATTCTTTAACGAACTCACTACGCTTAGCAAAAATGAAATTGCATTTCAATTAATTCAGCCTTTCGTGGGCTCAAGTATTCCGCAGGAAACATTAGAAAATATCATTAATGAGACACTCGACTTCGAATTTCCATTAATTCCGTTAACAGATCGCATATCCAGTTTAGAGTTGTACCACGGGCCAACTTTAGCTTTTAAAGATGTTGGAGCACGTTTTATGGCGCGATGTCTGGGTTATTTTGCAGCACTTGATTCGAAGAAGAAAGAAATTACAGTATTGGTAGCTACCAGTGGTGATACCGGTGGTGCCGTTGCCAACGGATTTTTGGGTGTAGAAGGTGTTACCGTGGTAATTTTGTACCCCAGCGGTAAGGTTAGTGAAATTCAAGAAAAACAGCTAACGACGCTTGGGAAAAACATTACTGCTCTAGAGGTAGACGGTACTTTTGACAACTGCCAGAATATGGTAAAAAATGCGTTTGTCGATCCGGAGATCACGACAAAGAGAACGCTCACTTCTGCTAACTCTATTAATGTAGCGCGTTGGCTGCCACAATCTTTTTATTATCTGTTTGCTTTGCAACAGCTTAAAGAACGAAGCAATCCTCCTGTGTTCTCGGTTCCCAGTGGTAACTTCGGAAACATCTGTGCTGGAATGGTGGCTTATAAATTAGGGATGCCGGTAACTCATTTTGTCGCTTCGGTGAATAGCAACGCCGTGGTCCCGGATTATTTGAAGACGGGGTCTTATGCACCCCAACAATCGATAGCGACTATTAGCAATGCGATGGATGTTGGCGATCCGAGTAATTTTGTACGTATACAGAAGCTCTTTGAAAATGACTTCGGAAAGCTATCCCAAATGCTTACCTCCTATTCATTTTCAGATACAGAGACCCGTGCGGCCATTGAAGAACTGTACGAAAGGTTTAATTATCTCGCCGATCCGCATGGTGCGGTGGGCTATTTAGGGCTTCAGAAATACCTAAGCGCGCATCCCAATGCGCAAGGAATCTTCTTAGAAACTGCGCACCCAATTAAGTTTTTAGATACGGTTGAAGCAGTTATAGATAAAAAAGTTACAATCCCAAACGCTATCGAAGAATTAATTCAGAAGAAAAAGAAGTCGGTCGCTATTAAAAATTACAGCGAATTCAAAGCGTTTATGCTGCATTCCTAGTAGGTAATTTATACATTTGCATTCATTAATCGAATCGTATAAATTATGAAGAATACTGCACTCTCAGAGACACACGAAGCATTGGGCGCCAAGATGGTCCCTTTTGCGGGATATAATATGCCTGTTTCCTATGAAGGCGTGAACGCCGAGCACGAAACCGTTCGAAAATCGGTTGGTGTCTTTGACGTTTCCCATATGGGAGAATTTCTAATTACAGGACCGAATGCCTTATCCTTAATTCAGAAGGTATGTAGTAATGATGCTTCGAAACTAGAAGACGGACAAGCGCAATACAGTTGTTTGCCGAACGACGAAGGTGGTATCGTAGACGATTTAATCGTGTATCGCTTAGAAGCTGAAAAGTGGTTGTTGGTAGTAAATGCCTCCAATATCGAGAAGGATTGGAATTGGATCAACCTTCACAATACGATGAAAGCTGAGATTAGAAATCTTTCAGAAGAATACTCGCTATTGGCCATACAAGGTCCTAATGCCGTAGAAGCAATGCAATCGTTAACTTCCGAAGATCTGAGTGATATAAAATTCTACACCTTTAAGGTATCAGATTTTGCGGGAATCCCTTATGTAATAATAAGTGCCACAGGATATACCGGAAGTGGTGGTTTCGAGATCTATTGTAAGAATAGCGAAGTGAAACAAGTGTGGGAAAAAGTGATGGAAGCCGGTAAAGAATACGGGATTAAGCCTATTGGCTTGGCGGCAAGAGATACACTTCGTCTTGAAATGGGTTATTGTCTATACGGCAACGATATTAACGACAACACCTCTCCTATTGAAGCCGGACTGGGTTGGATCACCAAATTCACCAAAGATTTTATCAATGCTGAAAATTTAAAAAAACAAAAAGAAGAAGGCGTTTCCAGAAGACTTATTGGTTTTGAATTAAATGAGCGAGGCATTCCAAGACAAGGGTATGAGATCGTCGACACCGAAGGCAAGCAGATAGGCCTTGTTACTAGTGGTACCATGTCACCTTCCCTTAACAAAGGAATTGGCTTGGGATATGTACCGACTGAACTCAGTAAACCCGGAAGTGAGATCCATATAAAAATTAGAAAGAATATCGTAGCTGCTACCGTAGTGAAATTACCATTTTATAAAGGTTAAGTATGGTAGATTTTCAAGCCGTCTTAGACGAGATTTATGCAGAATTACAAAACACCACCGATAAAGGTGCTGTAGCCTCCTATATTCCTGAATTGGCAAATGTAGACAGCGATAACTTCGGGATTTATTTAAACAATATTCAGGGTGACGATTTTTACGTAGGCGATTGGGATACTCCATTTTCCATTCAGAGTATATCGAAAGTGCTCTCGTTGGCAAAAGCATTTTCGCTGGTAGGAAATAAGATATGGGATCGCGTAGATGTAGAACCCTCCGGAAACCCGTTCAACCACCTTTCGTTATTGGAACTGGAAAACGGAATACCCAGAAATCCGTTGATCAATAGTGGTGCAATCGTGATCGCAGATATTTTGGTTTCAGAATTAGAAAATCCGAAGGCAGATTTCTTAGCGTATGTACGAAACCTTACGAACGATCAGACCATAGATTTTAATCTCGATGTGGCAGCTTCAGAAAAAGAGACTGGGTATAATAACTATGCTGCTGCGAATTTATTGAAGTCGTTCGACAATCTAGAGAACGATGTAGACGAGGTATTAGATTTTTACTTCCACCAGTGTTCTATTGAAATGGACTGTCAACAATTAACCAATGCGTTCTTTTTATTTGCAAATCGCGGTAAGTGTATGCGAAATACCGCACATCTTACGTTAAACCAAGTGAAGCGTATTAACGGGATTATGCTTACATGTGGATTCTATGACGAAGCCGGTGAGTTTGCTTTTGAAGTTGGTCTTCCCGGAAAAAGTGGTGTTGGTGGTGGAATTGTAGCACTACTGCCTAACGAGTTCACGATCACATGCTGGTCCCCTGGGCTTAATGATAAAGGTAATAGTTATTTGGGGATGATGGCCTTGGAAAAATTTACCACCAAAACAAAATTATCTATATTTTAAACGCTTCAGTGTACTGAATCGAATTTATGCGAAAAAAAGAATCGAATAAAAATACCATCCTAATTCTTGGTGCTAGCGGATTTATCGGCAATGTGCTTTACAAAGAGCTCCTCTCCTATTTCGACGTTTACGGTACCTACTGTCAGAATACCGATTTTAAGGACAATCAAGTGTTCTACCAGTATGATGTGACCAATGATGACCTATATTCGATCTTAGAAGATGTACGTCCCAACTATATTATTTCGGCACTTCGCGGTGATTTTCAAGCACAGTTAAAGGCACATGAAACGGCGTTGGCGTATGTTATGACAAATGAGATGTGTAAACTACTTTTTTTGTCTTCGGTGAATGTATTCGACGGGCGGTTTCGATTCCCTTCTTTCGAGAAGGACCTACCCATTGCTGAAAGTGAATATGGCAAATTCAAGCTTTCTGTTGAAAAGATGTTTGTTGAAATCCCTTCGGAAAAATATGCGATCCTACGATTGCCTATGGTGCTAGGAGTTACCTCACCACGCATTATTCAATTACAGCAAGCGATAAAACATAAGGCCTCGTTTGAAGTATACCCAAATTTAATTATCTCTGTGACTACGGTCGACAAGATCGCCCAGCAATTACATTATATCATCAATCAAGACTTATCGGGGATCTTTCATTTAAGTAGTGACGATATGGTACATCATGAAGATTTTTTTAAGGAAATCACGGCAAAGCTAGGAGACCATACGCCTATTTTTAAAAACGCCTATCGCAGTAACGATGATAATTATTTGGCAATTCTTCCGAAGCAAAACAAATTGCCACAACCCTATCGAATTTCTGTAGCAGAGGTGATAGAAGATTGCACATTAAAGGAAGAAATAAGTACCTTTAAAAATTAATACGAACCATGTTGACCTTAACAGGACAACCAAAAAAAATACCTTATGAACGCTTTATCTGAAAATGAGATACATGAGAAGCTAAAAGAATTTGAAGGCTGGGAATATTACGAAAATGCAATCCATACTTCGTTAGAGTTTCAAAACTTTAAAGATGCCTTTTCAATTATGACACGCATCGCTTTTGAAGCGGAAGCGATGGAACATCACCCGGACTGGTCGAATGTCTATAACACCTTACATATCTCTTTATCTACACATGATGCCGGTGGAGTGACCGACAAGGATTTTAAATTGGCAGAGATCGTGGATAGTTTGGTAAGTTAAGTTTGCCGAGAACCATATTTTTTTATTTTTGTAGCTAAATTGAATACCTATGGGAAGAGCTTTTGAATTTAGAAAAGCACGCAAAATGAAACGCTGGGCGGCGATGTCTAAAGCGTTTACACGTATTGGAAAAGATATAGTGATGGCCGTAAAAGAAGGCGGTCCCGATCCCGATACGAATTCCAGATTACGGGTGGTAATACAAAACGCCAAAGCCGTAAATATGCCCAAAGATAACATTGAACGCGCCATTAAACGTGCGAGTGATAAGAATCAAGGGGATTATAAAGAAGTATTATTTGAAGGCTATGCCCCACATGGTATTGCAGTCTTAATTGAAACTGCAACTGACAATAATACCCGAACTGTGGCTAACATTAGATCGTATTTTAACAAGTGCGACGGTAATTTAGGTACTTCAGGGTCGGTTGTATTTATGTTCGATCATACGTGCAACTTTAGAGTGAGTGGTGAAGATCTCGATCTAGAAGAATTGGAACTTGAACTCATTGATTTTGGAGTGGAAGAGATCTTTGAAGATGAAGATGGTGTTATGATCTATGCTCCATTTGAAAGTTTTGGAGCGATACAGTCGTATTTAGAAAGTAACAATATTGAGATCTTATCTTCAGATTTTGAGCGCATTCCACAAGTAACCAAACAACTTACAGAAGAACAAGCAGCAGATGTCGAAAAGTTACTAGAAAAAATTGAAGAGGACGATGATGTGCAGAATGTGTATCATACAATGGAGGAAGTTTCCGAAGCATAGAAGTAACATATCTTCATAAAAAAATGCCCCATCTGGGGCATTTTCCTTTTATAGATCAAACAACTACTGTTTGTAAAAATAAACCGAAGAGGCTCCCGAAAGGGTAGCATTCATATTCGGACCAATATTTCCACCGGTCTCGACATTGGTAAAAGACAAGATTCTTCCTCCACCGTTAGCTCTTTCGGCTATAAATACTTCATTTGCCTCGGCGTCATAGTCTGCCGATACAGGGTTCCCTAGAAATGTTGCTGAACCTGCCACACGTACTTGATTGTCTTGTACGGCCATGGTGCCACCGTCGTTCACTGCATCAAACTTCGATTGGAAGTTAGTAATGATATGAAAACCTCCATCGGTATCTGAGCTGGCATCCCCAATATCGGTCAAGATCATTGTACCACCATCGAAAGCGATTCCATGCGTACGAGTAATACCTTCTATGGTAATTCGCTTATTAGGTGTTTCGGTAGCATCTGCAGTGTACGTTGCTTCGAAATTTGTAAACACAGCAATATCTGATGTTTTATCTACTACTACGAAAAGATCGTTACCTACAAACTCGATGCCCCAAACCGCAAAATCTACTGTTATGGTATTTCGCAATGCAAAACTGTTTCCGTTTCGAGTGTAAACATATAATCTTCCGTCGTCGGTTGATGTGTTACCATCGACATCTGCGTTGTCTGACACTACATATAAATCACCATTTGCACTCACAGCAATGTCACGTGGACTTTCCAGATCGGCGCTACTAGAAAGCTCCAGTTCTACATTAGCTCCATCGTTTGCCAAAGCGATATCGCTATACGTGTTTAACTGAAATAGCGTTCTTGATGCTTGCGTTACTTGATCGGTGGCTGCATCATAGTAAATACCCTCAGCATCTAATGATAGTGTGACCAAGGTTGCTGAAGTAACTTCACCAGATTCACTTCTATCGTAACGCTCAATGTTTCCATTGGAGTTGTTAGAAGCATATACTTGTGATTCGAAATTAGCGGTAGGTCCGCCATCGGTGTCATTATCATCGTCACTACAAGCGACGGAGAAAAGTGCAATTGCACACAATACTGTTAAAAATTTAAACTTTTTCATACTATTAGGTTTTTGTTTAGCGCTTAGGTAACAAGAAAATTGAAGGGTTACAAGAATAAGAGAAAACCTTAACCCAATTTTAACTGACATAGCTTCGTTATCAGCGCTTTACAAAACGTGACGGCGCTAACCCTTAACACAACATTAAGCCAATACTTTGTGAAAATAAATGGTGATATTTTCTGAGGATTTTCAATAAAAAAAGCCCCAAATCGGGGCTTTGTGTTTTCTATTTATGCTTCTAATTAATCGTAACTTTCGTAATATAAAGAGGACGCTCCATCGATCTCGATCGATAGGTTTGGTGCAAGGTTTCCACCTGCTTCAATATCGTCGAAGATCAATAATTTACCACCACCATTAGCACGTTCGGCAATGAAGATAGTTTGTGTAGAACGGTCATATTCTGCAGATACCGGATTTCCTAGTGTGGTAAAGTTACCCGATACTCTAATTTGCTGATTTGCCGCTAAGGTATCACCATCATTCAAAGCATCAAAAGCTGCTTGAAAATTACTAATTACTTGAAAACCACCATCGGTATCAGATCCTGCGTCACCAATATCGGTTAAGATCAAGGCGCCTTCATCGAATGCGATTCCATGTGTTCTTGTTATACCGCCAATTGTAACTCTTTTTGACGGAGCCACAGTAGCATCGGTAGTGTTGGTCACAGCAAAATTAGTAAATACGGCAAGGTCGGAAGTCTTATCCACAACCGCAAAAAGATCGTTTCCAATGAATTCGATTCCCCAAACAGCAAACTCTACTGTTACCGTGTTTCGCAGAGTAAAGCTATTTCCATCTTTTTCAAAGATATAAAATCGTCCATCGTCTGTATTCGTATCACCATCGACATCGGCATTATCAGACACCACATAAATATCTCCATTTACGGCAAGGTCACGCGGACTTTCCAAGACAACGTTGCTAGAAAATGCTAGATTAAGGGTTTCTCCATCTAACGCGTCTTCGATGTTCATATAGTTATTTAGGGCTAATTGCGTTCTTGATACTGCAGTTAGTTCATCCATATCTGAATCGTAGAAAACACCTTCAGTGTCTGCAGAGGCGGTAAGTAATGATCGGCTTGCGATCGCCCCGCTGGCTGCAAAATCAAATGCAGTGATCTCAGGATTCGTATTACTTGTTACAAATAGATTGGCTAAGATGATATTTTGACTTTGGTCATCGGTGCCATTCCCATTATCGTCTGTTTCACATGAAGCTAGTACAAAAACAGCTACAAACAAAAGTAGTATTGAATTATATAATTTCATAAAATTAGGTGTTATAGTTTAAGCTACATAGATAGCAAGAAGAAAGCAAATTGAAAAATAATAAAACCTTAATGAACGCTAGTTTAACAAGGGTTTACAAGGACTCTAACACTTTTGGGTATCTATTAAATCTTACAGGTAAAATACCTATGAAAAATTTGAGACCTTACCCACTACCCCTTGAAAAAACGCGCGTAATTTCACTGTATCTGCTTCGATGGCTCCAGTAGGGTAAAATGGATTACCTATTGTTACAGTTTTGGTACTATAATCAAAGGATACCGGAATTATAGGAACATTTGCGTTTTGAGCGATATAATAATAGCCTGTTTTCCATGTATCTACCTTTTTTCGTGTTCCCTCGGGTGCCAGTGCTAGTCTAAATTCATCTTTTTTGGCAAATATTTCAGCAATGGCCTCTACTTTATTTTGACCGGGAGTGCGATCGAGTGCTGCTCCCCCCATCCACTTGAAATACCAACCGAATGGCCATGCAAACAGTTCTTTTTTTGCAACGAAATTAATATCGGTCTTCAATATCCGTCTAGAGAATACACCTATGTAGAAGTCATGCCAACTTGTATGGGGTACTACGATCACCACAGCTTTCTTTACGTCAGGATCAAAACGCCCCGAAATCTTCCAGCCGAGTATCTTGTTGAATATAAATTTGGTGATACCCATTATTGAATATTGACTTACATTTTTTCATACATCGCACGCAGTCGTTCCCGTGTCATGATAGATTCCCAATTCTCACCTAAGGCATTTTCCCATAATGGTACGAGACTGAGGGCTATATCGATCATAGTATTGAATTGTTCTTCGGAAAGGTCCTTGCACAAGCCTTTTGGGATCTCAATATTATGCTTCTTCACCATTTCTTTGAAAAGAGCTACATCCTTCGGATAAAAATCTTCTAAGTGATCAAATACGATACAATTCCCAATTCCGTGTTTGGTCCCTAAAACATACGATAACCCGTAACTCATTGCATGGGCTACACCCACTTGAGAATACGCAATACTCATTCCCCCGTGCCACGATGCCATCATCAACTTTCCCCTCGCTTCGTCCTCTGTGAGCGCATCATCTAAAAAGATCTCCTTACAAAGATCATAGGCTTTTTCTCCATAACTCTCACTAAATGCATTCAAGAATGTACCGTTCAACGACTCCACACAATGAATAAAACAATCCATTCCTGTATAGAACCACTGATTTTTTGGAACTCCTATGGTTAAATCTGGGTCTAACACCACTTGATCGAAAGGTGTGAAATCGCTATTAATTCCTAATTTTTTGATTGGACCTGTTAGAACTGTCGTTCTTGAAACTTCGGCACCGGTTCCGGATATTGTAGGAATTCCAACGTGATACACAGCTTTCGACCGTACCAAATCCCAACCTTGATAGTCGGCAGCACTTCCTTTATTCGTCAACATAATAGAAACTGCTTTGGCCAGATCGAGTATGGTCCCTCCTCCTATTCCAATTATCCCTGACGGGCTATAAGTGAATTCATTTTTAATTTCATTTACGATCTCATCCACTTGTATGGTTTTAGGCTCTTCATCGGCAGAGACGAACACCAATTTATCATTAAATCGCAGTGTAATTCGGTCAATAAACTCGGTATTGTCTTTAAACACATCATCTACCAAGAAGATAAAAGGAGCTTTGTCTTTACGTTGCGGTGCAAGAATAGTAGACAATTGATCGAAACTTCCTTTTCCAAATACCACCTTAGGCACCATTGGAAAGTTTCTGTATTTATTATTGACAGTATCTTTCTTTTCTTCTTTAAATGCTTTATTAGCTCGTACAAGATCTTCGGGAGTATCGATCTCAATCCCTTGTGTGTTCGAAATCGCCATTTTTATATTTTTTCCATATTCTAAATATCGAATGCATTCTATTTTCTCCGCAGCCTCTAGTGAGCGCATAGGTAATTTATAGAAATCGAGCAATGCCTGCTTTCTAAAGGCATAGATTCCTTTGTGCTTGTAATATTGTACCGAAGCATTCTTATCGCGAGGATACGGTATTGGGGAGCGCGAAAAGTATTGAGCGTAGTTATCTTTATCGACTATCACCTTGACGCAATTTGGATCACTTATTTCTTTCCAATCATTTATTTCGGTCATTAGCGAAGCAAGGTCGATCTTTTCAGCGTCCTTCCCTTTAAACAAGTAAAGTACCTGCGCCAACCCTTCTTTACTGGTAAAGGGCTCGTCTCCCTGCACATTTACAACAATGTCCACATCCATATCCTGGACCGCTTCCGCAATTCGATCACTTCCCGAATCGTGCTCTTTAGTGCTCATTATAGCCTTCCCGCCGTGTAATTCGATCTCATTGTAAATTACTTCACTATCGGTTACTACGTAAACCTCTTCAAACAGATCAGTGTCCTTAGCGGCTTCGTAAGTACGAACGATCACGGGTTTCCCTCCCAGGTCTTGCATTAACTTTCCCGGAAATCTTGAAGCGCCATATCGCGCCGGAATCATTGCTATTATTCTCAAAATAGTATTGTTTTTACTGAAATGATGCTCAAAAATAAGAAGATTATACGCTTGGACGTTGTTTTTTCCGAAGCTTTTTATAAAATCTGATGATTCCGAAGAAAATGAACAATACTAGTATAAATGCTACCACAGGTATAAGTACTGAAACTAAAGACATTAACGTAGCTGCTCCGGTCTCAACAGTGGCGATTACCGGATTTCCAAGACCTGCAGTTGTGGTAGAAGATCCGAGTCGTACGGCAGCCGAACTTCCTTTAATCGCTGCTGCGGTTCCTCCACCGGCAATAATGGCCAGCGCCCAAGAAATTACCGGGTCCAGGTCACTAACTACTGCAACCATGACCAGTGTTCCCGCAAGGGTCGCCAAAGGTATCGCTATGGTATCTAATATGTTATCTACCCAGGGAATATAATAACCAAATACTTCGACCAACGTAGCTATGGCCAAGGTTATTACGGCCGTTAAACTCCCTATCCACTCCCAACTCTCGTTTATAGGGATGTAGTCGAAATAACTACCAAGACTAAGGATAAGCAATGGTAAGAACACGCGAAATCCAACGGCTGCAGCAAGACCTACGCCCAAAAAGATCCCTATTCCAAAACTCATGTAATCCATACTTACGAATCTACAAAAAAGCCGTCTTTAAATCCGATCAAATATAATTTTTCTCTAGCTCGTGTAATTGCTGTGTATAACCAACGTAGATATTCTTTGTCTATGCCGTTGGGTAAGTAAGGCTGTTCAACAAATACGGTGTGCCACTGCCCTCCTTGCGATTTATGACATGTAATCGCATAAGAGAACTTAACTTGTAAGGCGTTAAAGTATTTGTTGTTCTTGACAGAAAGGAAGCGTTTGTAATTCGATTTAATGTTTGCATAATCCTTTTGAACTTCTTGATACAGCGAATTTGATTGCTCGTACGAAAGTGAAGATGTTTCCGAAGTAAGTGTGTCGAGCAACAAAACCGTTTCAAATGGTTTCATTTTTGGATAATCTACCATTTGAACATTGACTTCAGCAAAACGAAAACCGTATAATTCTTTAAAAGCAAAGATATCTAATACTTCCACAATATCACCATTGGCAATAAACCCAGCTTCGCTTTCAGCCTTTACCCAAAAATAATTGTTCTTTACAACCATTAAATGATCGCCGGCCGACAGCTCTTCTTCCTGAAATAGAATGCGTTTACGAATGTTTTGATTGTATAAATTTGCTCGTTTGTTAGATCGAACAATGATCACCGAATCCTCGTTTCCCAACTCATGGTAACTGTCATTTATAGCATCCATGAGTTCTTGTCCATCTAAAGGTCTAATTACTTCGGAAAAAGGTGCTTCCTGTAGTTTAAAATCCTCGTAGAATCCATCTTCCAGATGTTCCCTTAGTTTGGTGGCATTGGATAAGATCCCACTGTCTTTCTGCTGTCGTACTACCTCGTCTAATTCAACGGTATGTATTACTTTGTTATAATGGTTCTCTAAGGTTCTCTGGTCTAATGCCGGACTTACATCCAATTTCACCGGTGGTAGCTGCGCGGTATCGCCTATAAGCAATAATTTACAGTTATAGCCCGAATACACGTATTGCATAAGATCATCGAGTAAAGAACCATTTTCAAATAATTTTGAATCCTGGTTAATATCTGGGATCATAGAGGCTTCATCAACAATGAATATGGTATTGCGGTGTTTGTTGTTTTGCAAGGTGAAAGAAACACCGCCTCCTTTCTCACTTTTGGGATAATAGATCTTTTTATGAATGGTAAATGCCTCTTGTTTCGAATAATTACTAATCACTTTTGCAGCACGTCCGGTAGGCGCCAATAAGACTGAAGATTGTTTCGCTTTCCAAAGGTTCTTAACCAAAGTACCAATTATGGTCGTTTTTCCTGTACCGGCAAAACCTTTTAACAAGAACACCTCATCTTTTTCTTTACTAAGCACGAACTTTGCCAGCATTTGCAACGCAATATCCTGTTTTGCAGTAGTTGTATGTGAAAAGTCGGTTTTTAAAAGGCTGTAAAAATGAGAAACGTCCATGAAATTATACAAATTCAGGGTTTAAATATAGCTATGATTTTTTCGGAATATACTTTTACGAACAAAAAAAAATTGTAGATTTGCGATAGACCTAATAATCTAATGTAACCTTCATTAAATAATTATGATTACAATCGTTTACATAGTACTAGCTATTGCTTTAGTTATTCTTGCCGTATTTTTAATTAAAAAATTCGTTCCCCGAAAATTAAACCCTGTAGTTTCTTTGCTATTGTGGATTGTAATAATCTTCTTAGGCTACCAATTATACGATTCACTCATTGGGCCGGTAGAGTTTAATAAAAAGAAGGAAGCGCGTTACGCTAAAGTGATTGAAAAATTAAAAGATATTCAGGCTGCAGAGTTGGCCTACCAATCGTTAAATGGTAAGTTCACCGGTAGCTTCGATAGTTTAGTTCGATTCGTAGATACGGCTAAATTCGCAATTACGGCACGAAGAGACAGTAGCTATGCCGATGTAGAAAAGAACAGAGCCTATGGTATTGATGAAGGATATTTTATTGAAACCGTAGTCGTAGACACCTTAGGGTTTAGAGCGGTTAAGGATTCACTTTACGGAGGAACCGACCGTTATAAAACCATGATGAACGTACCGGATACCGATCAGAAATTCGATCTGCAAGCGGGTACGATCGTGAAAAACGATACTGAATATTCTGTATTCGAAGCTAAAGTTTCTAAGGACGTAGTGCTTCAAGGAATGGACAAAGACCTAATCGTTCAAGAGAAGCAGGTAGTTTCTGTAGATGGGGTGAATGGTCCATTCATTAAAGTTGGGTCTATGGACGAGATCAATACCTCTGGAAATTGGCCAAAAATATATGACACACCGGGACTACAACAATAATTCAACAAGCTTACATAAAAGACTGTCCGTTCAAGTTTCATTGACCGGACTTTCTTTTTTAGTAACAGATCGTGATTCAAAAACGTCGTTATTTTTTTCTGAAAAGAATTTTGACCGCAATTATACTCCGGAAGAGTTATTGCACGAGATCGATACGGCGCTAACCCGGCCCGAATTACAATCAGATACGTTTGAGGAAGTTGTTGTTATCTACGCTACCAATACCTACACTTTGGTGCCAAGCACCCTCTACGACGAGTCAAAGTCCAGTGAGTATTTAAAGTTCAACACCAAGTTGTTGGCAAACGATTTTATTACTACCGATTCACTCACAACCTACGGCATCGAGGTCGTTTATGTGCCCTTTGTAAATATTAATAATTATTTTTTTGATCGCTTCGGAAGCTTTTCCTATTACCACAGTGTGAGTATTTTGCTAAAAACTTTTTTGGATGCCGAGAAACACAGCGAAACAACAAAGGTGTATTTACATGTGCAGCAGGATCAATTAGACTGTGTTGTAATGAAATCGGATGCATTGCAGCTTTGTAATACCTATCCGTTTAAAACTCCCGAAGATTTTATCTACTACGTATTATTTACCTTGGAACAACTAAAATTAAACCCAGATACGGTAGACGTTGTACTATGCGGAGCTGTTTCAGAAAAAGATGACATTTATTCGATCGTATATAAATACATTCGCAATGTTCGTTTTGCATCGATCACTACCGCTATTGATACTGTTTCCGAAGAAGACCAACCTCACAACCATTTTTTAGTTAAGAACACACCCTAATGCGCATTATTTCAGGAACTCATAAAGGCAGACGTCTAACAGCACCTAAATCATTGCCGGTTCGCCCCACCACCGATTTTGCCAAAGAAGCGCTGTTCAATATTTTACGAAATCAGTACGAGCTAACTCAACTGAGTGTCTTAGACCTATTTGCCGGTACCGGAAATATAAGTTTTGAGTTTGCTTCTCGCGGTGTTCCCACTATTCGCGCTGTAGATGCGCATTATGAATGTGTAAAATATATTAATAAGGTCGCAGAAGAGTTTCAGTTTCCTATAGAGACCGTTAAAGCAGATGTATTCAAATATGTTGGTACATCGCATGCGGCCAGTGACATTATCTTTGCTGATCCGCCATATGAATTTGATACTGAGCGACTCACAGAATTAACAGGAAATATCTTTCAAAATAATTTGTTAGCCCCGGACGGAATTCTTATTATTGAACATGCTAAGCAAACAGATCTTTCGCTAATACCTCGTTTTCAAGAAGCTCGAAAATATGGCAGTTCTGTTTTTAGCTTTTTTGAATAGAAACCTCACGCATGTCTACCAACTTTCCTAAAACAATCGAATTGGACTTTGTTCATCTCGAATTGCATGAATTGTACGCAATTGCTTCGATCAAAGAAGGAGTGGTTTTCGACAGAGACCATTTAAAAGTCTATGATAAGGTCTTTAAGGAACATTATCCTGAACGCCTATTTGGTTATATTTCGAATAGAAAATATGACTATACTGTAAATCCGACCTGTTTTCTACAAACAAATTTGAGTCCGAGATTAGTAGCAGTCGCTATGTGGTGCCACACCGAACGATCGTTTAATAATGCGTTGTTCGAGCGTTCTTTCTACAAGCGTCCTGCCGAAGCGTTTTATACCAAGGAGGAGTGTCAACAATGGATTATTGAACAAATTGAAGATTATAAAGAAAAAGCAGGCCTATAAGCCGGATTCTGTAACTGTGTAACACAGTTTCTTATCATTTATCTGGACGCATTGTTACCAATACGCTCTATCTGCCTACCCTCTTGCATCGGGCGGGAACCCTCGAACACAAGTTTACGTGGCATTTCACCGCATAGAGTTTACCTGATTTCACTACAGCATTACCTGTACATTCTTTCTGTTGCACTTGTCCGCTCCGTATAAGACGGATGACGGCTGTTAGCCGCTATGCTTCCCTATGGTGTCCGGACTTTCCTCGTTTTGCATTTACAAAACGCGATAAGACGGCCTGCGGTTGCAAAAGTACTGCATTACATTGAGATTTTAGCAATCCGAAACAATGTTAATAAATAACATAAATTTCAGTCTGCGTTTTTTTAATAACAAATAGGACATCTTTATATTTGTTTCAATTCTATGGAGCACTTCATTGTATCGGCACGAAAGTACAGACCTACTCAATTCAAAGACGTTGTAGGCCAACAGGCTATTACCAATACCTTAGACAACGCCATTGAGAACGATCATTTGGCACAAGCGCTCTTGTTTACCGGTCCTCGTGGTGTTGGGAAAACAACCTGCGCTCGAATTTTGGCCAAAAAGATTAACCAAGATGGAACCGAAAAGGAAGATGAGGATTTCGCTTTTAATATCTTCGAGTTAGATGCTGCTTCCAACAATTCGGTAGACGATATTCGTAATTTGATCGATCAAGTGCGTATACCGCCACAAGTAGGTCAATATAAGGTGTATATCATCGACGAGGTACATATGCTATCATCGGCTGCTTTTAATGCATTCTTAAAAACCTTAGAGGAACCACCGAAGCACGCGATCTTTATTTTGGCAACTACCGAAAAACACAAGATCATCCCTACTATCCTGTCGCGCTGCCAGATCTTTGATTTTAGACGTATTACCGTACAGGATATTAAAGGTCATTTGGCCGAGGTAGCCGCCAGTGAGGGTATAGATGCCGAAGACGACGCTTTGCATATAATCGCTCAAAAGGCCGATGGCGCGTTGCGAGACGCACTGTCTATCTTTGATCGCGTTGTTAGTTTCTCGGGCAAAACGCTAACGAGAGAAGCGGTCACAGAGAATTTGAACGTTCTCGATTATACCTACTATTTTAAGGTCACAGAGCTACTGCTCGCCAACAATATTCCGCAAGTATTAGTGGCTTATAACGAGATCTTATCAAAAGGATTTGATGGCCATCATTTTATCATGGGACTTGCCTCTCATTTTAGAGATTTACTGGTATGCAAGAATCAGGAGACCATAGACTTGTTAGAAGTAGGTGAGCAAGTAAAGACCATGTATTTTGAGCAATCACAAAAATCTGATACGGCGTTTTTATTAGAAGCCATCACGATCGCCAATGAATGTGATCTAAAATATAAAACAAGTCGGAACCAGCGTTTACTCGTAGAACTCTGTTTACTGCAATTGGCTTCACTTACTGCCAAGGGCGAAAAAAAAAAGAGTAAACGGTACGTAATACCTCCCTCCCAATTCACGAGAGAGGCTGTAGTTGCTGAAAGCAGTCCGGAACAAGCTATTGGTTCTGAAAGTTCTAGTACTTCGGAAAGTACCGAAGAAGCGACCAACGCACGAACGTCATCACCTACTACTCCAACTAATAACGAGATTGAAACTGAACCTGTTCCAGCTTCCGAAGCAATTGAAGAAGAGAACAAAGATGCAGGTCAAAAGGATCGTGTGATCGAACGCCCGCAATTAATAGCAGAGCGAAATGCGAAAAAGGTATCGGCCTTATCGTTAAAGAGCATTCAGAAGAAACAGCAACTTAAAAAAGAACAAGTAGCCAAACAACCGAACCAAGAGAATTTGCCTTCCGAAGACTTTTCCGAAGAAGCCATGATTAGTGCCTGGAATGAATACACCGCTAAGGTAGAGAATGATGGTAAGTACAATCTGCTTTCGCACCTTACTATGGGCGTGCCTAAACTGGACGGTTCGCTAATTCACTTAGAATTCCCAAATAGCACCATCAAGTTAGAAGTAGAACGCGCTAAATATGAATTGCTAGGTTATTTACGCGAAAAACTTCAAAACTACGATATCGATCTTTCGATCGAGGTTAATGAAACAGCTGTAAAACGCTATGCATATACACCTCGTGAGAAGTACGAAAAGCTCAAAGAGAAAAATCCTTTATTGGATAATTTACGCAAAGAATTCGATTTGGATATCTAAAAGCAACAATGATGTTAGGATTACAGCTTCCCACTGATCCCAGATGGGTAAACATAGTAGAAAAGAATATCGAGGAAATATTGACCGATCATGCCTATTGTGAGCAAAAGGCTGCATCTACGGCCATTTCGCTTATTGTTTCTTTCCCCGAATACGACGAACTCGTAAAAGAAATGGTCGCCTTGGTAAAAGAAGAGATAAGTCACTTTAAGATGGTACACGACAAGATACTTGAGCGAGGATGGTCCATGGGCCGCGACCGTAAGGACGAGTATGTGATCGCTATCACCAAATTCTTTCCGAAGGGAGGCAGTCGAACGACACAATTAGTTCATCGATTGTTATATGCCGCACTTATAGAAGCAAGAAGCTGTGAACGCTTTCGCTTGTTGAGCGAGCAATTAAAAGACAAGGAATTGGCCGAATTCTATCGAAAATTAATGGTAAGTGAAGCCAATCATTACACTATGTTCTTAGGTTTTGCAAGAAAATATGGCGAACGCGCCGAAGTAGATGCTAAATGGAACGAACTCCTTGCCTACGAAGCCGAAGTGATGAAAGATCTTGGCACTAACGAAACTATTCACGGATAAATCTATTCTCTGGCAGGCTAATTTACCTGTATGGCCTTGGCTAGCTTTTCATTATACAGGCTTTTTATAATTCCGTCAGAGAGTCCGATCTTTGGCACATACACGTTTTTCGATCCGCTCCATTTCATGGCCGAAAGATAGATCCTGGTAGCAGGAATGATGACATCGGCACGGTCCGGATTCATCTGCATTTCGGTAATACGTTCTTCGTAGCTGTGTGATTTAATGAGTTCGTAGAAATTAGCTAAGTAGAAATAACTAAGCGGTTTCCCTACTTTCTTTCCACTGGATTTATAAATATGGTTAATGTTACCGCCCGACCCTATCATATTGATTTTACTATAGGGCTTCGTGACTTTCTTTATCCAAGTTTCTACTTGCTCCCACATGGTATCTTCTACCATATCGTTGATTAGACGCACTGTGCCCAACTTAAACGATTTTGAGGCGACAGTCTTTCCTTGCGCATATAAGGTGAATTCGGTGCTCCCGCCTCCTACATCTACGTACAAGAAGACCTTATCGTTTTGAATAAGTGAGGTAAGGTCTGTTGAGGCGATTATAGCGGCTTCATCATTACCATCTATGATGTTAATGCTAAGTCCGGTTTCCTCTTTAATTCGTTTAGCGACTTCCGTTCCATTAGAGGATTCGCGCATAGCCGAGGTTGCACATGCTCGAAATCGCACAACTTGATGCGTCTTTATAAGTAATTTGAATGCTTTCATAGCGTCGATCATGCGTATAATGCTTGCTTCGGAAATAGCGCCATCTATAAATACCTCTGCACCCAAACGAATTGGAACGCGCACCAAAGATGTCTTCTTGAAGAGGGTGTCCTTACCCGGTTCTTCTATCACCGAGGCAACCAACAATCGTATGGCATTAGAGCCAATATCTACAGCAGCGTATTTTTCTATGTTCAACAAACTAATTACTTATTTTTTCTTTATAATATTCGTAAGTGGCAAATTGCGATCGAACCTTCGGATCACCGTTGGGTTGACGATAGGCGTTATTCTGTTTGGCTGATACCACTCTTGCCTTCACATTGTCTTTCCAACAGATCTCGAAAGTGTCGTTGAGCTCTTCTTTTATGTCCTCATCATAGATAGGACAACTAATTTCTACACGATTATCGAGGTTACGACCCATAAAATCGGCAGAAGAAATATAGATACGTCGATCGCCTCCGTTCTCAAAAATAAACATTCTGGGATGCTCTAAAAACTTATCTACAACGCTAATGGCTTGTATATTTTCGCTCATTCCTTTCACCCCCGGAATTAGACAACAAATCCCGCGAATAATCAATTTTATATTAACTCCTGCCCTACTCGCTTCGTATAATTTGTCGATCATCTTAAAATCGGAAAGACTGTTTAATTTGAGTCTGATTCCGCTTGATAGACCGTTTTTGTGATTCTCTATTTCGTTGTCGATCAAATTGTAGATCGCATTACGTGTATAATGTGGAGATACAATTAAATGACGGTATTTTTTAATCTTGTAGTTTACCTCAAAGAAATCGAATACTTTATTGATCTCCTTACATATCTTTTGATTGGAAGTGAACAAGGTATAATCGGTATAGATACGTGCGGTCGACTCGTTAAAGTTACCGGTACTAATAAAAGCATATCGCTTTACTTTTTGGTTCTCGAGACGCTCGATCAAACAGGCTTTACAGTGTACCTTCAATCCGGATACACCAAAGATTAGGTTAACGCCTTCACTTTGCATTTGTTCTGCGTAGCGAATATTTGCTTCTTCATCAAATCGGGCTTGCAGTTCTATTTGCACGGTTACTTCTTTTCCGTTCTTCGCTGCATTTATAAGTGAGCTCGCTATGTGCGATACTTGTGCCAAGCGATAAATCGTGATCTTTATCGATTTTACATTCGGATCCAAGGCTGCTTCTCTCAAGAATTTTACAACATAAGAGAATTTTTGGTAGGGTGTGTACAACAGATAATCCTTTTCGGCGATCTTTCCGAAGAGACTCCCTTCAAGACTTAATCCTGGAATTGGTAAAGGCTCGATACGTTCGTACAACAAGTCTTCTCTTCCTAAACTTGGAAAATCCATATAGTCGCGGCGGTTGTGGTAACGACCTCCCGGTATCACACTATCGGTAGTGTCTACCCCCATCTTATCCATCAGGAATTGTAAGGTCTTCTTATCAATTCGTTTGTCGTACACAAAACGTACCGGATCTCCCGTACTTCTATTCTTTACGCTTTTCGATATCTTATCTATAAAGCTCTTACTAAGATCACTATCAATATCCAATTCTGCATCACGTGTGATCTTGATCATGTGGGCAGAGATCTTCTCGTATTTAAAGATGCTAAAAATATTGTGCAAACAATACCGAATTAGGTCATCTAGAATGATGATAAACTGTTTTTCTCCTTCACTTGGCAACACAACAAAACGATCGATCGTTTTCGGTATCTCGATCAAGGCGTAATTATTTTTGGTCTCGAAGGTGTCATCTTCCTTAGACATTACCATGCGCACCGCCAAATAGGCTCCGCTGTCCTTAAGCGAGGGAAATTGTTCTAGTTCACCGATCATGATGGTAACTAGGGCCGGACTTACCTTCCGAAGAAAATAATCGGCGATAAATTTGTGTTGTGATTCTGAAACTTGCGTTTCATCGATCATAAAAATATTCTCTTTTTCGAGTTCCTTTTCTATAGAACTCAAAATTTTCAAACTGGCAGCCTGTTGTTTGATCACAGTTTGTGTGATCTCTTCTAAAAGGTCTTTTGCTGAAATACCTCCTAAAAAGCTTCTTCCGCCCTTGCCGGCCTCTACAATACGTTTAACGGTAGCATAACGGACCTTAAAGAACTCGTCTAGGTTGTTAGAGAAAATCCCGAGAAAGCGCAATCGTTCCAAAAGAGGAACAGAAGGGTCTTCTGCTTCTTGTAGTACACGTGCATTAAACTGAAGCCAACTTAATTCACGATTTCGATACCTGTTTTGGGTTACAAATTTATTTGAAGTTTTTTCGGTCATTCTTTTAGATCTCTGGGGAAAAGCGTTTTTACAGTTTTACCGGTTGTAATCTCGCTCCATGAATTCTCCTTGAATTCGATCATTACAAATCCACAGGTAGGCACATTGTCAATATACTTGTTTCCCAACATATTTGCAATAGAGGTAAATGCATGGTTGTGCCCTACGATCATTACGCGACCAAGCGAATCATCCAGGTTCTTTATAATATGCATGGCATTTTGCCCACTAAAGTCGTATAAATTATGATCGGTGGTAAAGTCGGTGTCAGCAATCTCGAATGCATCCTTAAAGTAATTTGCAGTGGTCAAAGCTCTGGTCGCATCACTGGAAATGATCTTTTCCGGTGGTGGCACTTGGTTTTTAAGGGTATTCGATACTAATTTACCATCTCTTTTTCCACGTCCTTTTAAAGGGCGCTGGTGATCGATCACGTCGTGTTTCCAAGAAGACTTGGCGTGTCGAACCATATATAATGTTTTCATACGCTAAGGTTGTAGTCTGTTAATAATCCATTTGCTATCATGCTGGCGATATTGAATGCGATCGTGTAAACGGCTTCGTCTACCTTGCCAGAATTCAAATTCGGTTGGTGTGATTAAATAGCCGCCCCAAGTCTCCGGTTTAGGAATATCACGTCCTTCGTAGGTCTTTTCCAATTCTTGTAATTGTTCTTCCAGAACTTCTCTACTTGCAACGGTTGCACTTTGGTTGGACACGAATGCACCTAACTGACTCTTTCGCGGTCGACTTTTAAAGTATTCGATCGATTTTTCTTCGGAAACTTTTTCTGCCTTGCCTTTAATGATCACCTGCCGCTCCAACGGCGGCCAAAAGAACGAAATACAGCAGTGATTATCGTGGGCTAGTGAAACACCCTTCTCGCTTTTGTAGTTGGTGTAAAAAATAAAGCCTTCCGCATTAAATTCTTTCAATAGCACCACACGTCCACGAGGATATCCGTCGGCTCCTATGGTCGACAAGGTCATGGCATTCACTTCATCGATCAAACCCGATTTTTCGGCTTCAATAAACCAAAGCTGGAATTGCTCCATGGGACTTGCCATTATTGTTTCTTCGGAAAGTTCTCCTTTCTCATACGATTTTCGATACGCGTGAAGATTTTTCGCCATTTGCATAATTTGCTATGCAATTTACGAGTTTTACCGAAGCTTTTAAAGGCCCTAAGCTTAAATGATTATTAAATTTAAATTAAAATACGAAGGTTTTTCCGTCGGCTGCAAGCTCTGTATTCTCGAATAATTCTTGCGCCTCTACTTGAAACAGGCTTGTGTTGTCGTAACGCCCCGAATAATGCCCTAAGATAAGTGTCCCTACTTTGGCTTTTTTAGCGATGGCACCCGCTTCCTTTGAAGTACTGTGCATTGTTTTTTCGGCCAGATGTGCGTGCGAATCTAAAAATGTAGCTTCGTGATATAGTACGGTTGCTTTAGAGATCTGAGGTACGATCTGGGGATAATAGGCAGTGTCACTACAATAAGCATAGGATTTGGGCTGGGGCGGATCTAAGGTCACAGTCGAATTTTCTACCAGTTCACCCTTTTCATTTTCCACATCGAAACCTTGTTTTAATTTGTTGAAGTAGCTTTTGTCGATCCCTGCTTTTTGAGCGGCATCGAAATTAAGGGTGCGCTCTCCTAATTTTTCTTTAAAAAGAAATCCGTTGGTATAGACTCTATGATCTAAGGGTATGGTAGTAACAGTAACGTTTTCGTCTTCGAATATAAGTTGTGGTTCTTTGCTTTCCAACTCGTGAAAGTAGAGGTCATAATTGGTCCAGCTCTTACCCAGTTTTAATTGAAGCGTAATAGCCTTTTTAATTCCTTTTGGCCCGTACACATGCAAGGGCGCTTCTCTTCCTAGCAACCTGAATGTAGAAATAAGCCCCACGAGCCCGAAGAAATGATCCCCGTGTAGGTGAGAAATAAAAATATGTTTGATGCGAGCAAACTTTACTTTATAACGTCTTAATTGTACTTGGGTGCCTTCACCGCAGTCTATGAGGAACAAATGTCCTTTCATTTCCAACACTTGGGCTGTAGGATGCGCAGTATATCGCGGGGTAGCAGAATGACAACCAAGAATGGTGAGTTTCATAGCGAATGCAATGACTTGTAATAGATTTCAATACTAAAGATAGTTATTCTATGAACAACCCTACAGGTTTTAAAAGCCTAAATCCCTTTCAATGGCTTCCATTTGAATGATGTCTTCCGCTTCTTGTAAGGTAGGCACCACGATCATTTCGTACGGGATATCATCGGGGTTGATCGCATCGTTCACAATAACGAACGAGTGTTTGGTCTTCCGATGAATATTAGACACTTTTAGAAACAATAGTAATTGAGGGAGCTCTAATTGGTCGTAATCTAATAAGTTAAGAACAACGTTCTGCCCTTTGAACTTGTTAGGTATTTGGTATTCTAGAAACGAGGCGAAATCGGCCGCATCATCTTTTTCATCGGCTAGAACGACATAATCCTCATGGTTTTCAATCTTCATTGTGTTGTATTTTTGAAGCCAGTAGGTACAGCACAGCCATACGCACTGCGACTCCGTTTTGTACTTGATCTAAAATAATAGCTTGTTTGCTATCGGCTACATCACTTGTAATTTCTACACCGCGGTTTATTGGCCCCGGGTGCATTACAATAATTTCTTTGTTGAGAGCATCTAGCAACGCTTTATTCACTCCAAATTGTTGGGTGTATTCGCGTGTGGTAGGAAAATAACTTATTTCCATTCGTTCGTTCTGAACGCGTAACATATTTGCTACATCACACCATTCGAGTGCGTTTCGCAAGTTAGGCTCGAACAAAACATCTAAACTTTCTATATATTTGGGTATAAGTGTCTTAGGCCCACATACCTTAACTGTTGCTCCAAGTTTTTGAAGTGCAAAAATGTTGGACAATGCGACTCGAGAATGTAAGATATCACCAACGATCACTACCTTTTTACCGGCTACATCTCCCAGACGTTCTCGAATTGAATAACAATCCAGCAACGCTTGAGTTGGATGCTCGTGAGCGCCGTCCCCTGCATTTACAATACTTGCATTTACATGTTTAGAAAGAAACACTCCTGCCCCCGGATTTGGATGCCGCATCACCACCATATCCACTTTCATGGAAAGGATATTGTTGACGGTATCGATTAGTGTTTCACCTTTTTTTACTGAAGACGAAGCGGCTGAAAAGTTGATGACATCTGCCGATAGCCTCTTTTCTGCTAATTCGAAGGAAAGGCGGGTTCTGGTACTGTTCTCAAAAAATAGATTGGCGATGGTAATATCACGTAAGGAAGGCACCTTTTTTATGGGTCGATTTATGACCTCTTTAAAATGATCGGCTGTTTCGAAGATAAGCTGAATGTCGTCTTCGGTAATGTATTTGATTCCCAGTAAGTGATTTACACTTAATTCGCTCATTATCTACAATTGATTTTTATCTTCTTCATTATAGCTTTTATATGCTAAAGGTTGTACCTCAACTCTC
This sequence comes from Candidatus Ulvibacter alkanivorans, assembly GCF_003333325.1. GTDB lineage: Bacteria > Bacteroidota > Bacteroidia > Flavobacteriales > Flavobacteriaceae > Ulvibacter_A > Ulvibacter_A alkanivorans. The sequence goes on along the minus strand of NZ_QOLC01000079.1, from coordinate 33,166 downwards.
TTAAGTACTCACTAAATATACAGCATCTTCTCCATCCTGTTCTGTCCAGCACACTTTTACTTTTTCATTATTTATAGCATCTACTTGACGACCACGGTAGTCGGGTTGTATGGGTAAATGACGGCTAAATCGTCTATCGATAAGGGTTAGTAATTCGATCTCCAAAGGTCTTCCAAACGATTGTATGGCTGTGAGTGCACTGCGAATACTTCGTCCGGTGTAGAGCACATCGTCGATAAATACCACCTTTTTGTCTTCTACGATAAAGTTGATGTTCGTTTTGTTTGCTTCCAGTGGTTTTTCACTTCTTCGGAAGTCATCGCGATAGAAAGTAATGTCTAAATATCCTAATTGAATGTCTTTTATCTTGTATTCGCTTTCCAGCACCGATTTAAGTCGTTCGGCTAAAAAGACCCCTCTGGGTTGGATTCCCACTAAGACGGTATTACTAAAAGTATCGTGATTTTCAATTAATTGACAAGCCAAACGGTGAAGTGCGATGTCTACTTCGGTTGCGTTTAATAACACTTTTTGGCTCATAGAAGATTCTGAATGCGATTCAGAGTACAAAAGTAAGATAAATTTATGAGTAATTGACAATGGATCGACAATTGCTTTGGTTGGAAGAGAGATTCCTCGTTACACTCGGAATGACAAAGGGATGCTCGGAATGACAAGGGGAATGTCATGCAGAATGCAGTGAAGCATCTTTTTGAGGGATTCCTCGTTGCACTCGGAATGACAAGGGGATGCTCGGAATGACAAGGGGATGCTTGGAATGACAAAGTGAATGTCATGCAGAACGCAGTGAAGCATTTATATTGAGAGATTCCTCGCGTTGCTCGGTATGACAAGGGGATGCTCGAAATGACAAGGGGAATGTCATGCAGAACGAAGCGCAGCGAAGTGAAGCATCTCATTGGTCTGCGTTAAGGACTGAGGCAGGGTATCGTGTACCGCCGAAGGCCTGACCCCGCTTTAGGCGGGGGAACGCCCAAAAAGGCCCTATAAAAAAAGCCTCCCGAAATTCGAGAGGCTTTGCCTTTATTGAAAATGAAGCGATTACTTTTTACCGTCCATTTTGTCTTTCAGTTCTTGAAGCTTAGAGTTTGCATCACCTAAGGTGGTTTTAGACTCTTCTGCCGCTGCTGCTTGCTTTTTAGCTGCTTGCTTAACGATCTTAGCTTCTTCTTCTTTGTGAATACTCATGTGAGAAGCAACCACTTTCTTGAATTCTTTATTGAATTCGATGATCTGGAATTCTGCTTCTTCGCCTTTTTTCAACAAAGAGCCGTCTTCTTTCTCTAAGTGACGTGTAGGTACGAACGCTGTGATGTCCTCGTTAAAGTCTATCGTTGCGCCTTTGTCTACGATCTCGTCGATGGTTGCTGTGTGTTTAGTACCCACTGCAAACTCACCTTCGTACTTGTCCCAAGGATTCTCTTCGGTCTGCTTGTGACCTAAGCTAAGCTTACGTCCTTCCACATCCAATTCTAGTACAACCACTTCTAGTGTATCGCCAATGTTGGTGAATTCGCTAGGGTGCTTGATCTTCTTAGTCCAAGACAGGTCACTGATGTAGATCAATCCGTCGATCCCCTCTTCAAGTTCTACGAACACACCGAAGTTGGTGAAGTTACGTACGATTCCTTCGTGACGAGAACCTACAGGATATTTCTTAGTGATATCGGTCCATGGGTCCGGCGTTAATTGCTTAATACCAAGCGACATTTTGCGCTCTTCGCGATCCATGGTTAGAATTTGTGCTTCTACCTCATCGCCAACGTTTACGAAGTCTTGAGCGCTACGCAAATGCGTAGACCATGACATTTCGCTCACGTGGATAAGACCTTCAACACCTTCGGCAACTTCGATAAATGCACCGTAATCTGCGATTACAACTACTTTTCCTTTTACTTTATCGCCTACTTTCAACTCATCACCAAGGGCATCCCATGGGTGAGGGTTCAATTGTTTAAGTCCTAGTTGGATACGTGTTTTGTCCTCATCGAAATCAAGGATTACCACGTTTAATTTTTGATCAAGTTCAACGATCTCATTTGGATGGTTGATTCGTGACCAAGAAAGATCGGTAATGTGTACTAATCCGTCTACACCACCAAGGTCAACAAAGACTCCGTACGAAGTGATGTTCTTCACAACACCTTCTAATACTTGTCCTTTTTCTAACTGACCAATGATCTCTTTTTTCTGTTCTTCGATGTCTGCTTCAATAAGCGCTTTGTGCGACACAACTACGTTCTTGAATTCGTGGTTGATCTTCACTACTTTGAATTCCATTGTTTTACCAACGTATGCATCGTAGTCGCGAATTGGCTTCACATCTATTTGTGATCCCGGTAAGAAGGCTTCGATTCCAAATACATCTACGATCATACCACCTTTGGTACGACATTTTACGTATCCGTTCACGATAGTACCTTCGTCGTGTGCTTTGTTCACACGATCCCAAGCCATGATAGTTCTTGCTTTACGGTGTGAAAGGATCAACTGTCCTGTGCTGTCTTCACGCACATCGATCAATACTTCCACTTTGTCCCCTACTTTTAAGTCTGGGTTGTAACGGAACTCGTTTAAAGAGATCACACCTTCTGACTTTGCGTTGATGTCGATAATCGCATCACGATCGGTCATGTGTACTACTTCTCCTTCTACCACCTCATCATCTAGGGTATCAACGAAGTTCTCTGCTACTAATTTTTCGAATTCTTCCAGTTTTCCATCGTCGATAGGATCGATCCCTTCTTGATAGTTGTGCCAGTTGAATTCTTCAAGAAATTTCTTAGGATCTTTTTCCTTTAAAGAAACTTCTTTCGGTGCAGCTTCTTCGGTTGTCGCGCCTACTTTTTCTTCGGCTACTTCTGCGATGTCTTCGGCTTTAACCGTTTTCTTCTTACGAGTTGGTTTTTTAGCGTCTTTAACCGCTACCGATTTGTCTGCTTTTTCTTCAGCAGCTTTTTCTACTGCTTTTTCTTTGTTTGCTTTATCAGCCATTCTTTAAAAATTGATCTTCGTCAGTTACCTGCTTCAAAGACCAAGGATTTGTATTCTGTGTTCTTGTAAGAATTTGTGCGACCATCCCACAGAAGGGTTTATTTGATTTTTATTTAAATACCTTTTATTCTTACTTGTCGCTAAAAGGGTTGCAAAAGTACAAGTTATCTTTTGATTTTCAAAGTGTTTTGGAATCGATATGCCATATTTAAGCCAAAGGCGGCGAAAATCTATACATTTTAGCTCTAAGGTTTGTGTAAATAGCTTAGAAATAATAAGTTAAACGTGAAGCATATTAGTGGAAATCTAGTTGTTAGCGTACAATTTAAACACGACCGGCGATACGATCTTTTGCCAACTGTAGGATCACATGAAATTGGTCTTCCAGGTTCATTTCGCTATTATCGATCTCGATGGCGTCTTCGGCTTTTTTTAATGGCGAATCTTTGCGTGTGCTGTCAATGTGGTCGCGTTCCATGACATTGGCCAAGACATCGGTATAAGCGACTAGTTCTCCGCGCTCGACCAATTCTCGATAGCGACGTTTCGCGCGTTCGTCGGCAGATGCATTTAAAAAGATCTTTAAGGCTGCCTTCGGAAAGACTACGGTACCAATATCTCTGCCGTCCATTACCACGCCTTGCCCCTCGCCCATAGCTTGTTGTTGCTCAACCAATTTCTTTCTTACTTCGGGAACAGTCGCTATCGGACTCACATATTCTGAAACTTTCAAGCTGCGAATAAGTGGTTCTACATTACGGCCATTCAAATGGATCTCAGCTTTTCCCGTCTCACTGTTCTTTTTGAACGATAAGGAGACGTTTGGCAACGCTTGTATCAATGCTTGTTTGTCGAAATGTGCTTCGGAAATAAACCTGTTTTCCATCGCATATAGGGTTACGGCCCGATACATAGCTCCGGTATCAACATAGACATAATCCAACCAGTCTGCCAATTGTTTGGCAATCGTACTTTTTCCGGTAGATGAATAGCCGTCTATAGCTATGGTAATTTTATGCATTACTGAAGGTCTATGTTGAGTCCGAAATAACTTGAAGACGCCGCCGAACTAAATCGGGCGTACGAATAGCTAAGTCGTAATTTATTAAGCTTTATTGAAAATCCGGCGCTAAGTCCGGCAAAAGCTCGTTGCTCTAAGATACGCAATTCTTCGGCTCTACGTAAATTATACCCCAACCTAATGTTGAATCCGCTTTCCGGGAATAATTCGATCCCCACGATCATATGTCTAAACGCATGATCGAAGAAGTTGATCTTTTCACTAGTGGTATTGCCTTCGAGATCATTCTCGTCACGATTGGGATTGGCGAAGGCCAACTTCCATCGTTGCATGTTCTCTAAGGTAAAATGCCACCGAATAGGAATATTTTCTAAGGTTTGAGAAACTCCAAGAATAAGTTCAAAAGGCAGGGGTTCGTAGATCTCGTTATAAGGTGTGATCTGGGTACCTATATTTCTTCCTACCGCTGTGACATGTAGGTCCCAAGCCTCATACACATACATTACCCCTAGGTCTAAAGCTACGCCAAATGACGAGTATTGTTCTAGTTTAGAAGATATGAACTTCACATTAGCTCCCAAGTGAAAATTGGTAAATGCTATGTTTCGAGCATGTCCTAATGAGAGAGCCACTTCGCCCCCACTAAAAGTGTTGGTAGCGTTTCCTTGTTCGTCGTAACCGTCGAACTTTCCGTAGTTAATATAAGTAACTCCTGTATGTAGTACCTGAGTGCGTCGGTCCCACAAATAAGCGTAGGCAACGGTGCCGTAGTTTACATCACCTAAATAATTGGAATAATTAACCGATAATTGGTTATCCATCGCGGGATTGATACTTGCCGGATTAAATAGACCTTGAATGGGATCGTAGTCGTAGTTTGTAACGATCTTACCACCTAAGGCTGCTTGACGCGGGTTGTTTACTAAATTCAAAAACTGGTAAGTTGAACGTCCTCCTATTTGCGCAAATGCAGAAGTTGCTATAAGTGAGGCTATTAAAAGTAAAAACTTTTGGTTCATTGGCGATACATACCGTTTCCTGAAAGTTAAAACGACTGCAAGTATAATTTATTTTCAGAAGAGTAAAAAGGATTTCAATAAATGATGTAACCCCTTACCAAATAAGGCAAGGGGTTTTATTGGTGTTCTATAACTGTTTCGGATTTTTCACCTTTTCTTTGGTCAAGGCCAATTCTAACACATCGCTCATCTCCTTTACATAGTGAAACTTAAGTCCTTGTAGGTATTCCGGTTTGATCTCATCGATATCCCGTTTGTTGTCTTCACATAACAAGATCTCTTTAATACGAGCTCTTTTTGCCGCCAATATCTTTTCCTTGATCCCACCTACAGGAAGTACTTTCCCTCGCAGCGTGATCTCCCCTGTCATAGCAATGCTTTTCTTGACCTTGCGTTGGGTGAACAGAGAAACCAAGGAGGTTAGCATGGTGATTCCTGCACTAGGTCCATCCTTAGGTGTCGCTCCTTCAGGAACGTGAATGTGAATGTTGTACTTTTCGAATACATCGCCGTCGATGCCTAACTTATCGGCATTCGATTTTATGTATTCTAATGCGATGGTGGCCGATTCCTTCATGACCTTACCCAAGTTACCGGTCATCGTAAGATTTCCTTTTCCCTTAGATAAAGTAGACTCGATAAATAAGATATCACCGCCTACACGTGTCCAAGCGAGCCCGGTTACCACTCCGGCTACGTCGTTATTCTCATATTTGTTGCGTTCCATTTTTGGAGCACCCAAGGCTTCAATAATAATGTCGTTGGTCACCTTTTTAGTGTACTCCTCCTCCATTGCGATCTTCATCGCAGCATATCGCACCATTTTTGCGATCTGTTTTTCTAAGCTACGAACACCACTTTCTCGCGTATAGCCTTCTACGATCTTCTCTAATTGTGGTTTGGCGATCTTTAGATCGTCCTTGGTGAGTCCATGTTCTTTTAATTGCTTCGGAAGTAAATGGCGTTTCGCGATCTCTACCTTCTCTTCAATGGTATATCCGGAAACACGTATGATCTCCATTCGATCTTTTAGAGCAGGCTGGATGGTACTTAAACTATTAGATGTAGCTATGAACATTACCTTAGAAAGGTCATACCCTAATTCTAAGAAGTTATCATAAAAAGCGCTATTCTGTTCCGGATCCAGCACCTCTAACATTGCTGAAGACGGGTCGCCTTGACTTCCCACCGATAGTTTATCGATCTCGTCCAACACGAACACAGGATTGCTCGTTCCGGCTTTCTTTAAATTCTTAATAATTCGTCCGGGCATGGCGCCAATATAGGTTTTTCGATGTCCCCGAATTTCGGCTTCATCGCGCAATCCACCTAACGACATGCGCACATATTCGCGTCCAAGTGCTTCGGCTACCGATTTTCCCAGCGAGGTCTTCCCCACTCCCGGAGGTCCGTATAGACACAAAATTGGCGATTTCATATCGTTTCGCAATTTTAACACGGCCAAATATTCGATGATGCGTTTTTTTACATCGTCCAAGCCGTAGTGATCGCGATCTAATATTTTTCTTGCCCGTTTTAGATCGAACTTATCTTTGCTGTATTCACCCCAAGGTAATTCTAACACCAGATCTAAGTAATTACGCTGAATGCTGTACTCGGCGACCTGCGGATTCATACGTTGTAGTTTAGATAACTCTTTGTTAAAGTGCTTATCTACTGTCTCGTTCCACTTTTTCTTCTTAGAACGAACACGCATTTCTTCGATCTCTTCTTCGGAAGAAGAACCACCCAATTCCTCTTGAATGGTCTTTAACTGCTGATTTAAAAAATACTCACGCTGTTGTTGGTTAATATCGCTTTGAACCTTAGATTGGATGTCATTACGCAGCGACAATTTTTGTCGTTCAATATTCATAAAGCGCAATGTTTCCAGAGCGCGGTCCTTAAGGTCGTTGATCTCTAAAAGCTTCTGTTTTTCTTCTACAGAAATATTTAGGTTGGAAGAAACGAAATTCACCAAAAACGAATTACTTTCAATGTTCTTTATGGCAAAAGCTGCTTCCGAAGGAATATTGGGGCTGTCCTTAATGATCTCTAAGGCCAGTTCTTTTATCGAATCGATGATGGTATTGAACTCTTGATTCTCTTTGGCGGGTCTCGCTTCGGAAACGCCCCGTACTGTTGCAGTCATATAAGGATCGTTGGTGATCACTTCTGCAACTTCAAATCGTTTTTTCCCTTGAATGATGACGGTTGTGTTCCCATCGGGCATTTTTAAAACCCGTAAGATCTTAGCAACCGTTCCAATGGTATTGATGTCTTTGCTATTAGGCTCTTCTTCGGCCTCTTCTTTTTGGGAAACGACGCCTATGGTCTTATTTCCTTTGTTAGTTTCATTAATCAGTTTGATCGATTTGTCACGTCCGGCTGTAATCGGGATTACAACACCCGGGAAAAGGACGGTATTGCGAAGTGGAAGAATAGGTAGAACTTCGGGAAGTTCCTCGCGTTCCATTTCATCCTCATCTTCGGCAGACATTAAAGGAATTAATTCTGCTTCTTCCTTTAATTCCTGCAGTGACAAACTGTCTATTGAAGTTATTTTTGATCGTGCCATATATAAGTTTACGCCATTGTGTCACCAAAGGTACGGTGCACAATGCATTATGATTATTAATTTTTTTATAATATTTTCTGAAAGCCAACGATTTACGGAAGCTTCAGTCGTATATCCACGCTATTCATTCAATTGTTATGCCAGCCTTCCTTTATAATTAAGATGATACTGTGGACTACCATGACAGCCCTTTCCGAAGCAATACAAAAGAAATTTTGTCTTAGGTGTAACAATTCGAGACTTCCCCTATCTTTATACTAAACAACAGCTGTTTGGAACTAGGCCAACATACAATCGAACCATTACTCGTTCTTTGCAAAAAAGGAAATAGACTGGCGCAACTGGAGGTATACAACCGGTATCAAAAGGCTATGTACAATGTGGCATATCGCATTGTTAAAGATACGGCCGAGGCTGAAGACGTTATGCAGGAATCATTTATCGCGGCTTTTAGCAAACTCGACAGCTTTAAAGGCGATGCAACATTCGGTGCTTGGCTAAAACGAATTGTAGTGAACAATAGCATTTCGATCTATAAGAAATCACAGCGCTATGTTGCCATCGATGAAACTTTGCTAGAGGAATCGCCCGAGGAGATAAGTGGTGTTGACCTATCAGAGTGTTCCGATCTACGCACAAGTGCTGTGCTAAGTCGAATGGATGAATTACAAGAAAGTTATCGGCAGATCTTAACCCTGCATTATATTGAAGGATTTGATTACGAAGAGATCTGTGAGATCCTACAAATTAGTTATGGGAACTGTCGCACGATGATCTCCAGAGCAAAAGAGAGTTTACGAAAGAAATTAGCGATCGCATCGTAAAAGATGCTTAGAAAATAAAATGATGAAAGACGAATTAGACATATTCTTTAAAGAGCAAGAAGGTTGTTTCGATATACATGAAACACCTTCCGGACATGAACATCGCTTTATGCAAAAGTTACAGCAAACGCAAGAGGCTCGCAGCATAAAAATAGCTTGGAAGAAACCACTTTCAATTGCTGCATCGATAGCCGTATTGTTGTTCTTTGGGTTTACTTTCTTTACTTCGGAAGCAGCACAAGGTGACCTAGCAAGTGTTTCACCCGAGATGGAAAAGACCCAATCGTTTTTTGTAACAACCATTAATGAAGAATTGGCAACCTTAAAAAGTTTGGAAGCAGAAGACACCAAAGTATTGGTTGAAGATGCACTAGAACAGCTTGCAATTCTTGAAACAGAGTATGATGCTCTAAAATTAGATCTGGTAGAAAGTGGTAATGACAAACGCGTTGTCTATGCCATGATCTCTAACTTCCAGAGCCGGATCGAACTATTACAACACGTAATTCAAACTATGGAAGAAATTAAATCACTTAAAACAAATCGAGATGAAATTACTATCTAAAACACTGCTACTCCTATTTTTTGTGCCGGGAATTGTTTTGGCCCATAATGGTGAACCGAAGGGCAAATACACCAAGGAGAAAAAAATCAATAAAGAATACAAGGTAAATGCCAATGCCGGTTTACGGGTCGACAATTCGTATGGAAACATAGATATCGTTACATGGAACGAAAACCGAACCGTTATTGAAGTCACCATAACTACCAATGGTGACGACGAAGAAAAAGTGCAACAAAAACTTGATGAAATAACTGTTGAGTTTACAGCGAACGCTTCGCTGGTAACCGCCAAAACTATTTTCGACGACACTAAGAATTCATGGAAGATTTGGAACAGTAAGAAGAATTCGGTTTCCATGAGTATTCACTATCGCATTAAGCTCCCGGTGACCAATACGGTCGATCTTGACAACGATTATGGAGCAATCAACCTTAATAGACTAGAAGGAAATGCGAAGATTAATTGTGATTATGGTCAACTCATTATCGGTGAATTGTTGGCTGATAATAATTTACTATCCTTCGACTATACACAAAATTCCACCATCGCTTATATGAAAAGTGGTACGATTAAGGCCGATTATAGTGGATTTAGCCTAGAGAAGATCGATGATCTAGAACTTGCTGCCGATTATACCGATTCAAAAATTGGTGAAGTTAACAACCTAAATTATAATAATGACTACGGAAAAATAGCAATCGATAAGGTTGGAAATTTAGTGGGAAGAGGTGATTATATCCCCAACCGTATAGGAACAGTTACCGGTTCTCTAAACTTGAACACCGATTATGGCTCTATTGTTATAAATAAGGTGGCGAGCACTGCCAATGACGTGACAATAAAAAGCGACTATACGGCTGTAAAATTGGGTTATGAGGCAGGGTACAGTTTCGATTTTATAATCAAACTGTCTTTTGCCAACTTTAAAGGAGAAAACGATGTAACGGTAACCAACAGTGATAAAGGATACACCAGTAAAAATTATCAAGGCTATCACAACATTCGTAACTCCGGGAACAATCTAAACATCAATTCGAGTTATGGCAGTGTAAGTCTGACTAAATTGTAACCAAAAATTTTGATTATGAAAATTCGTAAAACATTTATTTGTACAGCGCTTATTGTATTGTTTGTGGCTCCAACCACCCTAGCACAATGGAAGAACAAAAAAGTAAAAGGAAATGGAACCGTAACTACAAAAACTGTGGCAACCGGTACTTATGACATTGTTAAAGCTGTTGGCCCGATGGACTTTGTACTAGAACGAGGTGCGGAAGGATCCATAACCGTAATAGCAGACGATAACCTCCATGAATACATCGTGATCGAAACCGACGGGAATGAACTTACCGTAAAGCTAAAGAAAGGCATTAGTATTACCTCCAATAATGACATTCTTGTTACAATTCCATTTGAGGACCTTTCCGCAGTCGCCTTAGTAGGTTCTGGTGACCTTGTATCTAAAGATACTGTAAAGAGCGACACTTTTGAGACTCGGGTGACAGGATCCGGAGATCTGACCTTGCCAATAGAAAGCAATAGTTTACAGGTAAAAGTAACAGGATCTGGAGATTTGATGCTTAGTGGTAGTACTAACGATCTAAGTATTAAAATTAGCGGCTCCGGAGACTTCGAAGGTACTAATCTCGTAGCACAACATACTGAAGTAAACATTACGGGTTCTGGTTCTGCCAAATTCACCACAAAACAAAGTATCCAAGCACGTATTAGCGGCTCGGGAGATGTTCGCTATGCCGGAAATCCGACAAAGAGTGATACCAAGGTATATGGGTCAGGAAGCATTAAATCAATGTAAACACATATATTTAATTAAATAAAAAAAGCGGCTCTAGGCCGCTTTTTTATTATTCTATTCAATGTTATAACACTATGGAAAAGGTTCCGTTGGTTATTTCGTAAACTGTATTATTCTGGCCGGAGTTGTCTTCAGCAGAAAACTCAAAAGTACCGTCAATAGCACCGGTTTCCGGATTTGAAAATGTGACCGTTAGTGTACCCGATACCGAACTAAAAACTGTTCCGCTGCCATCCGGCGAGTAAGTCGCTGTAGGAGCACCTTCAACCTGTGTCTCGGTGAATTCATAAATACCTACTTCGATCTCAGATGGGAAGAAAATAGTCAAGGATCCAACTGTGGAGGTATTAAGACCGGTTATACGCACGGTAGATTCATCTAATGGCAATATATCGGTACTCATAAATTGTGGGTCTAAAGTCACTCCGTCAACATCGGCATTAAACGTATTGGTCACACCACTGGCTTCTGCGTTTCCTTCAAATGAAACAGAAAAAGTACCATCTGTGATCTCGAATGGAGTTGCTGCAGGATCGAATGGATCGACTGCCGTAAACTGGAATGTGCCTTCGATCAAACCTGACTCTAGATCAAGCTTGGTAATGGTAATACTACCCGGATCTGAATTAAAATTATCGGCACCAGGTCCCGACTTATAAACTCCTATGAGTTCGGTACCATCTGAAATTGGTTGTAACGGGAAAGTTCCAATCCCTTGATATTCCGGAATGTCGATTCGTATACTTCCTCCTATATCGCTTACTGCCATAATATTTAGCATGGAGATACCTCCTACCGTGTTCTTTGTTACTTGTACCGAAGTATCGACAAATTCTACGCCATCTACATTGGCGAAGAAATCTCCATCACTTCCTACGGTTCCACCGTCACCACCATTTTCTTCAGAAATAGTAAATGCAATACTGTTAAAAGCACCTGCGGTAATATTAATTAGATCGATCACCGGATCACCATTCTCATCCAATACGGGATTACCTTCAAGATCAAAGGCGATACGTCCTCCAACAAAGTTGAAAGTACCTGAAACTTCTAGCGCTTCTGTGTCTAAGCTTGATATGGCGAGCGATCCACTACCGCCAAAATCGCCTATAGTGACATACGGAAAAGGTGATTCGTTCGCATTTACGTACGCAGCACCATTTAAGTTATTTCCATTTGTTAATAGATCGAACATTCCTTCACCGGCATTTTCCACAACGATCGAAATAAATTCATTCGATTCGTTCACAGCTTCGATAGCGAACACATTGTCTGCATACAATACCGCCTCAACTGCACTAGCGGTAAATGACTCTCCTTCTATGGTGGCGACAAATTGTCCTTCACCGGCATTGTTATCCGGTTCGGTTTGAAATTCTCCTTCTAATGGTTCGTTATCGCATGAAGTCGTAATGACGGCCAAAAATGCTAGTAGGACCCAGCTTAAACGTCGCAATTGTTTCATAAGTAGTAAGTTTTCTTTGGTATTAAACGCAAACATAAGTAAAAATTGTCTATTTGATAGAATTTCGAGGGACCCTTACTAACAAAATGACGCCCACGATAAAGAATAGAATAAAAAATAAAATAGCATAACGTATGCTTCCGGTCAATTGAGCGACATAACCGTAACTAAACATCCCAATTACGATCCCGATTTTTTCAGAAACATCATAAAAACTAAAGTAGGAAGCTGTGTCTATAGCGTTCTCGGGAATAAGTTTTGAATAGGTAGATCTTGATAATGACTGTATTCCTCCCATGACCAAACCTACTACCGAGGCGGTCGCATAAAATTGTACGGGTGTCGTGATGGTATAAGCGTATACGCAGATTCCGATCCAGATCAAGTTTAGTACAATGAGTGTAGGAATATTTCCGAAGCGAGCAGAAGAACGAGACGTTAGCATAGCTCCTACCACTGCAACCAATTGAATAAGCAATATACTTACTATGAGTCCGGTGGTAGCATCGGTATCCCCCCACTCTAATTCCTCGATTCCAAAATACGTGGCTACCAACATTATGGTTTGTACAGCCATGCTGTAGACAAAGAACGCGAGAAGATATCGTTTTAATTGGATGTTATCCTTTAAGCTTCGCCATATCGTTCGTAGTTCTTTAAAACCATTGAACAATAAGTTTCTCGTAAATGTTGCTTTTTTATTTCCCTTCGGAAGGTAATAATAGGTATATTGACTAAACCCGATCCACCACAGGCCGGTAAGGACAAAAGACAATCGCGTGGGGAGCCCTTCGTCTTCAAAACCGAAAGTTTCATGCATAAGGATCATTGCCAGACACACCAGCAGTAATATCACACTACCAATATAGCCTAGAGAATATCCCTTGGCACTTATGCGGTCTTGTTGTTCGGGAAAGGCAATATCTGGTAGGTAAGAATTGTAAAACACAAGACTGGCCCAAAATCCTATTAATGCTAAAAAGTAGCACAAGAGCCCAAACCACAAATGGTCCATCGAAAACCAAAACAAACCAATACACGAAAGTGCTCCCAAGTAACAGAAGAACTTCATAAACACTTTTTTGTTTCCAACGTAATCCGCGATTCCGCTTAGCAACGGACTCAATATCGAAACCACCAAAAAAGCGGCAGCTGTCACATAGCTAATTAAGGTGTCGTTGTTAAAATCGATCCCCAGAAAAGTAACCGTATCGTCTATTATCTTTCCATTCTCTTTGGTAAGTGTTAGTGCTCCGTAGAAAATAGGGAATATTGCAGATGCAATAACGAGACTATACACCGAATTCGCCCAGTCGTAAAAAGCCCAAGCATGCAGTAATTTCTTACTGCCTTTAGGAAGGTTGACCATGTTTTTTAAATTGGTTATTAAAAAATCCCGCCAAAAGCGGGATTCTAAAGTAAACAAATATCTTGTCTTTTACTTATTTCTTAAAATTTGTTACACCAAACTTACGTGCCTCTGCTTTCGCTTCGGGCGCCCAAGCTTGAATGTTGCGAATTCGGGTATCACTTGATGGGTGTGTACTTAAAAACTCTGGTGGTGATCCGCCTCCCTGCTGTTTCATGCGTTGCCATAGATTGGCAGCAACTATGGGGTCGTACCCTGCAATTGCCATAAGTGTTAACCCAATGCGATCGGCTTCTGTTTCGTGTTTTCTACTAAAAGGCAGTAATACACCAACTTGAGTTCCTATTCCATACGCTGTATTAAAAATTTGCTGATTTTTAGGATCGTTTCCTAAGGCTAGATTTCCGGCTACGGCGCCTAATGATTGTAGTTGGGCAGCGCTCATTCGTTGTTGTCCGTGATTTGCTAGCGCGTGAGCAACCTCATGTCCCATGACCGCGGCAACACCTGCTTCATTTTGTGTGACTGGCATAATTCCGGTATAGAAAACAATCTTACCTCCCGGCATAGCCCATGCATTTACCGCCGGGTCTTCTATAAGGTTATATTCCCAACGATAGTCGTTTAAATAACCCGGGTATCCATTAGCAGTTAAATAACGTTCGGAGGCCGCTGCGATCTTCTGACCTACGTTTTGAATCATACGTGCATCCGAAGTTCCTCTAACAACTTTATTCTCAGACAGAAATTGATTGTATTGCTGAAATGCCATTGGTAGAATTTGCGAATTGGGAACAAGAGCCAACGTTTGCTTTCCGGTGAACGGATTTGTGGTTGTACAGGCAATTGCAAATACTAGCATTGCTATAATGGAAAGGGTCTTTTTAAATCTCATGGTTATGTGTTTATATTTTGCTCCTCTAAAATAAGGATATAAAACAGTATAGAGTTATAAAAAAAATATAAAAGACCTCGGGAAGTATCAATTTTAGTTAAACTATTCAAAAATTAAAACGATTGCAATAAATCATTAGTTATTTTAAACACAAATAGCATCCTTAGAAAATAATGGAATAGCTTTTGATTGTATTCTGAAAAAACATAACATCATGAAACAATTCTTTCTTTTTTTCGCAGTAGCAACTACGCTTTTATTTACGTCCTGTACCGATGAGACCATCATTGAAGAAAACTTTTATCTAGGACAAACCTTTGAAGTTACGACCGACTTCAGTTTTAATCCGAACGCGAATTTATACGAAACATTGATCACCATACCTGGTAATATTGAAGTATTTGAATCGGATGCTATTTTGGTATACCGCCTTGAAAAAACGGTGCAAGCACCCGATGGTTCAGGAGCAGATGCCTGGTCTCAACTTCCTCAAAACTTCTTTTTACAAAATGGTGACATCATTCAATATGTATTTAATCACACATTCTTTGATGTTGAAGTACTTATCGACGGTGATTACGATCCCGTCGCGTTAGGAACTGAGTTTACCGACGACCAAGTCTTTAGAATTGTCGTAGTTCCTTCAGAATTTGCAGATGCAAATCTAACAATGGACGAAGCGATCGAAACATTCAATTTGCATTTATAAATTTTTAACCAACTAAAAAAAGATGAAAAAGTTAATATTATTTGGGCTTGCATTGGCCTTATTCAGTTGTAAATCGCCCGCACAGGACAACACTGATGATAAGGAAGATACCGCATTTAAAGTTCAAAAGACCGAAGCCGAATGGAGGGCAGAACTTTCCGAAGAGGAATTTCATATTCTTAGAGAAGCAGGTACCGAACCTCCCTTTTCAAGTGAGCTAAACAAAAAGTACGAACCGGGCACCTATGTGTGTGCAGCTTGTGAAACTCCCCTATTTGAAGGAGAACACAAATTTGATAGCGGTACCGGCTGGCCCAGTTTTGATCGTGCTATAGAAGGTAATGTGGCGTACTCTACCGATAATAAAATTGGCTACACGCGGGTCGAAGAACATTGTGCCACCTGTGGGGGTCACCTAGGACATGTCTTTGATGATGGTCCGCCGGAAACCACCGGCAAACGTCACTGTGTTAATGGCGCCGCATTAGATTTTATCCCGAATAATAATGAGTAAAAAGAAATATCCCATAGAAAAAACAGAAGCCGAGTGGCGTGAGGAATTGGGTGATGAACGCTATCGTATACTGCGAATGAAAGGTACGGAACGGCCGCATACCGGTAAATACAACCTTCATTTTGAGGATGGAACATACAAATGTGGTGCGTGTAATACCCCACTATTTGAGAGTGACAGTAAATTTGAAAGCAGTTGTGGTTGGCCATCTTTTGACGACGCGATAGAAGGTGCCATAGAATATGTTCGGGATACGACACACGGCATGATTCGAACCGAAATTTTGTGTTCAAATTGTGGAAGTCATTTAGGACATGTGTTTAACGACGGTCCTACGAATACCGGCCGACGCTATTGTGTGAATTCACTATCGGTCGATTTTGACAACGAATAAATAGGGATACCATCAAATTAAATTCCGGCATTCAACAAATCTGAATGTCGGAATTTTGTTTTTTACGCCTTTTCTATTTCATTACGCAGACATTTTGTAATTTCGTGTCCACAAATTAGTGACTTAAAACAAGAATATGAGTAAATACGATATTATAGTGTTAGGAAGTGGCCCGGGCGGGTATGTTACCGCGATTAGAGCGTCACAATTAGGATTTAAAACTGCAGTTATAGAAAAGGAAAATCTAGGTGGTGTCTGTCTTAATTGGGGTTGTATCCCAACAAAAGCCTTACTTAAAAGTGCTCAAGTATTCGATTATTTAAAGCATGCCGAAGATTATGGTCTTTCCGTTAAGGAAGCTGATAAAGACTTCGGAAAGGTTATAGAGCGCAGTCGTGGTGTTGCAGATGGAATGAGTAAAGGAGTTCAATTCCTAATGAAGAAAAATAAGATCGATGTTATTGATGGCTTCGGAAAGCTCAAACCCGGTAAGAAGGTGGAAGTAGACGGTAAAGAATACAGTGCCGATCATATAATTATTGCCACCGGAGCGCGTTCTAGAGAATTACCTAATTTGAAGCAGGACGGTAAAAAAGTGATTGGATATAGAGAAGCTATGTCGCTCGATAAGCAACCAAAAAGCATGATCGTGGTAGGAAGTGGTGCCATAGGCGTAGAATTTGCTCATTTCTATAACAGTATGGGTACCGAAGTGACCATCGTAGAATACCTTCCAACCTTAGTACCGCTAGAAGATGAAGAAGTGTCAAAGCAATTTGAACGCTCCTTTAAAAAGGCAGGGATCAAAGTGATGACAAACGCTTCCGTAGAAAAACTCGATACTTCAGGAAAAGGCGTTAAAGCGACAGTTAAAACGAAAAAAGGAGAAGAAACACTAGAAGCAGATATCGTGCTTTCTGCGGTTGGTATTACCTCAAATTTAGAAAATATAGGCATAGAAGATGTCGGAATCGTTGTCGATAAGGACAAGATCATCGTAAACGATTGGTACCAAACCAATATCCCCGGTTATTATGCCATTGGTGATGTGGTTCCGGGTCCTGCTTTAGCACATGTAGCATCTGCCGAAGGTATAATTTGCGTAGAGAAGATCGCGGGAGAACACGTAGAGGCATTAGATTATGGCAACATACCGGGCTGTACTTACGCCACACCGGAAATTGCCAGTGTAGGGATGACCGAAAAGCAGGCAAAAGAAGCCGGATACGAATTGAAAGTTGGTAAATTTCCATTTTCAGCCAGCGGTAAAGCGAGTGCCGCAGGAACCAAAGACGGATTTGTAAAAGTAATTTATGATGCTAAGTATGGTGAGTGGCTTGGCTGCCATATGATTGGCGCCGGAGTAACCGATATGATTGCTGAAGCTGTTCTTGGTCGAAAATTAGAGACCACAGGACATGAAGTATTAAAAGCTGTACATCCACACCCTACCATGAGTGAGGCCGTGATGGAAGCTACAGCCGATGCCTACGGTGAAGTAATTCATCTGTAAGAACGACTGCTTAAAAAGTTGAAAAGTGGATTTGATTTATCAGATCCACTTTTTTTTATGAATTATTTCCAAGATGTAAACGGCATAAAAGATCGTATGGCTTACGATTAATCGTTTATAAAACTTTGGACAGCCAATTCGTAGCTTTGTAATCCAAAGCCAAGAATGATCCCTTTTGCGTTGGGCGCAATAAAGGATTGATGCCTAAACTCTTCTCGGGAGAACGTATTGGAAATATGAACTTCTACTACCGGGGTGTTGATTGCTTTTACCGCATCGCCAATACCAACAGAGGTATGGGTATAGGCGGCGGCATTTAGTATAATTCCGTCGAACTCATACCCAACTTCCTGCAGTTTGTCTATTAATTCACCTTCAATATTAGATTGGAAGTGAGAAAGTTCTATTGTTTTAAATTTGAATTGAAGCTTTGAAAAGAAATCTTGAAAGGTTTCATCGCCATAGATGTCATTTTCTCGCTTTCCCAACAGGTTTAGGTTGGGCCCATTTATAATTATCAGTTTAATAGTTTAAAGATAATCAAATAAAAAAACGGAAGCTGTTAAGCTTCCGTCTTAATGTATTTAAATTTATTCTTAGTTAAAGAACCATCCAACAGATAAGCTGACAACAGAGTTAGTAGCGTCTGCATCTTCAACGAAATCGGTGAAACCAATTACGTAACGTGCTTGAAAGAACAAGCCTAAGTCTGGTAAACGGTATTGTGCACCGGCTCCAACTCCAAGATCAAGTGTTTCAACGTCGTCGATATCTGCCTCATCGTCATCATCCTTAACTTTTCCACTTACGTTTATTCCTACTTGAGGCCCTCCTTGCAGGCTTAAACCGTCTGCGATAGTGAAGTCTGCCATGATTGGAATGTTAATGTAGTCTAAGTTGATATCTACATCATCAAAAGAAGCTCCTTGAGAAGAGTAGATCAATTCAGGCTGTACTGCAAAAAGTTCAGTAATTCCAATGTTAGCGACTGCACCAACATGGAAACTGGTACGACCATCAAGGTCATCGGCACCGTCACCATTTAAAGATGCAAAGTTAGCACCTGCCTTAGCTCCAAAGCTTATACCCTGGGCATTCATAGCGGTGATTCCAAATACTGCAATGGCAGCACATAAAAATAATTTTTTCATAATTGTGTTTTTATTAGTTAATAGTGTAAAGCTACTAAATAAATCGGCTTCCTCCTTAGGGGTAGGTGCACACAATTATGAACATAGTTATTAACAGTCTATTTATCAGTATTTTATAGCTCTATCATGTTGTTCTATTTAGAATTATTATAAAAGAAAAAGCGAGAAATGATCATTCTCGCCTTTTCTATTACTTTGCGCTTTACGCGCAATTCTTTATAGCCCTATGTCTTAGAGAAATGAATATCCAAGCGACAAGGTAACCACGCTGTTCTTTCCTCCATCGTCTGTTATATCGGAAAGACCGAAATTATATCGTGCATCGATTCGCAATCCTAACGGTAGGTCATAACCTACTCCGGCCACTCCGGAGAGGTCAAAAGATTCAGCCTCTGCAATATCTCCAAAGATATCGTCAAAATTGTCATCTACTACAAAACCAAATTGAGGTCCGGCGTGTATGTGTAATCCTTTCACCAAAAAATATTTAATTACTACCGGCACGTTTACATAGTTAAGATCGATCTTGTCTATGTCGAAATCGGCCCCTTGTTGAGAGTATAATAAATCTGCTTGCATTCCTATCTTATCATTGAACTTCCCTCCTACAAAGGCACCTACCACGAAACCGGTACGACCATCGAGGTCACCCGAAACATCGTTTATATTAGCAAAGTTAACCCCTGCTTTTAACCCCAGATCGAGACTCTGGGCGAAAGTTGTTGTGGAAAATAAGACTACGATCGCAACTAAAATTAGCTTTTTCATAAAGGTTATATTTTTAAGTTAAAGAATTAAAGATACTTGAAATGAAAGATACAGTATGTGAAAATACTGTGAAAATATATTTTAAAGGTTGATTAGGTCCTTTATTCGGTTTTAGTACATTTAAACCATGAAATGGGATATAGCCTTAAAATCGTATACCGATTACCTTCGGATAGAACGCGGACTTTCAGAAAATACCATTAAAAATTACAGTTTTGATATTCAGAAGTTGATGCAATGGTTAGATGATCAAGAAATGGCGGATTCCCCTATTTCTATTTCCGAAGAAATCCTGCAACAATTCATCTATGCCATGGCAAAAGAACTAAACCCCAGTTCTCAAAGTAGACTAATTTCGGGGTTAAAGGGCTTTTTTGCTTATCTCTTATTTGAAGAATACCGAACAACCAATCCGATGCAGCTTATGGAAAGCCCTAAGATGGGGAGAAAACTACCAGACACGCTTTCGGTGAGTGAGATAGACGCTATCATTGGTGCTATCGACTTGAGTACACCACAAGGCGAACGCAATAGGGCTATCTTGGAAACCCTATATGGTTGCGGACTACGAGTTTCTGAACTTATTGAATTGAAATTATCGGATCTCTACTTTGAAGAAGGCTTTATAAAAGTGACCGGAAAAGGAAACAAACAACGATTAATCCCTATTGGCAACTTAACAATCAAGTATATCAACGTATACCGCAAAGAGATTAGAGTACATCAAGAAATTCATTCCTCGGCTAAAGACACCTTGTTTTTAAATAGGCGTGGCAAGGGATTAAGTCGTGCCATGATCTTTACAATCGTTAAAAACTTAACAGAAAAAGCAGGTATTCGAAAAACAGTGAGTCCTCACACCTTTCGCCATTCGTTCGCTACTCATTTATTAGAAAATGGGGCAAACTTAAGAGCTATTCAGCAAATGCTGGGTCACGAGAGTATTACAACCACAGAAATCTATACGCATATAGATAAAACGCACCTCACTCAAGTAATGAACACGTATCATCCTAGAAAATAACATCCGTCCCAGGTTAAAAAAACGCTAAAGTGTACACTATTCTTGAATTGACAGCAAAGCTTTTGTATTTTAATAAGAGAAAAATTATAAAAAGAATAGACTATGAAAACATTAGAATTTGATAACGGCGATAGCATGCATGCTATTGGTCTAGGAACTTGGAAAGCAAAAGGTAACGAAGTAAAACAGGCGGTGAAAGATGCGTTACACAGTGGTGTTAGACATATTGACACAGCTGCAGTTTATGGAAACGAATCTGAAATTGGTGAAGCGCTTGCCGAAGTTTTTGCAGAAGGCAAAATATTACGAGAAGATGTATTCGTCACCTCCAAATTATGGAATGATGCACATAAAGAAGGTTATGTAATACCTGCATTACAAGATTCCTTGAAGAAACTTCAGTTAGATTATTTAGACCTGTACTTGGTTCATTGGCCGGTTGCTTTTAAGCCAAATACAGACTTCCCTTCTTCTCCATCCGATTATTACTCGTTAGACGAAGTACCACTTATAGAAACTTGGAAACAAATGGAGACTGCCAAAGAAAGCGGTTATACGCGTCATATTGGTGTTTCTAATTTTAGTAAGAAGAAATTAAAGACATTGCTTGAAAAGGCTAAGATCAAACCGGAAATGAATCAGGTAGAATTACATCCACTGCTTCAGCAGGACGATCTTTTAGAGTTTTGTAAAGAACACAACATACATGTGACCGGATATTCTCCGTTAGGCTCCGGCGATAGATCGAAAGAAATGAAAGGTGAAGATGAACCCAATTTAATGGAACTTTCAGAAATAAAAGATATTGCTAAAAAACACAATGCGACGGCACCTCAAGTTCTCGTAAGCTGGCAAGCTCACCGTGGAACGGCAGTTATTCCGAAGTCAACCACAAAAGAACATATCAAATCTAACTTTAAAGCTGCAAATGTCACGTTGGATGCAGACGATATGAAAACCATTTCGAAACTGGATCGCAATTATAGATTTATTACCGGAAAATTCTTTGAAGCACCCGAAAAGGGCTACGAGAATATCTATGATGAATAAACTGTCATAAGGTCAACGATACTAATAACAATCTGTAAACAAAAAAAGCGAAGTGTCTTAAAAGATACTTCGCTTTTCTTTTAGTTATTGCTATTGCTTCTTATTTAGCCACGTTAACTGCTCTCGTTTCTCGAATTACGGTTACCTTAACTTGGCCCGGATAGGTCATATCGGTTTGGATCTTTTGGGAGATCTCAAAAGATAACTGCGCTGCTTTATCATCACTTACTTTATCGCTCTCGACCATTACACGTAATTCTCTTCCTGCTTGGATAGCATAGGCTTTGTTTACGCCATTAAATCCAAAAGCAATATCTTCAAGGTCCTTTAAACGTTGGATATACGAATCTAACACTTGTCGTCTCGCACCCGGTCTGGCACCGCTTATCGCATCACAAACCTGTACGATTGGTGATAATAAGTTGGTCATTTCGATCTCATCATGATGTGCCCCAATAGCGTTACACACTTCAGGTTTCTCTCCATATTTTTCGGCCCACTGCATACCGAGAATTGCGTGTGGTACTTCAGTTTCGGTTTCAGGGACTTTCCCGATATCATGTAACAATCCGGCACGTTTTGCGAGTTTTGGGTTTAATCCTAGCTCGGATGCCATTACACCACATAATTTTGCCACTTCGCGCGAGTGATGTAGTAAGTTTTGTCCATAAGACGATCTGTATTTCATTCTACCGACCGCTTTTATCAATTCAGGGTTCAATCCGTGAATTCCTAGATCGATCACAGTTCGTTTACCAACCTCGATGATCTCTTCTTCTATCTGTTTGCTTGTCTTACGAACCACTTCTTCAATTCGAGCGGGATGTATACGGCCATCGGTAACCAATTTGTGTAAAGAAAGGCGAGCAACTTCTCTACGTACACTATCGAAACAAGAAAGAATAATGGCTTCAGGGGTATCATCAACTATGATCTCTACGCCAGTTGCAGCTTCGATGGCACGAATGTTTCGACCTTCTCGTCCAATGATCCTACCTTTTACATCATCGCTTTCTAAATTAAAAACAGACACACAATTTTCTATGGCTTCTTCGGTACCAATACGCTGTATGGTATTAATAATGATCTTTTTCGCCTCTTGTTGTGCTGTCATTTTAGCTTCTTCGACGGTAGATTGAATATACGCCATCGCATCGGTTTTGGCCTCTTCTTTCAGGCTCTCCATTAATTGCGTTTTGGCGTCTTCGGCCGAGAGACTTGAAATGACTTCCAGCTGTTCTATCTGACTTCGATGCAATTTGTCGACTTCGTTTTGTTTCTTCTCTAAGAAGGAAAGACGTTCGTTAAAATCGTTCTTTTTTGCTTCTATCTCGTTGTTGAGCTTTTTTGTTTTACTAAGTTCACTTGATACTTTAGATTCTTTATCGCGAGTACGCTTTTCGGCCTCACTCATCTTCTTCTCTCGATTTAATATGACCTTCTCATGTTCGGTCTTAAGCTCAATAAATTTTTCTTTGGCTTGCAGTATTTTTTCTTTCTTTATGCTTTCACCGTCTGATTTTGCTTCTTTAATAATGGAAGCGGCACTTTTCTTTGCATTCTTAACAAGCTGGGACGCATTGTTCTTTTCTATGAGCTTGGCGATTAAAAAACCTACTGCCAGACCTACAATTCCAATAATTATAAATGTAACTATGTTATCCATTTTGGGTTGTGTTTATATATAAAAAAAGCCTACATTAATAGATGCATTTTGAATAAACTCCTTAAAAACAAGTTTAGGGCTAACAAGCTGGTCAAGTATCCGCTCAAAGACGGCTCGCTTTTACAACTTCAACTCACCCTTTTTAAAGAATTCGTGTTGAGTTTACCAAAAAATAATATTAATGTAGGCAGTAACCTATTTGTATTTTAAAGAACGTTATGACATATGATCTTCTAACAACTGATTTAAGGCTTGCAGCCTATTCTCTGTATGTTCTGTATCCTGTGTCGTATTTAGTTGTTTTTGTTCTACCTGCGCCGCAAATTGTAGGGCACTCATGGCTAATACATCCTGCTTATCGCGAACGGCATAACTTTTTTCAAACCTTTTAATCATTTCCTCTATCTTTTTAGCGGCCAACCGCAATCCCTCTTCTTGAGCGGGATCAATGGTTAATGGGTACACCCTGTCTGCTATAGATAATTTTATTTTTAATTGGTTCGACATATTTTTTTATTCGGAAAGTTGGGTAATACATTGGTCAATTTCCCGAACTAAAGCATTTATCTTGAGCTTTGTATCTCGTTTGTATTGGTCACTGCCAAGCATTGAATTAGCTAACTTTAATGAGTTGCAGGTGTCACGCCATTCGTCAATTTCATCCTGCGCCTGGCGCTGTTGCGATTGTAAAACTGTTAATTCGGCCTCGAGTTTTGCGTTTTCTTGCTTCAAAATCACGTGTTGTTGAAGCAAGGTACTAATTCTATTTTCAAGCGTATCAACAATTTCCGAAAGTTTGCTCATTAAGGGTTTCTTTCAATACTTGTTACACAAAGTTAACATACCAATCCAAATAAGGCAACTGTTTTCTATTATTTTTTGTAATATTGAAGTATCGTCACAATAATTTCACCTCACTCCCATTTTATTTAACGTATATTATTATTTTAGGCACATGAAAAAGCTATGGCTCGGGCTATTGTTATTGGTGGTAACAGCCCATGGACAACACATTCCTACCGATTATTTTGAAAATCCATTAGAAATCCCGCTCATACTCTCCGGAAGTTTTGGAGAATTGAGAAGTAATCACTTTCACAGCGGTCTTGATATTAAGACACAACAACGGGAAGGCATTCCTATTTATGCCCCTGCCGATGGGTATGTAAGTAGAATCAAGGTGGCACATTACGGTTACGGAAAGGCATTGTATATTAAACATCCTAATGGATACAGCACCGTATATGCCCATTTACAACAATATGCAGGTGATATTCAAGCTTATATAAAAGAGCAACAATATAAAAAAGAATCGTTCGAGATAGAGCTGTATCCTAGTGCAGATCGGTTGCCGGTTAAAAAAGGAGACATTATTGGATATACCGGTAACAGCGGTAGCAGCGGTGGACCACATCTACATTATGAAATTCGTGATGCCGCTTCTCGTCCAATGAATCCGATGCTCTTCGGAATAGAAGTACCCGACCACAAAAAACCCCTTGTCAATGCTGTAATGGCCTACCCCATTGGTGAAAATGCGCATATTAACCAACAGCAAGACCCAATTAAATTACGGCTTATATTACAACAAGACGGATCGTATAAGGCCGAAAAGATCACTGCGCTCGGCAAAATTGGATTTGGTGTTTCCACCAACGACCAATTAGACGGGGCCTCTAATAAAAATGGTGTTTATACTATTAGCAGCACTTACAATGGAGCTAATGTGTTTAACGTTCGTTTCGAGAAGTTCTCTTTTGACGAAACTAGATATTTAAACCGCTATATCGATTATGGCTATTACCAAAACAATCGTACACGCGTACAGAAATTATTTAGAGAAACGAATAACCCACTAAGTATTATTAAAGAAGAAACCGACAACGGATACGTCACTGTAAAAGATGGTTTTACCTCAAATTACAATATTTCAATTACCGATTATAAAGGCAATGAGGTCCAGATCGTAATTCCTATAGAAGGAGCCGATCTACCGGATGTAAAACCAAAAACCGTGAATCGCACCGATGACTACATTTATGCAAATCAGGCGACTTCTATCACCAAAGGAAAGTTTAGTCTATATATACCTGCCAATAGCTTATATGAAGACACCTATTTAGATATTGAAGTTCGGGGTGATACACTTCACTTTCATGATGATGTGGTTCCTTTGCATCGCAATGTCACAATAAGTGTTGACGCCTCCAATTATTCAGCTTCAGATATGAGCAAATTGTATATTGGCCGATTGAATTACCGTGGCGACCCTTATTACAATACTACTTATAAAAAAGGAAATAAATTATCGGCCAGAACAAGAACTATGGGCTCTTACGTTCTGGTTTCAGACACGACCGGTCCCACGATCTCACCCGTAAACTTCGACGATGGCAAATGGATTAGTAGCAATAAGACCCTCAAAATAAAGATAGAAGATGACCTAAGTGGCGTGAGTACCTACCGAGCTACCATAAACGGAAAGTTCATATTGACGGAATATAATTATAAAACCGACGTTCTAACTTATGATTTTGATGACAATGTTGTTACCGAAACTGAAAATAATTTGAAAGTAATCGTTGTTGATAATGTGGGAAATAGTACTACATTTGAAGCAACATTTTTCAGAAAATAACTCAACTTAGGCTTTTGAAAACTTCATCTTTACCGATTTTCCTGCTATTCTTATTATCTACTACCCTCCTATTTGCGCAACAAGCAACCCTGCGTGGCATAGTGTTAGACGAGAACAATATATCTTTAGGTGGTGCTAATGTGATTATTGATGGCGGCGGAACACTAACCAACCTCAATGGATTTTACTTATTGGAAATACCTGCAAATCAAGAGGTAACCGTAACTTTTTCGCATGTAGGACAGAAAAGTGTGAAAGTAACTTTTAATTTAGAGACCAACGAAGATTTCGAGTTCAACCCTGTATTAAAAACCGATGTAGAACAAATAGAAACGGTTGTACTTACAGGTCGAGACAATCGCAGCGCACAAACTATTATAAGTATAAGTCCGGAGACCATTCGGAAAATTCCAGGTGCCAATGCCGGTGTAGAAAACCTGTTAAAAACATTGCCAGGGGTTAGTGGAACCAACGAGTTGAGTACGCAGTACACAGTACGTGGAGGAAATTTTGATGAAAACCTGGTGTATGTAAATGAAGTTGAAGTATATCGACCTTTCCTTATTAGAAGCGGTCAACAAGAAGGTTTGAGTTTTGTAAATAGCGATCTAACGGCTAATGTAGATTTTTCTGCCGGTGGATTTCAAGCAAAGTATGGAGATAAGCTTTCTTCCGTATTAGATATTACCTATAGACGGCCTACCAACTTTGGAGCTTCACTCGATCTTAGTTTGTTAGGGGCCAGTGCTTCCGTAGAAGGGATTTCCAAGAACGGACGACTTACTGGTATTGTTGGATTACGTTATAGGGATAACAGTTTGTTTGTAGATGCAAAACAAACTGAAACCAACTATCGACCTACTTTCGCCGATGCGCAAACGTATTTAACCTACAAGTTCAATAATAAATTTGAGTTGGGTTTCCTCGGAAACTTATCTGTAAACAACTATAGCTACGAACCCTTGACACGCCAAACTAACTTTGGAACGATTGCCAACCCGATCGCTTTGTTGGTATTCTATGAAGGGCAGGAAGAAGATCGATACGACACGTATTTTGGCGCACTAAAAGGAACCTATGTAATTTCAGACAACTATACGGCAAAACTTATTGGATCGGTCTACCAAACGACCGAACAGGAATATTACGATATTTTAGCCCAGTACCGTTTGGGAGAGGTAAATACCGATATTGGTGGCGAGGACCTTGGTGAAGTTGAATTTAGCGAAGGAATTGGTTCACAATTAACACATGCCAGAAATGACCTAGACGCATTGATCGTAAATCTTGAGCATAAAGGAAATATAGAAATAAACGACAATAGTTTCGAATATGGAATCAAATATACCATGGAGGATATTCGAGACCGAGTACAAGAATATGAAATTATAGATTCGGCCGGTTTTTCGATTCGGCCTCCAATTCAAGATTTTGTAAACAATCAGCCTTACGAACCATTTGATGCTGAAATCGTGCCATTTACCGACATTCGTGCATTTAACGATGTACAGATCAATCGCTTTTCCGGCTATGCGCAATGGAGCCGCCGAACGTCCTGGGGAACGAATGAGATCTGGCTTAATGCCGGCGTAAGAGCCCATAACTGGACTGTAAGTGGAGAAAACATTAAAAATACCACACAAACCGTCTTTAGCCCGAGAGGACAAATCGCTTTAAAGCCTGATTGGGATATGGATATGTTGTTCAAACTATCCGGAGGAGTGTATCACCAACCACCGTTTTATCGAGAATTACGAGACTCTACCGGAACCGTGCGTCCGGGTGTTAAAGCACAACAGGCCGTCCATATCGTTTTAGGAAATGATTATAGCTTCGATCTTTGGGATAGACCTTTTACCTTAAATTCTGAAATATACTACAAGAATTTAACCGATGTAAACCCTTATACCATAGAGAACGTTCGTATTCGTTACCGTGCACGTAACAATGCCGTTGCCTATGCTTATGGTCTAGATCTCCGATTAACCGGTGAGTTTGTTCCTGGAACAGAAAGCTGGGTGAGCTTTGGTTATCTAAAGACAGAGGAAAATATAAATGATCGTGGGTATATATTTAGACCTACCGATCAGCGCTTAAAGTTTTCGGTGCTATTTCAGGATTATGTTAAGATCTTTCCCGACCTAAAAATGTATTTGAACCTAACTTACAACACCGGATTGCCAGGTGGTTCGCCTAGTTACGCCGATCCATACGATTTTCAAACACGACTTCGCGATTATAAGCGCGCTGATGTCGGGGTGTCGTATGTAATTGTAAATGAGGATAAATTACGAGACAGCGGATGGCTAAAACCGTTCAAGGAGCTTACTTTGGGCGCCGAAATCTTTAATATATTCGATGTGCAGAATTCTATTACCAATACATTTGTAAGAGACGTATACACAAAAACACAATATTCGATCCCAAACTTCCTTACGCCTCGAGTTTTCAACGTTCGAGCAACAATGAAGTTTTAAAAACAGGTCTATTCGTCTATGAATTCCTTTAACACATCGATGACGTAATCTACTTCGTCTGTGGTGTTAAAACTTGAAAAGGAGAATCTAAGTGAAGGTTTCTTAAGGTCTTCTTCGGAAAGAATTGCGTTAAGAACGTGCGATCCGTTCGAGCTACCACTTTGGCATGCGCTCCCTTTAGAGCAGGCAATACCTTTTAGGTCTAATTGAAACAACAGCAACATAGACTTTTCCGCAGAAATAGGTAAACATACATTTAATAAGGTGTACGTACTTCTATCGTTATCGTCACATCCACCATTGAATTTCACTCCGGGAATTTCGGCCAGAAGACGTTTCTTAAAATAATTTTTCAACTCCATTACATGAGCTCTTTCTTTTTCGAGGTTGGTGTAGGCTAGTTTAAGAGCTTCAGACATACCTGCAATGGCATAAACAGCTTCGGTTCCGGCACGCAGCCCGCGCTCTTGTTCCCCACCAAAGATCAATGGCTTCAAACCAGTATTCTTCCGAATAAAAGCAAAGCCGGCGCCTTTTGGTCCGTGAAATTTATGCGCTGCTACTGCGGCAAAATCAATAGGAATTTCAGCAAAATCCACTTCGAAATGCCCAACAGACTGTACTGTATCGCTATGAAACAAGGCATTGTGCTCCTTGCACAGCTTGGCTACCGATTTAATATCGAGTATGTTTCCAATTTCATTGTTTACGTGCATAAGACTTACTAAGGTCTTTTCGTCACCTTGCTCTAATAATCGTTTAAGATCATCATGATCTACGTGGCCACATTCGTCCAACGCAACATAATCGACCGTGATTCCAAATTTTTCCTTTAACGAATTGACGGTATAAAGCACCGCATGATGCTCTATCTTACTCGTAATAATTCGCTTTACGCCTAGGTCACGCACACAACTATTTAAGATGAGATTATCCGCCTCTGTTCCGCCGGAAGTGAAAATTATTTCAGAAGCAGACACGTTTAGATAACTAGCGATCTCTTTTCTAGCATTTTCAAGTAAAGATTTAGATGATCGTCCGTAAGAATGTGTAGATGAAGGGTTTCCGTATTCTGTTTTTAATACTTCAGATATACATCGAATTACTTCACTGCGTAATTCGGTAGTCGCTGCGCTATCAAAATATACTTTTCTCATAGTCGCAAAAATACGTATTAAAATAAATTTTAAAACGTTTCAGTTGTAAAGAATTGCGTTATTTTGTAAGCAAGCTGAATTTTCTATACTCCTTATGAAAAATATTGTTTGTAGTTTACTTATTGGTTTGTTGTTAATTTCCTGCGATGATGGAGATATAATTGTAACCTCATTTGATTTTGAAGACGCCTCATTAGAAAATTGTCAAGGTGATGACATCTACGTGTTCTTTAAGATCAATACATTGGCTGCTGAAAGTATTTCTCTAGCGATCAACACTTCGCAAACCTTGTTTTTAGCAACTGGAACTACAACGTATCAAATAAGCAATTCGACAAACCGTGTAAATTATCGAAAATATTCAGAATCGATCACTGCCAATTATTTTTGTAGCAGCATTCCCCCCACCAGTCCGGAAGTGACCGTTAATTATCTTAGTTCATCGGGAACTGCCACACTTATTACCACAGCCGTTCTAGACGATAATGACAATTTGGAAGAAGCCGAAAATCAAGAATTAGACAGCGATAATGATGGGTTACCAAATTATTATGATTTCGACGATGATGGCGATAATGTACCAACAGCAATAGAATTAGGACCGAACCCGGATGAGCCACAAGACTCAGATGGTGATGGCACACCTGATTATTTAGATATTGATGATGATAACGACGGGGTGCTAACGAGAAATGAAGATGCAAACATGGACCTTGATCCTACGAATGATGTGAACGGTACGCAAGGGTTGCCGGATTATTTAGATGATAGTATAACCGAAGAAACCATAATCGCCATGTTCCGTGAACATCGATATACGATAAACAGTGATGTACAAGTATTTATAACCGATTTGGTATTAGAAGGCGAAGGGGAAACAATTACACAAGAAAGTCTCGATCTCGGCGAAATTATAGATGTACTGTCTGATGAAATCCCAGTAACGCCAAATTTCCCTAACTAAGGCGTTTTATTCTGAAAAATATAGACTTCGGTGGCTCCTCGGCCGTACTTTTTATAATCGGCATCGTAATATTTCACATTATCATAGCGACGGAAGAGATATTCCAGTTCCGCACGAAGGACTCCTTCTCCCACACCGTGAACAAAAACAACGCGTTGCATTTTTTTCTTAATGGCAAAATCTAGTTGTCGTTTAGCTGTATCTACCTGAATGGTTAACATTTCGTGATTGCTAAGTCCTTTTGTTTTAGGCACTAACTGTTGTATATGTAGATCGATCACCATAGGAGGCCGACTTCGTTCTTTGGGTTTGATATGTGGTGCTTTTTTTCGCTTTTTTGTCTCTTTTTCTGAAAGTACTTCGTTAATATCGGCAGGTAAAAAATCTGATTTTGCAAGTACGTTATCTATAACTACAAGTTCGTCTGCCTCAAATTCCATATCGAAACCATCATTGGTCTCTATGTAAACCGTCTCAGATTCCATCGATTTTATCACCCCCGAAATTGCCTCATCTAGCACCGATACCTGATCCCCTACTTTCATTTTAATAAGAATTTTCTTGCAAATTATAACTTTCTACTATATATTGCGTAACAATCTAAGGCTTAAAATATTATGTTTTAAGATGAAAAATAAGCCTTAATTGAAAAATATTTTTAATTTTACCCCGTGAACATTGGAGTGTTACCCCAAATAGCACTTCAAATTTAAAAACAAAAATATGAAAAACCTACTACTCAGTTCAGCTTTGCTGCTTACTACAACACTTGCATTTGCACAGTTGTATGTTGCCCCCAACACTACCACTAGTACAGATTCATACATTTATGTTAACGACCAAGTCGTTTTTGTAGAACAAGGAATTGATCTTAACGAAAACGCTTTCGACCCCGATACTGAAGCCAGTATTTATTTAAGAAACGAATCACAATTAGTACAGGGAACCTCTTCCACTCCAAACAGCGGTGATGGATATATTTCTGTATATCAAGATAGTCATTCAGACTCTTACGATTATAACTATTGGGCATCACCTATTGGAAACCCAACACTTGGTGCCAGCGGAAATCAAAATTTTGGGTTTACACGTGTTTTCGATTCTATTACCAACACCCGTTCTGTGGTAACCAATACGAATCCGTTTGTAAACAGTTATGGATCTGGTTCTGGATCAGCAATTCCATTAGAGATTTCTCGAAGATGGTTATATATGTTACCCTCAGGTTCCTCGTGGGTAAGAATTAACACGGCAGATGTTGTCCCTGCAGGGTTTGGATTTACAATGAAAGGTACAAACGTGACTACTCACACAAATATGTATGTAGATCCTAACAATCAACGGTATGATTTTAGAGGACGCCCAAACAACGGAAATATCGACGTATCTGTAGTCGCAGGCTCTTCTGTACTATCGGGAAATCCATATCCCTCGGCATTAGACTTAAACCGAGTTTTTTACGATACCGGAGCTAGTGACCCAGATGGTACTATAAATACAACGAACCAAGAAATTACTGAAATTAGATATTGGGACGAAGATCGAAGTATTAACTCTCACCTATATATCGACAATCAAGGAGGTTATGGAACATGGGTGCCATTGGGAAGTAATCCAAATTCCGCGAATCCTGGAGCCTATACGCAGGCCACGTTCTTTAATTATTATGGGGACGGAAGCCAAGGAAATTCGTCCGGGAATATGGGTGAAAGTGTAGAAAGAAGATATGCGCCTATTGGCCAAGGATTCGTGATTAAAACAAATGCTACAGGGACCATTACTTTTAAGAACAAACATCGCGTTTACGTAAAAGAAGGTGTTGCGAACAATTCACAATTCCGAAGTGCATCAAACACAACCAATCCTAGTTCGGGTGCTGTTATTGTAGATGCAGATCCAAACCCGGATCCTAATCCAAATGAAGGTATTTTACCTCAAATACGTATTTATTCTTCTATTGGAGAATCGCACGTTCGCGATATGTTATTGGTATTTAGCGATCAAGCGACTGATTATTTTGATTGGGGATATGATGCTTATCATCCAATGGGTGTAGCCTTAGGAGATGCCTATTGGCCTATTCCTGTTGAAGATGAATATAAGGCCTTCGTGATTCAATCATTGCCATATGCTTTCGAAAAGCAAATTCCTTACGGACTAAAAGTAAATTCTACGCAAAAAATTAGAGTTGAAGCAGTAGAAGAGATTAATATGCCGACCGAGGATGCTTACCTATTCGATAGCGAAATGAACACTTACTCAAAGATTACCGGTGGTGAAGCTGCAGAGTTTGTTCTGTCTCCAGGAGACTACGACGATCGTTTTTATATTGTATTTAGAGCACCATTAGACAGAACTCCAGAATTATTAGGAGAAGAAACTGTTGAAGAAACAAAAGCTTCATTAGACTTTTTCCAGAACAATCGTGTTGGACAGCTAGAAGTTGGTAATCCGGAAGGTTACGAACTATCTTCGGCTAACGTTTTCGACATGAGCGGAAAATTAGTTATTAGTGAAAATAACTTAGGAAATAGCACACGATTTACATTCCCTACTGCGACCTTAAGTGACGGA
>NZ_QOLC01000052.1 GCF_003333325.1 Candidatus Ulvibacter alkanivorans | reverse complement strand
ACTTAACAGTAAAAGAAGTTAATGAGTTAGCTACTATATTAAAAGATGAGTACGGTATCGAGCCTGCTGCTGCAGCTGTTGCTGTTGCCGCTGGTGGTGGTGCTGCAGGTGGTGACGCCGAAGAAGAAAAGTCTGAATTCGACGTAATTCTTACTGCACCAGGAGGTTCTAAATTAGCAGTTGTAAAACTTGTTAAAGAACTTACCGGAGCTGGTCTTAAAGACGCAAAAGAATTAGTAGATAATGCGCCTTCTCCAATTAAAGAAGGTGTTTCTAAAGACGAAGCTGAAGCCTTAAAAGCTCAGTTAGAAGAAGCTGGAGCAGAGGTTGAGCTTAAGTAAGCTCCCACTACTTCAAACCTTAAGGTTTAGGTCTTCCGCATTGGGCGGAAAGACCTAAACCATTTTGCGTATATAAAGGTTATCATTTTAGTATATACGCACACACAGATTATTTTAATTAAAATTCCGTCCATAGATGTCAGCAACGCAAACTGAAAGATTGAATTTTTCCTCTGTAAAGAACAAGCCGGAATATCCCGACTTTTTGGACATTCAGATCAAATCCTTCCAGGATTTTTTCCAATTGGAAACCAAATCAGAAGAAAGAGGTAACGAAGGCCTTTACAAGACCTTCATGGAAAATTTTCCAATTACCGACACCCGCAACCAATTTGTATTAGAGTTTTTAGATTACTTCGTAGACCCGCCGAGATATTCAATCCAAGAATGTATCGAACGTGGACTTACCTACAGTGTACCATTAAAAGCTCGACTTAAATTATACTGTACCGATCCCGAGCACGAAGATTTTGAAACGATCGTGCAAGACGTGTACCTTGGAACCATTCCTTACATGACGCCTAGCGGTACTTTTTGTATCAATGGTGCCGAGCGTGTCGTAGTTTCTCAGTTACACCGTTCACCTGGTGTGTTCTTTGGACAATCGTTCCACGCAAATGGAACTAAACTCTACTCTGCTAGGGTAATTCCTTTTAAAGGTTCCTGGATAGAATTTGCTACCGATATCAATAGCGTTATGTACGCCTATATCGATAGAAAGAAAAAATTACCGGTTACTACCCTATTCCGTGCTATCGGATTTGAGCGTGATAAGGATATCTTAGAGATCTTCGACCTTGCTGAAGAGATCAAAGCGACAAAAACCGGACTTAAAAAATACCTTGGTCGTAAATTAGCAGCACGTGTGCTTAAGACATGGCACGAGGATTTCGTAGATGAAGATACCGGCGAGGTAGTGTCTATTGAACGTAATGAAATTGTATTAGACCGCGATACCGTTCTTGAAAAAGACCATATCGAAGAGATCATCGATTCGGGTTCTAAAACTATCTTATTGCACAAAGAAGATAATCACTTAGCCGACTATGCGATTATCCATAACACGCTGCAAAAAGACCCTACCAATTCAGAAAAAGAAGCAGTAGAACATATTTACAGACAATTACGTAATGCCGAACCGCCAGACGAGGAAACCGCTCGCGGTATCATCAACAAGTTGTTCTTCTCAGATCAACGTTATAACCTTGGTGAAGTAGGGCGTTACCGTATGAACAAGAAATTAGGATTGGATATCGCAATGGATAAGCAGGTGCTTACCAAAGAAGATATCATTACAATCGTTAAATACTTGATCGAACTTATAAACTCTAAAGCAGAGATCGATGATATCGATCACCTTTCTAACCGTCGTGTTCGTACGGTAGGTGAGCAGTTGTCATCTCAATTTGGAGTTGGATTAGCGCGTATGGCAAGAACCATCCGTGAACGAATGAACGTACGTGACAACGAGGTGTTTACACCTATCGACTTGATCAACGCTAAGACCTTGTCTTCGGTGATTAATTCTTTCTTCGGAACGAATCAGTTGTCGCAATTTATGGATCAAACGAACCCATTGGCCGAGATCACGCACAAGCGTCGTCTTTCAGCCTTAGGACCTGGTGGACTCTCGAGAGAGCGCGCCGGATTTGAGGTTCGTGATGTTCACTATACGCACTACGGAAGATTATGTCCTATCGAAACGCCGGAAGGACCGAACATTGGACTTATTTCTTCACTTTCAGTATATGCCAAAGTAAACAACCTTGGTTTTATTGAAACACCTTACCGTTCGGTAGAAAATGGAAAGATCGATCTGAAGAATGAAGCGATCTACCTTTCTGCAGAAGAAGAAGAAGGAAAACTTATTGCACAAGCAAACATCCCGTTGAAAAAAGATGGAACTATAGATACCGATCGTGTTATTGCACGTATGGAAGGTGACTTCCCGGTGGTAGATCCTACAACGGTGCACTATACAGATGTTGCGCCAAACCAGATCTCGTCTATATCGGCATCGTTAATTCCTTTCTTGGAACACGATGATGCAAACCGTGCCTTGATGGGATCGAACATGATGCGACAGGCAGTACCATTGTTAATCGCCGATTCACCTATCGTTGGTACTGGTCTTGAAAGACAAGTAGCTTCAGATTCTCGTGTATTGATTAATGCTGAAGGAGATGGTGAAGTAGAATATGTAGATGCTAACGAGATCGTTATTAAATACGACCGTACCGATGATGAGCGTATGGTTAGTTTTGATGGTGATGAGAAAACCTACAATCTTGTAAAGTTCAGAAAGACAAACCAAAGTACCTCTATTAACTTGAAACCAATTGTTCGCAAAGGGGATCGAGTTAAAAAAGGACAAGTGTTATGTCAAGGATACGCTACAGAAAAGGGTGAACTTGCTTTAGGTAGAAACATGAAAGTTGCCTTTATGCCTTGGAAAGGGTATAACTTCGAGGATGCGATCGTGATCTCTGAAAAAGTAGTTCGCGAAGATATCTTTACTTCGATTCATATAGACGAGTATTCATTAGAAGTTCGAGATACCAAATTAGGTAATGAAGAATTGACAAATGATATTCCTAATGTTTCCGAAGAGGCAACAAAAGACTTGGACGAGCACGGAATGATCCGCGTTGGTGCCGAGGTGAAGCCCGGAGATATACTTATAGGTAAGATCACTCCAAAAGGAGAAAGCGATCCTACCCCTGAAGAAAAATTATTACGTGCGATTTTTGGTGACAAAGCCGGTGATGTAAAAGATGCTTCTTTAAAAGCTTCTCCATCATTGCGTGGTGTTGTCATCGACAAAAAGTTGTTTGCTCGTGCTATCAAAGATAAGCGCAAGCGTGCAAAAGATAAAGAGGATATCGCAGAACTAGAGGTAAAATATGACGCAAAATTCGATGCATTAAAAGATGTATTGGTAGAAAAGCTGTTCGCTATTATTGGCGGAAAAACAGCTCAAGGTGTCATGAACGATCTTGGTGAAGTAGTATTCCCGAAAGGAAAGAAATATACCCTTAAGATGTTAAATGCCGTAGATGATTATACACATTTAGTAGGAGGTACATGGACAACCGATGATGCTACCAACGCTATGGTTCGCGATTTGATGCACAACTATCGCATTAAAGAAAATGACCTACAAGGTAATTTACGTCGTGAGAAGTTTACGATCTCTGTTGGAGATGAACTTCCATCTGGAATCTTAAAACTTGCAAAAGTGTACATCGCTAAGAAGCGTAAACTAAAAGTAGGGGATAAGATGGCAGGTCGTCACGGAAATAAAGGTATTGTTGCCCGTATTGTTCGTGAAGAAGATATGCCGTTCTTAGAAGACGGAACACCTGTAGATATCGTACTTAACCCACTTGGGGTACCATCACGTATGAATATTGGTCAGATCTACGAAACTGTTTTAGGTTGGGCCGGACAAAAATTAGGGCGCAAGTTTGCGACTCCTATCTTTGACGGTGCTACTCTGGATCAGATCAACGAATTGACCGATGAAGCAGAAATTCCACGATTTGGTCATACCTATCTGTTCGATGGAGGTACCGGTCAACGTTTCGATCAACCTGCAACAGTTGGGGTTATCTATATGTTGAAATTAGGGCACATGGTAGACGATAAGATGCACGCACGTTCTATTGGACCTTACTCATTAATCACACAACAGCCATTAGGAGGTAAAGCACAATTTGGTGGTCAGCGATTTGGTGAGATGGAGGTTTGGGCACTGGAAGCCTACGGAGCATCGAGTACACTACGTGAAATATTGACGGTTAAATCTGATGATGTTATCGGAAGAGCAAAAACCTACGAGAGTATCGTAAAAGGGGAAGCTATGCCGGAACCGGGTCTGCCAGAATCATTCAACGTGTTAATGCATGAATTGAAAGGATTAGGGCTAGATATTAGATTAGAAGAATAACAAAACACCTACTCTCGAAAGGGAGTAGGTCCTTTTGTAATCCTTCAACCGGAGTGATAAAACACTCCAAAAACAAATAACAAACAAAGCATAGTACACAGCATTATGGCAAGAAATAAAGAAAACACAGTACAGAAATTTAATAAGATTTCTATTGGTTTAGCTTCTCCTGAATCCATTCTAGCAGAATCTCGAGGTGAAGTCCTTAAACCTGAAACGATCAATTACCGTACGCACAAACCAGAGCGTGACGGACTTTTCTGTGAGCGGATTTTTGGTCCTGTAAAGGACTACGAATGTGCCTGTGGTAAATATAAAAGAATACGCTACAAGGGGATCGTTTGTGACCGTTGTGGAGTAGAGGTAACCGAAAAGAAAGTACGTCGTGACCGTGTAGGACACATTAACCTTGTGGTTCCTGTAGCACACATCTGGTACTTCCGTAGTTTACCAAATAAAATTGGATACCTACTTGGACTGCCGTCTAAGAAATTAGACATGATCATTTACTACGAACGTTATGTAGTAATTCAGCCGGGTATTGCAAAGCATGAAGATGGAGAGCCGGTTAAGAAAATGGATTTCTTGACGGAAGAAGAATATTTAACGATTCTAGACAGCCTTCCGCAGGAAAACCTATACTTAGACGATAGCGACCCTAATAAGTTTATCGCGAAAATGGGAGCTGAATGTTTGATCGAGCTTTTACAGCGTATCGATCTAAACGAGCTTTCATTCGAATTACGTCACAAAGCAAATAACGAAACCTCTAAACAACGTAAAACGGAAGCGTTAAAGCGTTTGCAAGTGGTAGAAGCGTTGCGTGATGCCAATAAGAATCGCGAGAACAATCCGGAATGGATGATCATGAAAGTGGTGCCTGTAATTCCACCGGAATTACGCCCATTGGTGCCGTTAGATGGTGGTCGATTTGCGACTTCCGATCTTAACGATCTGTACCGTCGTGTGATCATTAGAAATAATCGTTTAAAGCGATTAATGGAGATCAAAGCTCCGGAAGTGATCTTACGTAACGAAAAACGTATGCTTCAGGAATCTGTAGATTCGTTGTTCGATAACACACGTAAGTCATCTGCAGTTAAAACCGATAGCAACCGTCCGTTGAAATCGCTTTCAGATTCCTTAAAAGGAAAACAAGGACGATTCCGTCAAAACTTACTTGGTAAACGTGTGGATTATTCGGCACGTTCGGTAATTGTTGTTGGACCTGAATTAAAATTATTCGAATGTGGTCTTCCGAAGGACATGGCCGCAGAATTATACAAGCCATTTGTGATCAGAAAATTGATCGAAAGAGGTATTGTAAAGACGGTAAAGTCTGCAAAGAAGATCATAGATAAGAAAGAACCGGTTGTATGGGATATCCTTGAAAATGTATTAAAAGGACACCCTGTATTACTGAACCGTGCTCCTACGTTGCACCGTTTAGGAATTCAAGCATTCCAACCTAAATTGATCGAAGGAAAAGCGATACAGTTACACCCATTAGTGTGTACTGCATTTAACGCAGATTTTGATGGTGACCAAATGGCGGTACACCTTCCATTAGGACCGGAAGCGATCCTAGAAGCACAATTATTAATGTTGGCTTCTCATAATATCTTGAACCCTGCTAACGGTTCGCCGGTGGCAGTACCATCTCAGGATATGGTCTTGGGTCTATACTATATGACCAAATTGAGAAAGTCGACCAAAGAAGTTCCTGTTAAAGGGGAAGGTCTTACCTTTTACTCGGCAGAAGAAGCGATTATTGCTTACAACGAGAAAAAAGTAGATCTAAACGCCGAAATTAAGATCCGTACAAAAGATTTTAATGAGAACGGGGAACTCACGAAACAAATTATTACAACCACTTTAGGACGTGTGATCTTTAATGAACAAGTTCCTGAAGAGGCCGGATATATTAATGAAGTATTAACCAAGAAATCACTTCGTGATATTATTGGTGATATTCTTGCGGTAACAAGCGTACCAAGAACAGCAGCGTTCTTAGATGCTATCAAGACCTTAGGGTATAAATTTGCATTTGAGGGCGGATTGTCATTTAGTTTAGGAGATATTATTATCCCTTCTGAAAAACAATCGATGATCGACGATGCGAATGCACAAGTTGATGGTATTATTGGGAACTATAACATGGGTCTTATTACCAATAACGAGCGTTACAATCAGGTGATCGATATTTGGACAGCGACCAATGCTGAATTGACCGAACTTTCGATGAAACGAATTCGAGAAGATCAGCAAGGGTTCAACTCGGTGTACATGATGCTTGACTCCGGAGCACGTGGATCTAAAGAACAGATTCGCCAGCTAACCGGTATGCGTGGATTGATGGCCAAGCCAAAGAAATCGAACTCCGGTGGAGGTGAGATTATTGAGAACCCGATTCTTTCTAACTTTAAAGAAGGTCTTTCGATTCTTGAGTACTTTATCTCGACTCACGGTGCACGTAAAGGACTTGCAGATACGGCCTTGAAGACGGCCGATGCAGGATACTTGACACGTCGTTTGGTAGATGTATCGCAAGATGTGATCATTAATGAAGAAGATTGTGGAACGCTACGAGGAATCGAAGTTTCTGCACTTAAGAAGAATGAAGAGGTTGTTGAAGCATTAACCGACAGAATCGTGGGACGTACAGCCTTGAACGATGTCGTGAATCCATTGACCAAAGAAGTATTGGTTGAAGCAGGTGATCATATTTCTGAAGCAATTGCTAAGAAGATTGGTGAGTCTCCAGTAGAAACCGTTGAAGTACGTTCTGCCTTAACATGTGAAGCTAAAAAAGGAATTTGTTCTCAATGCTACGGAAGAAACCTTGCTACCAACAAAATGGTACAACGAGGTGAAGCTGTTGGTGTAGTTGCGGCCCAATCTATTGGGGAGCCGGGAACACAGCTTACCCTTCGTACCTTCCACGTGGGTGGTATTGCAGGAAACATTTCCGAAGAAAATAAACTTGTCGTAAAATATAACGGAAAAGCAGAGATCGAAGACCTTAAGACCGTAAAAGGAGAAGATTCCGAAGGTAAAAAGGTAGATATCGTTATCTCGCGTACTTCCGAAATTAAATTGATCGACGAGAAGACAGGAATTACATTAAGTAACAACAACATTCCTTACGGATCGACCATTTACGTAAAAGATGGCGATAAGTTGAAAGAGGGTGATGTTGTTTGTCAGTGGGATCCTTATAACGGGGTGATCATCTCAGAATTTGCAGGTAAGATCAAGTACGAGAATATCGAACAAGGAGTTACCTACCAAGTTGAGATCGATGAGCAAACCGGATTCCAAGAGAAAGTAATTTCAGAATCTAGAGATAAGAAGAAGATCCCAACACTTCAGATCCTTGGTAAGAAAGACGAAGTAATTCGTTCGTATAACTTACCGGTTGGAGCTCACTTAATGGTAGATGATGGCGATAAGATCAAGATCGGTAAGATCTTAGTGAAGATTCCTCGTAAATCTGCGAAAGCGGGTGATATTACAGGAGGTCTTCCACGTGTAACTGAATTGTTCGAAGCACGTAACCCTTCAAACCCTGCTGTAGTTAGTGAGATTGACGGTGTTGTTTCCTTCGGAAAAATTAAGCGTGGTAATCGTGAGATCATCGTTGAATCTAAGATTGGTGAAGTGAAGAAGTATTTGGTGAAATTAAGTAACCAGATCCTGGTACAAGAGAACGATTATGTTCGTGCCGGAATGCCACTTTCTGATGGTTCAATTACTCCTGAAGATATCTTGCGTATCAAAGGGCCCTCTGCAGTTCAACAATACTTAGTGAACGAAGTTCAAGAAGTATACCGTCTGCAAGGGGTGAAGATTAACGATAAGCACTTTGAAGTAGTTGTACGACAAATGATGCGTAAAGTACGTATCGTGGATAGTGGTGATACTACATTCTTAGAGAATCAGTTGGCTCATAAAGATGACTTTATCGAGGAGAACGATAAGATCTTCGGAATGAAAGTGATTACCAATGCCGGAGATTCTGAAAGCCTTAAAGAAGGACAGATACTTACTCCACGCGAATTGCGTGATGAGAACTCTATCTTGAAACGCAACGATAAGGCGATAGTAGAAGCTAGAGATGCTGTGCCTGCAACGGCTACGCCAATACTGCAAGGTATTACTAGAGCTTCGCTACAAACCAAGTCGTTTATCTCGGCTGCTTCCTTCCAGGAAACTACTAAAGTATTGAACGAAGCTGCGGTTAGCGGTAAGGTCGATACCTTAGAAGGCTTGAAAGAGAATGTGATCGTAGGTCATAAGATTCCTGCCGGTACCGGTATGAGACGTTATGATTCTATAATCGTAGGATCTAAAGAGGAACTGGAAGAAATGACACGCGAGAAGCAAGAAGTGAATTATAATTAATAAAGGAACAGGCCTCGATCTTGGTCGAGATCTTGTTCACTGAAATAACAAAATCCCATGAGAACTCATGGGATTTTGTGTATATTGAAATGATATAAACAAGGTTCTAAATAAGGACCCCAACTAAAATACAATGGCAGACGAAAAGAAAAAACAACAAGGAAAACAAGGACAGATTAATATAGAACTCGATGAAAATGTCGCACAAGGAACGTACAGTAACTTAGCGATCATCAATCATTCGGTATCTGAATTCGTAGTCGATTTTGTAACGATCATGCCGGGCGTACCTAAGAGTAAAGTAAAATCGCGCATCATCTTGACACCGCAACATGCAAAACGATTTCTAAAAGCGTTGAACGAAAATGTAAAGCGATTCGAGAATGCTCATGGCGAGATCAAAGATTATCAACAGCCACCTATGCCTATTAATTTTGGACCTACTGGGCAAGCCTAGGTCTAAACACATCATTT
>NZ_QOLC01000044.1 GCF_003333325.1 Candidatus Ulvibacter alkanivorans | reverse complement strand
GCTATAATTTATTAATGTAATCTACACTGGCATTCCATACAGCATGTACATTTAGGGATGAGGTAATATAAGTGCCGTAATTAATTATTTGGGTCCCATAACTTAATCCAAAATTGACGCCCGCAACGAAGGCGCTAGCACGTTCGGAAGCAGTACCGTGATGATGCTTACTTCCGAAATTCGTATCTCCTAAGTTCTCGAAGAACTGGATGGCTACATTTGCATATTGTTGTGTATATTGATTTCGCCAATTGAGGTCTAAGATATTCACATTGTTTTCTTGGATATGCTTTGCAGCGATTGACCCAGCTATGAAATCAGCCTGTAATTCATTCCATTTTGTAGTTTCCCAATAAGGTCCATTATTTTTAAACTGAAGGATATGTGCGTATTCATGAGACAATATCCAAAGCACATAAAAACCGGCGTTGTAGCTATCAGATGTGAAGTATTGGTTAAGTAAATTTATACCGAAATATGTTTGCCCATCGATATAATAGTTTTCATGAGTCATTGCAAATGCGTTTGGACCCGTTTCAGAATCATCATAATATCCTACTTGAACCTGTACTCCAAGAGTGTTAATTAGATATTGATTGTTTTGGTAAAAAGTTTGATCGATCCAAGTATTTCCACTAGATGTAAAGGTCTTATAGGAACTTTCACCACCCGCTCCTTCGTTAACAAAGCACTGAGCGAGCAGGTATTGTGAAAATATTAGGAAGGGAATTAATAGAAATTTTCTCATAATAATTGATTTAAAAATTAGTTGCAATTTTTTAGTTGTAATTTGAGACGTTCCATATTGTAGTAAATTTGATATCGTTCTGGGATATTATTGTTTATGAAGGATATGATTTTTGCTAGATTTTCATTTGGATAATTTTGAAACGAAATTTCTTTTGTTTCTTTTTCTGTCCTAATAGAGAGCGTGAATAACTCTCCATCTTGGATACATGGGTTTTCGTAGGTTATATTGTCGAATGATAAAACATCCGTGCCGATTTTAGAGTTTATGGCTGTAGAATAGATGGCATCGAACTCGATATCGGTAGTATTCGATTTTATCCTTTTATAAATAATTATAGAATCATTATTTTTAATTTCATATTTTATTTCATTGAGAGCGGGGCGCAAATGATTGTAAAGAATAATCGAGGAAGGCAATACTTCTTTATGTGACTCTTCACAAGTTTCGCTGGTTAATAATGTGAAAAGAAGAAGAAAGCAAATAATACGCTGTAAGTTTTTCATGATAAATTATTTTTCTTCGGCATTTAAATAAATACCATATTGTCCGCCTGAATAACCTCCTTGCGATAAGTAAAGTTCAAGATTATAGCTTTTGTCTGTATCAAGATATACCGTTCCACTTCCGTATCCTGTGTAAATATAGCCGTCTGTCCTTTTGGTTTTTGAGTATATTTCATATTTGTAATTTCCTGAAGTTGAAAATGAAGCTTCTTTGTATTCGACTTTATTGGTGCCGTTTATATTAAATAAGAACTGTGTGTTACCTAATTTTAAATAAAGATTTTCCCAAATCTGTGAGGCTCCAAGTTCATCTACGATAGATAAGTACCCATTCGTATATGTTTTTCTATCGTCTGTTCGTTTTCCGGTAGGTTTTCCATATATAGTCTGTATTCCTTCTACATCGTAATAACTTAAAGATCCATGATTGGACCATTTGGGGTTGCAGTAATTCATCACCGAATCTATATCGCATGGTGTAACATAATAACCACCACCGGTTCCTTGTGGTTCTTCATCACAAAGACAATCAGATCGATTGTGTTCGTGTGCGATGCCTAAAGCATGCCCAAATTCATGGACGGCAATAAATTTAATACAGTCTTCGCGTGAGTAACTGGTACATTTAAAATTTCCATAAAAATTGAAGTTTAATACCATACCATTTTTGCGCCCATCTAATTGTGTGCCTAGACCTTTTGTATGTGGGTGGGCATAGTCATCTATTAAGATTCGAATTCCTTCAGTATAACTATCG
Organism: Candidatus Ulvibacter alkanivorans; assembly: GCF_003333325.1. Classification (GTDB taxonomy): domain Bacteria; phylum Bacteroidota; class Bacteroidia; order Flavobacteriales; family Flavobacteriaceae; genus Ulvibacter_A; species Ulvibacter_A alkanivorans. Next base: position 7,268 of record NZ_QOLC01000044.1, on the reverse strand, counting down.
GCTTCCATCCAGCCGTAAAGATCCAGATTTGAATATCTTTCCCATGTTTCTGCAATAGCTTCTTCAACCCATTGTCTTTCTTGTCTATTTGAAGAAGAAGGGTTTTCCCAACTAACTTTTATTTTGGTAATGCCATTGTAATTCTGATTCCATTTCGATTTGGCATCCATGTTTATAAAACTAGGTTGTTGAGCTAATGATACCCCAGAAATGAATAGGCTAAAAAAGATAAGTACTATGGTTTTCATAATTCCTGTTTTGTTGAAGCTAAGATGCTAATAAACAGAAACATATGAAATACCCAGTACCGGGTATTTAATTTTTTGGGACGGGATAAAAAGGTTTTAAAAATAAAAAGCCCGCTCATTCGAGCGGGCTTTAAGTGAAATAATAGGTTTAAGATGGTATCTTATTTTACTTTTTTTACGATGGCTTCAAAAGCTTCTGGATGATTCATTGCTAAATCTGCAAGCACCTTACGGTTCAACTCGATCCCCGACTTTTTTAAGCTTCCCATAAATTGTGAATAAGACATCCCATGCTGACGGGCTCCCGCGTTTATACGCGTAATCCACAATGTTCTAAATGTTCTCTTTTTTGCACGACGGTCTCTGTATGAGTAAGACATTGCTTTCTCAACAGCATTTTTAGCGATCGTCCATACGTTTTTACGTCTTCCAAAGTATCCTTTGGCTTGCTTCATTACCTTTTTTCTTCGGGCTCTAGAAGCAACTGAATTTACTGATCTTGGCATATTTTTAATTGTTTTTGTAGCAGGCGATTTGCACTAAGCAAATTCTTTTGGGCCATACTCCAGGGTTTTTAAATAGTTTTAACCGGTTAAAGCAACTTACTTCAAACGAAGCATTTGTTTAACATTGTCTTCATCGGCCTTGTGCACAACTGCATCATGCGTTAAGGCAAGCTTACGTTTTTTAGACTTCTTTGTTAAGATGTGACTTTTAAACGCATGCTTTCTTTTAATCTTACCGGTACCTGTAAGCTTAAAACGCTTCTTAGCACTGGATTTTGTTTTTTGTTTCGGCATGTTTCTTCCTTTTATTTCTTATTTCACTTTATTGTTAATGCTACAGCAGTGCCTATTGGCACCCCGAGCAACTTATTTCTTTTTTGGTGCGATGAACATGATCATACGCTTACCTTCTAATTTAGGCATTTGCTCAACCTTTCCGTATTCTTCCAATTCTTGAGCAAGACGTAATAACAAAATTTCACCTTGATCCTTATAAATGATCGAACGACCTTTAAAGAAAACATAAGCTTTAAGCTTGGCGCCATCCTTTAAGAACTTTTCGGCGTGTTTCTTTTTAAATTCGTAATCGTGATCATCTGTATTTGGACCAAATCTTATTTCCTTGATCACAACTTTAGAAGCTTTCGCCTTCATCGCCTTTTCGCGCTTCTTCTGTTCGTAAACAAACTTTTTGTAATCCATTGCCTTACACACAGGTGGCTTGGCATTGGGAGAGATTTCTACAAGGTCTAACCCTAGTTCTTCGGCGATCTCTAACGCCTTTCTGGTGGGATAAACACCCATCTCCACATTGTCGCCCACAAGGCGTACTTCTTCTGCACGGATTTTTTTATTGATCCTGTGCTGGTCTTCTTTAATGACCCTTGCCGGGCCTCTACTTCTTTTTCTTCGTATTGCTATGACTATAAATTATTATGGTTACACATTAAATTCTACGATATTTTCGGCAATTTCTGTGTTAATTAATTCAGAAAATTTTTCAACCTTCATGGTGCCTATATCGCCTTCGCTATGTCTTCTTACAGAAACCGTACCATCATTCGCCTCTTGCTCACCCACAATCAACATATATGGGTACTTGTTCATCTCGGCTTCTCGTATCTTCTTGCCAATCGTCTCGTTACGATTATCGACAAGGGCGCGAATTTCGTGATTTTCAAGCAAATTTAAAACTTTTTCAGCGTATTTTTCATATTTTTCGCTTAAAGACAGTATAGCTACCTGTTCGGGCATGAGCCATAAAGGGAAATTCCCTCCGGTATGCTCAAGTAAAATGGCTACAAAGCGCTCCATACTTCCAAAAGGAGCTCGATGTATCATTACAGGACGATGCAGTTCGTTGTCACTCCCCTTGTACGAAAGTTCAAAGCGCTCCGGTAAGTTATAATCAACCTGAATAGTTCCTAACTGCCAGCTTCTGCCTAAGGCATCTTTCACCATAAAGTCCAACTTAGGACCATAGAACGCAGCTTCACCGGTTTCGATTACATAATCGAGCTCCTTTTCCTGTACCGCATTTATAATCGCTTGCTCTGCTTTATCCCAATTCTCTAAACTGCCTATGTACTTTTCAGGCTTTTCAGGATCACGCAACGACACTTGTGTGGTAAATTTTTCAAAACCTAACGACCCAAAAACATAGAGTACCAGATCAATTACTTTTTTGAACTCTTCGTTCAATTGATCGGGCGTACAAAAAATATGCGCGTCATCTTGAGTAAAACCACGAACACGCGTTAATCCGTGCAATTCGCCACTTTGCTCATAGCGGTACACCGTTCCAAATTCAGCAAATCGCTTTGGCAGATCTTTGTACGACCAAGGTTTGCTGTTGTAGATCTCACAGTGATGTGGACAGTTCATCGGTTTCAGTAAAAACTCTTCTCCCTCATTAGGGGTTTTGATGGGCTGAAAACTATCTTCGCCATATTTTGCATAATGCCCCGATGTCACATAGAGTTCTTTTTGCCCTATATGCGGACTCACAACCATTTCATATCCTGCCTTTTTCTGTGCTTTTTTTAAGAAGTTTTCCAATCGCTCACGCAAGGCTGCACCTTTCGGTAACCACAACGGTAAACCTTGTCCCACTTTTTGAGAGAAGGTAAATAGCTCTAGTTCTTTTCCTAATTTACGATGGTCTCTTTTTTTAGCTTCTTCTAAAAGGGCTAAGTATTCTTTTAATTCTTTCTGCTTCGGAAAGCTTACGCCGTAGATTCGCGTGAGCTGCTTATTGTTTTCATCACCGCGCCAATATGCGCCTGCAATACTCATTAATTTAACGGCCTTTACGATTCCCGTATTCGGAATATGTCCACCTCGACATAGATCGGTAAAGGTGTCATGATCGCAGAAGGTAATAGTTCCGTCATCAAGATTTTCGATCAACTCTACCTTGTACTCGTTACCCTGGTCTTTATAGAATTGCAACGCTTCCTCCTTGCTAACTTCGCGCATCTGGAACTCATGTTTACCACGCGCAATGTTGAGCATCTTATCTTCTATGGCTTTCAAGTCGCTTTCTGAAATGCTTTTATCACCCAGATCAACATCGTAATAAAAACCATTTTCAATGGCCGGTCCAATCGTGAGTTTTACACCTGGATACAATTCTTCCAAGGCTTGTGCTAAAATATGAGCAGACGAGTGCCAAAAAGCTTGCTTTCCTTCATCATCTCTCCACGTGTATAACACTAACTCTCCATCTTCTGTAAGCGGTGTTGTGGCTTCAACAGTAGTGTTGTTGTAAGATGCAGAGATCACGTTTCGTGCTAAGCCTTCGCTTATACTTGTGGCAACGTCCATTGGAGTTACACCTGCTTCAAATTGTTTTACGCTTCCGTCCGGTAAGGTAATATTGATCATAGTTCAAACATTAGAGGGTGCAAAGATAAGTTCTTCAACTATGGTGCACAATAGTTATTAATTGGAGTTTGTATTATTTTCAACACGATCGGGAAAGTTCCATTTATCGGCATACATTCCGTAGATAAAGGGCATCTCGTAGGTGGCTACATAATTTTCATCTTTACCTTTGTCAAAATTGATATTGTAAACATACGTTCGTACACCGGCGGCTTTCAGCTTAAGTAACACTTCTATATTGTTGCTTATGGCACGCCTGGAGATAGCGAGATGTTTTACATTTAGATCCATCACACCATCAAATTTATTTCCTTTTATTCCTTTATACACATTGTGTGACAGAATTACGCCCTTAAGGCCTAGTGTATTGGCCTCGTTAAAAGCTTCTATGCTAAACACCTCCATCATTAAGCGTGATGGATCTATAAAAGCATCTTTAATCGCCTTTGGCTCATTGATTTTATCGGTCACCAATATAGCGTCAGGGTGTTTGCTAAACCACCGATTAATGTCGGTCATGTTCATCGGAGTGTACTGATTGAGGATAGACTGTTGCATGAATACCTGTTCGGTCGGTGGTAAACTGCCTTGATAGCCAGTCTTGGTTGCCCAAGATTCCCAATCATGAGCAGCGACAAAGCGGTTGTCTGAGGTCTTTAAAATATCTAACTCGAAATAGCGAAATCCATTTGTGTAACTTTGGTTTAAAGCTTCCAAAGAGTTGGTCGATTTATTCCCGTCGATCATGCCACCGGCATGCGCGATGAACCTGCTTCTGTCGTTGTTGAATTCATGGCGCTCTTCCGTGTTCTTTATATGGTAGGGGATCTCTAACTCGATCGATTTGGGTCCTGTCCTTTCTATTAATACGCCATTTTCAATATACGCGATATAGGGTTGTTTAGATTCAACAGAGGTCAAGACAGAAAACCCCAAGGCTTCGAGCGCATCACTGTGCTTCTTTAACATACGTGTTCCGCTGTCGTGAATCAACATCGCAACAAATCGGTCTTCTTTTAATAACGCTTCAGCAAAGACAATAAAGTTACTAGCTGCTTCCCGAGAAGCAAACGTATCGAAGTTACGAACCTTGTATTGATCATTTTCAAGATAAAGCACATTAAGGCCACGTGATGCCTTGTGCGGTTCAAGCCCTGTGTAAAGTTTACTCTTACCTCTGGTTTTTAACGCTTCAAAACCTGTGCTTTTTAAATAGATCTTGGTGTGATCGATCTCCTTTTCTGGGACAATAGCGGCCCAGTCCTTAAAAATTGAAATATCATCGGGGTCAAAGAACACCTCTCCTTCACCCATTTTTGCGACGCCTATGTGCTTTCCTTGTTGTAAATGCGCAAAGATATTGCCTTCAGAAACAGAAAAAATTAATCGTAGATATTCGTTTCTATGAAACGCACTATTCAATGCCATTGTTTTATACCCGGTATAGTGCATTTCATCATCGAAGGCCAAGCGATAAAATTGATCTTCTTTTATTTTTGGTATTAGTTGTAGGTGCTTTGTTCCTTCTGCAATGACAGCTATGTTGTTCTCCTCAGTAAGTGACAACCGAATACCTTTATGATAATTTACTGTTTCTAGCGAGGCTTCATTCAACGCCAGTATATTCTTGATGTTATTGTCTAAAAATGCGTTCTCATTTTCTTCGGAAATATAATCGGTCAAGAATCTAGCATTGCTTTCTATACCGGCGCCATTCAAAATAATACGAGGCAGGTCGATCTGTGATAAGGTGTCTAATCGTTTATAACTCACGCTTTCTTTGTCGGCAGTTGTGATGAGATACAACCCTCTTTTTGCAGAAAATTTTTGAAGCACCGGATGTTTTCCCATAAACTCATGATCGGGAAATATGTAGACCACCGTGTTGTCCATTAAATTGTTTTCTTCTAAATAGGCAAAAAGGTCCGCGATAAGATAATCCACGGCCATGGTCATAAATTCCAGTTTGCTCTCTTGGTCTGGGATCACCTCGCGCATGCGCTCATCGTAAACTCCATCCGGAAAATGTCCTGATATATTCGACAAGAACAACGCGAAGGGTTTTTCTTTTTTGCTCTTGGTTGCAATCTCCTTTTTGGCGGCTTCAAAAAGTTCTTTGTCGTGCAGACCCCATAATGATTTAATTTTAGGAACACCCAATTCTTGTTCTGACTTCACCCTAAAGCCAAAAAGGCTAAGCATATCGTTTAAACCCGAGAACTCCTTGTTTCCCATTAAATATGTAAGATCGTATTCTGCCGCTTGTAGGACATCGCCTATACTTGTAATACGTGATGAGGTCGTATTCTGAAAAATGTCGTTGTTTGATGCCTTAAAATAGGCAGGAAACCCCGTCATCGTAGTATACACAGAACCTGAAGTCCATTTGCTGCCTTCGTTTTGCTCCATGGGAAAATAAGTATACGTGTCTCTAAGCTCGCCTAAGGTGGGAGTAAGTGCCTCTAAAGGTGCTTCTAGAAAACCGCGCTCCAACGACTCTAACGACAACACGATAATGTTCTTACCGGCGGTAGCGGTAAGATCGTCGGGTTCTATATAAGTTTCAGGGTCAATTCCAATGTCCTCTAAAGCCGTTTCAAAAGATTTTGACTGTGTGAACTTAATGTTAGCGATCGAATAGATATTGTGCACGATACCATTCGGAAAACTCATTCCTACAAGTCCAACGACCACTGCAATTGCCAATACCTTCCACGAAACCGCTTTTCTTCGTAAGAGTCGACTACCGTAATAGAGTAGGGTGGCCAACACTACAAGCACTAAGGTAAATACGATATATTCTTTTGCGTAGAAACCGCGCAGCGACCAAGCTTCGGCAATATTCAAATGTTCATAGAACTTATAGTCGATAACGCTTCCGCCTAATTGCACCGACACCAATTGTAGGGTCAAGAAAACCCCCAAAACTATCGATGTTGCTATGGCCGCTATTTTGTTTTTTATAAGCGCACAACAACTTAAGGAAACCAGTCCTAACAATAGAAGTTGAAATAGAATGTTCATACGGTCAAATTTCTCGCAAAAGTAACACAAAATAAAATCTATGGTTCGATCGCCTGCGATTTAATAAGAACCGACTGTTGTTGTTTTATATGCGTTGGGCGATCGCTATTTTTTTTGTTTAAAAATAGCACCGGGCTTTCGCTACTCGCTTCCCTTATGCCTATGGCAAAAGGCAGAGCTCACACATAACAGTAGTGTCTACTGTTGCTCCGCTCAATCCCTATCGCGGGGCGTTGGGAGGTAAGAGTTATAATAGGGTCAAATTAGTATATATATTAAGGTATAAAAGGGTGTAAAATAGTAGGGTGAGGGCTAATTGTTCGCCAGTCAGTAGCTTACATTTTCGTAGGAAAAATTTTCTAAAAAAACTCCAATTTATGTTTGGAGAAACCAAAAAGGAATCTATCTTTGCACCCGCCTTAGGAACCCGATAGGGTTTTAAAAGGAAGCTTAAAAAGCGCTACGTAAAATGTAGTTCGACAAGCGAAAACAAACGTTCTAATTTTTTGAAATTATTTTTAAAAATGTATTGCAGATTAAAAAAACTGTTGTACATTTGCACCCGCTAAAACAACGAGTGACTCAAAAACACGAGTTAGTTTTT